>CALVTS010000001.1 GCA_944363035.1 uncultured Clostridia bacterium
CGAGTGCCGAACGGGGGCATCGCGCCCTGCGCGATACCACCGGAATACGCCCCCTGTTCACGCAAAGATTTAGACCGAGTGCCGAACGGGGGCATCGCGCCCCGCGCGATACCACCGGGATACCCCCCTACCCCGCTTTACGTCGCCTACACATCGCACACCGCAGGCGTGCAGATGCGGGAGCAAATGAAAAAGAGGCGGTGCGTAGCACGGCTGTTTTTGCGAGTGCCGAACGGGGGCATCGCGCCCCGCGCGATACCACCGGGATACGCCCCTACCCCGCTATGCCAGACAGGAATAATATAAATGAAATAAGAAAGCGATCAAACATATCTTATTTCAGTAATTTGACATATTTGTGAAATAAGGACGGAAATTTGAGCATACGGCTTATCTGAACATCTTGAAATCGGGCACATGAGCCCGATTTTTATCCTGCCATGCCGAGCCGACGGATATCCCACGATAAAGGCGGGCGTCCGCGAGGACGCCCGCCGAAACAGGGAGGTATGATGTCAATATACTTCCCAGTTGTCCACCCAACCGCAGTCGCTTCCGTTACTATTACTGCCGTCTTTACTGTAAGTGAAAGTTATCTCGGTGCCGCTCGACAGCCTGCCCGAATAACTTCCCGAGTTCGTGCCCGAGATCCTGTCGATCTGAGAGCCGTTCACTACTATCGTAAACCAATCATAATTGTTCTCTGAGGAGACATGATAGTCGAACTTCACATTGCAGGTCCTTCTGACGCGCACAGTGAAAGTGGCGGTGCTACTATCCAATTTGTTTGTGGAAGTGAGCTCAAACGTCGACGAGTCGAACGCGAAGGGATATCTGCTGTCGTTGGTGTACGACAGATAGTAGCTCAGGTTCTGACTGTTGACGACTCTGTTGTAGAAGACATCGAAATCGGGGATATAGCCGAGCCATTCGCTTCTTGATCTAGTCTCCGAAGTACTATTCGTGCCCGTGGCGTTGGGACGATCGTAGCTGAATGCGATCGTATAATAGTTCCCGTTCTGCGAGACGGAAGTGACATTGACTTCCTGAAGCTCTTTGACAAAGCTGTGATTCCCGTTGTCGTTCGTATCGCCGTTGTAATTGCGGATCGCCGCGATCATGAGCCGATCGTCGTCGAACACGTCGTCCCTGTCATTCGGGAGGAGAGTCGCGCTGTACGAACTGCCCCCGTTGAAACGATCGGGATCCGTCGCGTGATACTCGATCTTGGTCACGTAGCGGTCGCTGCCGGAGGAGGAGAAGGTGACATAGACCACGTCCTCATCAATGGGGCTCGTGCTGTACGCCTTTGCGTAGGTGTAGGTGTTGCCGCTATACGAGTGATAGCTCCCGAGGAGGTCAGTCACCTCGTTGTAGGACATCCCGAGCTCTACCATTTCCGCTTTGTCGCCGATGTAGACAAACAGGAATCTGTCCTCGAAATCGGGGATGTAGGCGAGCCACCCTTCCAGGTCGTACGAGAAGCTCTTGATGGTCGTGCCATAATTGCCCGGGGCAATATAAGTGCCGTCAAGCTGATATGAGTTCCCGTAGTCATAGAAATTGGTGACGTTGAACTCCTGCAATTCTTTGATGAAGCTGTAATATCCGCCGCCGTTGCCGTCATAGGAATAATCCTTGGTCACGTCGATGAACAGCTCGTCGTCGGGATAGGAGTCATACTCATCGTTTTCCACAAGTTCCACTTCTGTACTGCCGTAATTGCCGCTATTGAAGTTGTCGTAATCGGCTCTATACTCGATCTTGGTCACGTAGCGGTCGCTGTACGAGGAGGAGAATGTGACGATGACGGCGTCTTCGATATAGTACATATTCTCCGACTTGGCGTAGGTGTAGGTGTTGCCGTTGCTGTCTACGAGGTATTCTCCGAGGATGGCGGACACCTCATCGTAGGACATCCCGAGCTCCACATTCTCCGCGATGCCGCCGATATAGATGTTGATATAGCGCTCCTCGAAATCGGGCATATACCTGCTCCACTCGCTCACGCTCATGGTGTCGGAATAGTATACGCCAGAATCCAGCGGGGTGTCGTAGTTGCCGGAGACAGTATACTCGCCGTTATAGTTTTGATCCACAGAGACGTTGCCGAGCTCGCACAGATACATCATAAAGCTGCCGTCCTCGTATGACCTCTTGTAGCCGACATAGAAAGTGTCGTCGCTGAGGCGGTCGCTCGTGCTGTTCTCGACCAGCCAATCGTCGGTCGAGTAGTAATAATAGTGATTGTTGTAGTCCGTGGGGTCGTTTTGCGCGTTGTCGATGTAGACGACGGCGTCCACATAGCTGTCTGCGAAAGCGATGGGCGAGGAGAAGGATATCACGGCATAGGAATATTCGAGCTCCTCCAGGTCGTTCAAGAGGTCTTCGTACTCCCTCGCGAGGTCATCGATCTCCTGCGCGTCCTCTTCGAGCTGTTCCGCCTTCTTCACAATGTCGGACATCTTGTCGTATATCTTCTTGGCGTCGGAGCTGACGTAGGTGATGCTGCTGATATAGTACATATCATCCTCGTCGAATTCCCCTATTGGGTCGCCGAGGATGTCCGTCACCTCGTCATATGTCATGCCGAGTTCCACCTTGTCTATCTTGTAGAGAGGATCGGTGGTCGTGATGATGGCAGGAGTGACGGAGAGCGCCACTATGATGACGATGAAGACGATGCACACCACAAGCTGCATGACCTTCTTGGGCTTGGCGAGCGGGAGCTTCTTGTCGTAATGCCTGCCCATGCCCTTGGCGTGGAATATGGGAGAGGTGTACCCCGCGATGATGCCGAGCACCATATTCACCCAGAAGGAATCCGAACTCTCGAATGAGAAGATACATATGCAGATGAACCCTGCCAGGAACGCCCACCAACCGAACATCCAGACGAGGTTTATCGGTATCCTGCCAACATTGTTCTTCACGCTGGACACCGCAAGCATCAACGCCGTAAACGGAAGCACGCACATCGGCCCCATGATGGCGGTGGAAACATACTGCATATCACCTGTCGAAAAGCCGAAGCCCAACGCCAGGTTGATGGTGAGCGCTATGCCCGCAAGGAAAGTGATGAGAGAGGCAAGTATGCGGAAGCCCGCGTAGCCTCCGCGAACGTAGATGGACTCTATGACGTCGTCCAGAGTGAGGTCGAAGCGCGCGCTGTACGGGATGCCTCCAAGGGACGCCGCTCCGCCGCCGCCGTAAGCTGTATAGGCGGGAGCCGTCTCTGCGAACGCGCTCGTCGAAATGACGTCGGCGTCATCGTCGTCGTCCAGAAGCTCCGCTTTGGGGAGCCCGTCGTCTGCGGGATACGCCTTCGCGACGGGGATATCCTCGCCGCCGTGGGCGGGGGAGGTCTTAGCCTCGGACTTGGCTTTCGCCGCCGCGCCGAGGGCGGAGACTTCGGCAAGCGTCTTGACCGCATACGCCTTTATGTAGGAGCTTGCGGCAGGCGCGTCCGAAGTGATGGACAGCACATATACGAACGGGAGCGCGATCATCCACAGTATGGTGAACACCAGCGTCACTATGATGCAGTCGCCCGCATATGCATAGTCGTTCGCGCCATCGACGAGAATGCACGCCGCGACAAAGATAGTCGCCAAAACGCACATATAACCGACATAAAACGCATACTTCAAGCTCTTGTTCGTCTTTTTGAACAGAGTCAGTACCAGTTGCGCGATCGCCGCCGCGAGAATTATGACCGACATCGACAACAGATATGCCGTGGAGCCGTAAGCCTCGGCGAACAAAGCATCGTCCGCATATCTTCCGGCCTCGATGATGTCATATCCCGTTACCGACTCAAAGAGGACGTCTATCACGGAGCCGCCCAAAAAGCCTATAAAGAATATGCCGAGCAATATCATGAGCGCGGGCATCATGAGCCCCATCACCTTGGTGTATATCGTCTCGGGCATGGGAGATGGCAAAAGCTGCGCGAGCGCGGCTTTCTTTTGCGCGTGGACTGTCTTTAAGGAATTGTCAGCCGCCGCGGGAGCCTCCTCTTCCTTGACGGGAGAGGCTTCTTCCTCGCTGTCTGCGGCGACCTCCTCTTCGGGGGACTCCCCTTCCGCACCCTCCGTTGCCTCTTCGGCGACATTGTCAGAAAGAGATTCCTCGGCGGGCGCGGGAGCTTCCTCGGCGGGCGCGGGAGCTTCCTCCGCGAGTTCGGAGACCTGCTCCTCCTCTTTCTCTTCGGGAATGGAGCTGTCCGCCTCCTCATCTGCGGGCGTCTCCTCCGCAGGGATGGGCTCCGCCGCCTCTTCCTCTTCTTCGGGGACGGCTTCCGAACTCTCTTCAAAGGAGGACTCCTCCTCGGGGACGGAAGAGACTATCTCCTCCTCATCCGCGTCCTCGACGGGCACGGACACCGCTATTTCTTCCTCCTCTTCGGGAGCAGAGGATATCACGACATCCTCCGTCTCCTCTTCCGCGCTCTCCTCGTCGGGAGAAGGAGCGCCTTCGGAGGACACTTCCTCGGCGTCGGCGGAGGCTTCATTCACTTCGGAAGAGCCTTCATCGACGTCGGCAGGGATATCGGCTTTTTCGCTCTCCTCCTCTGCGGGCGTTTTCTCGGGAGGGGTCCCTCCCACATTGAACACCTTGCCGCAGAACAGGCACTCGAACTCGCCGTCTCCCTTATATTGGAGCGCTTCCACTCCGCAACCGGGACACTTTTTCATCTTATCCTCCTTACGCTATGTTATTTCGCGGTGGGCATAGCCATCCCGCACGCGGCGATGATACGCTCGAAGTTCTTCTTCCTTGTGTATCTCGTGACATAGAACAGATCCACGATGTTCCAGATCGTGGCGGTGAGAATGCCGAAGAGCCACTTGCAGACCCCGAGCGCGACATATCCAGCGTAAATGCGGTCGATGCCCGTGAGATAAAATAAGAACGCGCACACCGTCGCGCAACGGGGAGAACGCAGAGTCACGTTGAGCGCGGCGCGCGCCATGTCGATGGGCACAGTCATTATGGTCTGCTCCAACACGCGGTAGTCCTTGGGATTGCACCACGGGGCGAGCGTCGCCACGATGGCGCTCCTTTCGGCGTACTCGGCGACGGTGTTCACGCCTGCCGAGGGACCCGCGGGCTGAGGTCTGTACATCCCCTGGGGTTGCGCCATGGGCTGAGGAGCCATGGGCGCGTACGCCTGCTGTTGAGGTTGCTGAGGCACGGGAGCATACGCCTGTTGCTGAGGCACGGGAGCATATGCCTGTTGCTGAGGCGCGGGCGCATATGCCTGCTGTTGGGGTTGAGGCGCGGGCTGGGGAACGTGCTGTGCCGCAGGTTGAGGCTGAGGCACGGGCTGGGGAACGTGCTGTGCCGCAGGTTGAGGCTGAGGCGCGGGTTGCGGCGCCTTGACGGGCGCGGGCGCGGCAGGGGCAAAACTGCACACCGTCCCGCACTTGGGACACACCGCACGCGTTGCGGAATCTTCTACGGCGGCGACTGCTCCGCACTTGTAACACTTGAATTTCTTCATGAAAAAATCCTCCTTATATCCTCCCCGCTCGCCGTAGTTCGGTCTGCGGTAATGATCTCAACGACAAAAGGAAATGCCGCCTCCGCGCGGATCCCCTTCTTCCGCGGACAAAAACGTCCATAAAGTATATGTCGGCGTAAATATGATAACACACCATAGAAATATATACAATACAAAAAATCATACTCTCGGTATTTAATTTTTTTCACACTGTTCACAATTTGAAAAAAAAGTGTTTGAAAAAACAAGTGTTTGAACAGATGAAAAGACAAGCGCTTGAAAACGCAAAAGGAAAACCCCGCTCGTCCGAGCGGGGTCGGATGACGCGCTTTCCTTTCCGCACGTCAATGCCGAACGGTATGCCGGACCGCAACAATACGGACCGCCGGCGTCGGCATACTAACCTTTCAGCACGTCATAGCACATATCGGGGTCGTCGGACATCACGCAGTCCGCGCCTATCGAGCGCAGATGTTCCACGTCGTCCGCCTCGTTGATGGTCCAGTACTGCACGGCGATGTTGTACTTGTGGGCGTAATCCACGAGCTCCTTCGTGCCGAGGAAATTCAGAGTCTTGCTGTACGGGATCTGCAACGCGCAGTAGCCCACTCCCCTCTTGTCGAGGTCCGCGCCCGTGAGATAGGCGAACCAGAAGTCCAGCACTTCGCATATGGAAGAGGAACGGAGCATATCGGGATAGTTCTCGTCCACGTAGTCCGTGACGTTCTGATTGAACGTGCCGAACACCACGTCGTCAAGGAGGTCGTACTCTTTCAGGGTGTCATAGAGGATGTCCGCGGCTTTTTCACCCAATTTGCCGCTGTTCTTGATCTCGATGATGTAGCGGAATTTGCCGTACTCCGCGGGAGCGACCGCCTTCGCCTCGGGGGACTCCATATAGTCGAGCACCTCTTCGAGGGTGCACACCCTGAGCCCTTGCGCGTTGATCTCCGCCTCCGACAGCGGACGGAAGGGATAGCTGCCATCCCTTTCGAAATTGTAGCCCATGTTGAGGCGGCGAAGCTCTTCCAGAGTGTAGTCCTCGGGGCGCGCGTCCTTTTCCCCCAGCACCTCGCGGGAATCGGAGGTCCTGTCCAAAGTGGAGTCGTGGAGGAGTATGAGCTCGTTGTCCTTGGTGATGTGGAGGTCAAACTCCCAAATATCCACGGTATAGCCGCCCGTAGTCGCCTCGTGTATGCCGAGCTTGAACGCGTTCAGGGTGTTTTCGGGCGCGAGGATACTGCCCGCGCGATGCGCGGACACCATGGTCGCGTCCTCCGCGATGTAGGAATTTTTCTCACCCGAAAAATAGTTCTTGTCCACGGCGCAATCCGCAATGCCGATGACGCAACAGCTCACCCCGAATATCAGGATGAAAAGCCCGAGCATCACGCCGAAAAGCACTTTATACTTTCTTATCATACCATTAAACCGTCGTTTTGCGCATTTTGCGCATCTTAGTCATCCCGTCCGACGTGAGGGGACGCTGTCATTCCTCCTCTGCGGGAGCGGGCGTGTAGCCCTTTTTCAGGCACTTGAAATGCTCAAAGCGGAAGATCACCGCTTCCCTTGCGAACATCATGCACACAAAGGCTATCGTGCCGCCCATGAGCACGTCGGAGAAGAAGTGCGCGCCCACCACTATGCGGCTGATCGCGACCAGTCCCGTGAACGCCACGGGGAATATCCAGCACAGAGCTCTCAGCCCTTTGTTTTTGGTCCCGAGCACGTCGGGGAGCATAATGAGCGCGTATGTCATGCCCGCCGCGCAGGTGTGCCCAGAGGGGAAGGACTTGAAAGCGTCCGACACACCGTACATCTCCTTGAACATATCCGACCACTCCTCGGGCTGTCCGCCTCGGGATTCATACCAATTCTGGAAATTCGCGGTGAATCCGCCGAGCTCTTGCCCGAGCTCGCTGTTCATGGCGCGGTAACGCATCCTGCCGACGGGGTCCTTGATTATCATGATGAGCACGTTGGCTACGATCGCCATTATGACGAACGCGATGACGAACTTCATCAGCTTTTTCAGAGTCTCGTCCTTTATGCGCCAAAACGCGGCTATCGTCACCGCCGACGCCATCAGCGCGCATATGACGGCTATAACCGTCATCACCGTCTCGACATACTCCGCACCTGTGAACTCCGTCCTCGCGTGCTCGGCGATGTAGCCGAACATATCGTCAAAGAAGAACCAGTACGCCACCACGGATCCCGCAAGGAGCACCGCGCAGAATATCTCGCGCATGGGACGAAGTTTCAGCGTCCGCCACACGTACAGCATGAGCAGCACCACGCATATCGCCGCGATGACGTAGATGGGAGACGAACCGAATACCTCCAATGTCACGCCGAACACGTCGTGGGAAAGGTATTCCCCGTCCGCCAGGGCGTTTTCGGTGAGGATGTCGCTCACTTTCAGGTCGGTGAACGACGCCGCGATGAGCAGTCCCGCGAATATGACGACAAACAACGCCACGCCGAGGATCACCCTGCTCTTTTCGGAAAGTTTGGAAAAGATCATAATCATCCCTCTCGGTGCCTCTGCACCCAAATGTAAAATAGCGCAAACACGCTTTTGTATATCATAACACAAGTCGTCCGCGAGTTCAAGAGTAGTTTGAAACGCCGCGCTAGGCAAATTGTTTTGAAAAAGCGGGTCGATATGCTTGCATGGCGGTCTTTTTTGTGATATCATCACTAAGCAACGAAAGTTGAACGCGGTACGCCCTCATGGTCAAGCGGTTAAGACGTCGCCCTCTCACGGCGGAATCTGGGGTTCGATTCCCCATGAGGGTACCAATAAAAAAACCACCGAACTAACGGTGGGTTTTTTATTTTTTCCCTCAAAAATGGGTACCAATAAAAAAACCACCGAACTAACGGTGGGTTTTTTATTTTTTCCCTCATTCAAGGTACCGATATTGACTACAATAATATACGCGCGCGCTGGCGCGCGCGTGAGCGTCGTTTGACGCGGGAAGGTCATGACATATTGGCAAGGTTCGGCTGTGCAAAAGCGCCGAAAAGAATTGCTCTGAGGCCGGTTTGTATTATTCCTGTCTGGCATGCCGCGTTGCGTTCGGCAATAACGCGTGCGACGTTTTCCACCTCGGCGTTCACGGCGGAGGAGATATAGGGGGCGGGATTTGCGACACAACCGTCCTCGACGCGCAGACCTCTGCCGTGGATGGTTTCGCCCGAGGGCCAATATATGAGCGCGGTGGTGAGGTGGAGCACCTCCCCTGTCCAACGGTTGGTGAAATTCTGTTGCATACAGCCTTTGCCGTAGGAACTGCCGCTTTTGAACAAAGAGGGATCGGCGCCTATATCCTCCGCGTCGTAAGAGGAGAGGAAGATGTTGCGGCGTTCCGTGACGCCGTAGTCGATAAGACATCCTACCAGCGCTTCTGATGCGCTCGCGCTGTTGCCGTTCATCATGACGTAGACTTTTGCCGAAGATGGGATATATCTGCCCTCCTCCGCCCGATAGGCGTAATATTCCCCCTCATACGCTCTGCCGCCGTAACTCATGAACATCTTGCCCGCAGACCCCTCGAAGCAGGCGGCGATGTGGCAGGCGACGTCGATATATCCGCCGCCGTTGTTTCTTAGATCCAGAATGAGGGCATCGAGCCCGAGCTCGGTGAATCTCGCGCAGGCGAGAGCGAACTGCTCCGCCGCGTTGCCGTGGAACCCCGAGAGGGAGATATACGCCGTGCCCTCGGGAAGATAGGAGATGACGTCGTCGGGAGAGGAGGTCATCGTGAGCGCGCCACTCCCCGTAAAGCTCCATGCCTCGCTGTTTGTCGCCATCAGCACATAGCTCTGGTCGTACGCCGCCGTCCTGTACTCAAAAGTCTTTTCGCGCCCCTCTCTCTCAAAGACGAAACGCGCGATATTGCCCTCCGCAGTCTCCGAAAGCGCGGCTTCCAGACTTTCGTAGGGCGCATTGACGAAATCCAGCGTCTCGCCGTCGCGGGTCTCGGCGCGAAGCACTCTGTCCCCGACGCGAACGCCGGCCTCCCATGCGGGAGAATTGCCGTTGCACAAATACACGTACGCATACCCCGCGATGACGCCCACCGAAAAGCCCGCGTTCTGCATCTCGCCCGCGTTGGAGGCGAACACCTCGGCGTATTCCTCTGCGGTATAGTAGGCGGAAAACGCGTCGAGATATTCCTCCACTATCTCGTCGGCAGACATGGATGAAGCCCCGCTAAGGTCCACTTCCTCGTAATAATAGTCGCCGATGACAGAGATCGCCCACTCGGTGGAAGTCGGCGCGGAACAAGCCGTCAGCACGCACAAGAGGAGCGCCAACGCCGCCATGACAGATAATATCTTTCTCGAACGGATGAGTTTTTCCTTCATACCCGATATTTTATCACCCGACGCGCCTCCAATCAACGGTTTGCGCGATTTTGAGAAACCGCCCCTCCCGCAAGTCTTCTCGCCCGAGCTTTTTCTCAACTTGCGTATTGACACCTTACGCGTGCGACTGTAAAATGTTTTCGGGGGGAAAGGCGAGACGGCTGTCACGTTGGGCGCGGGTCTTTCCGCTGCATATTCCCTCCGACCATCCGGAGGGGGATATGCAAAAGCTCACACATTCTTCATCTGCGGCGACAAAGACCACTCCGCTTGGCGGCAAAGTTTGGTTTTGTCTGCTCTTTTTCGGGCTCATCGGTCAAATTGCCTGGATAGTCGAAAATATGTATTTCGCCAAGTTCATGCAGGACGAATTCGTGGACGAGGCATGGGCGACCACTCTCATGGTCGCGTTTTCCGCCGTGTTCGCGACGGCGGCAACCGTGGTGATGGGCGCGATCTGCGACAAGACGGGCAAACGTTCCGTATTCGTCTCGTGGGGGTTCATAATCTGGGGACTGACGATAATGGTCTTCGCGCTCTTCCCCATCGACTACTCCCCCGAACAACTCAAAGGACTTGTCGCGGGCATAATCATCATGGACTGCGTGATGTCCTGGGTGGGTTCTTCCGCCAACGACGCGGCTTTCAACACCTGGCTCACCGACATGACGGACACCACAAACCGCGGCAAAGCGGATACCGTGCTCTCCATGATGCCCGTGTTCGCCATGGTGGTCGTATTCATAGGGCTGGACAGCCTCACCGCCAAGGGCACCGAAAAGTGGTGGCTCTTCTTCCTCATCCTGGGCGCCATCCCCATCGTGAGCGGCATAGTCGGGCTCTTTGTCCTGAAAGATAAGCACGGGCTCCCCAAAAACACCAACCCGAATTTCGGCAAGGAACTCATCTACGGTTTTCGTCCCTCCGTCATAAAGAAGAACAAGATGCTGTATATCGCGCTGGCAGGCTCCGGCATCGCGGGCGCGAGTATGCAGGTGTATATGTCCTATCTCATCAACTTCGTGGAGCGCACTCTCGGGATGCAGGATTACGTCATGCCTCTCGCCGTCATCATAGTTAGCTCTGCGGTGCTGGCGGGGCTCATCGGCTTTTTGATGGACAAGTTCGGCAGGAAACACTTTTTCATCCCCCTGGTCGTCGCCGCGGTCGTGGGCACGCTGGGGATATACCTCCTCAAATTCCTCGGCACTTCGGACACCGCCGCCCTCCTCGGTATGCTCATCCCCGTAGGCATAGTCACCATGACGGCGGAACTTTCGGTGAGCGGGGTGTTCGTCTCCTCCTTCCGCGACTATATACCCAAAGGCAAGGAGGGATGTTTTCAGGGAATCAGGATGTTCCTTTTCGTGCTCCTCCCGATGATAATCGGTCCCGCGATAGGCAACGCCATAATAGACTCTTCGGGTTGGTACGGCTGGTATGAGCCCATGGGCGAAGAGGTGCTCTTCTATCCGTACGAGATGTTCCTCGGCGCGGCGATCGTGGCGCTCTTCACGCTGATACCCGCCGTCATCGTCAGGAGCAAGGACGCCGAGACCCGCGCGAGACTGCTTGCCGAACGCGACTCCGACACGAAGGCGGATGGGACGGATATCGCAGAAAACGATGTTGTGAACGCCGAAAGCGAAATGTAAACGTCTGTTTTGAGAATTATCGTCCGCAAAGGACGCGAGGTGAAACATGGAAAACACAGGCATCAACACCAAACAAGGCGCGGCATTCGGCAAAAAGCTGTGGGCGTGCGCGATAATCTTCGGGCTAATCGGTCAGATAGCCTGGGTGGTGGAGAATATGTTCTTCGCCAAATTCGGGCAGGACCTCTTCGACACCCGAGGGGAACTTTACTACACCGTCACCACCCTCATGGTCATACTCTCCGCCGTGACCGCCACGGTCACCACCATATTCGCGGGCGGGCTCATCGACAAGACGGGCAAACGCAAGCCTTTCATCACGGTGGGATATCTCCTTTGGGGCGTGACAATCATGCTGTTTGCCGTCATCCCCATCGACTTTTCGGATGACAAAAACTGGGGCATAATCGCCGCTCTGGTCATCCTGGACTGCGTGATGACCTTCTTCGGCTCCACCGCCAACGACGCGGCTTTCAACACCTGGGTGGCGGACGTCACCAACGTCAAGAACCGCGGGCTCGTCAACACCATCCTCTCCGTCATGCCCGTCATCGCCACGGTGCTGGTGTTCGGCATAGGGATGTTCACCTATGACAGCGGCTCCATGGTGGACGGGGTCAAAGTCCCCATCGCGATGCGCGATCCCCTCAACATCAAACTCTTCTTCATCATCATGGGCATATTCCCCATGGTGGGCGGCGTGCTCTCCGCGTTCATGATGAAGGACGCGCCCGGCATAATCAAAAATTCCAACCCCGAATATCTCAAAGAGACATTCTACGGCTTCCGTCCCTCTGTCATAAAGCAGAACAAGATGATGTACGTCACTCTCGGGACGGTGTGCCTCCTTGGCATAGCTCAACAGATATTCATGTCCTATCTCATCAACTTCATCCAGAATACGCTGGGCATAAACGACTACATCATTCCCCTCGCCGTCATCATCGTGGTGGGCGCGATAATCACCGGGGTGCTTGGCGCGCTCTTTGACAAATTCGGCAGGAAAAACTTCTACTTCCCCCTGCTTGCGATACTCGTCGCGGGAGCTATCGTCGTCTATTGCATGGATTTCATGGACAGCTCGGCATACCTCCCCATCCTCATAGCGGGCGGCTCCATACTTCTCGGCGCGATACTCGCGCTTGGCGGCGCGCTGACCGCCTCCTTCCAGGACTATATCCCGAAGGGCGCGGAGGGCAGGTTCCAGGGCGTGAGGATGTGCTTCACCGTGCTCATACCCATGGCGCTGGGCATCGGCATCGCGCAGGCGGTGGGCGTGGATTCCATGAACGTGCACGACGCGGGGCAGGTCTCCCCTCCCTTCAAGCTCTTCCTTGCCGCCGGCATAGTCGCCGCGATCGCCGCCATCCCCCTCATCTGGGTGGTGAAAGATTCCGACAGGCTCCGCCGCGACCTCATCGCGCGCAAGGCGGGAGAAGAGGAAGCGGACGCGACTCCCGAAGAGGAAAGGGCGGCGTCCGACGCGGAATGACCTTCCGACACCTACCGAAACACACATCCGTGATAAAAACGCACCGCGACCGCGGTGTGTTTTTTTTTGAGACGCTATACTTTTTTTATATACAGTATCGGGTGATATCCGCCCTGTTCATCCCTCTCCGAGCGATTATGCCGGAACGGAGTAATACGAACAGGGTCCGGCGCCGCCGATTTCCGCCTGAACCGCGTCATTCGCCTTGCTAATACAGTCAAGTATTAGCTACGGCGACTTCCTTGTTCAGCCAAAAATCGGTTGGCGCGGAACTGCTCGCACCTCAGAGCAAGAGATTTTCGGATGATGTTGCACGGGCGGAACGTAGGCAATAGTATACATATTGGCAAGGTTCGGCTGTGCAAAAGCGCCGAAAAGAATTGCTCCGAGGCCGGTTCGTATTATTCCGTTCCGGCATATGGTTGAAACCCCATATGCTCGTAAAAGCCCACCGCGACGCGCGCCTTCCTGCCCCTTACGGCAGGGAAAAAGAGGGCGAAGAATATCGCCGCATAGTATCCCAGCGCATACGGCAGAAGTTTTGCCAGTTCTCTGCCCGCTATGCCAGACAGGAATAATACGAACCAGGTTCAGCGCCGCCGATTTCCGCCTGAACCGCGTCATTCGCCTTGCTAATACAGTCAAGTATTAGCTACAGCGACTTTTACCCCAACTGAAAATCATAGATTTTCACTCGGGGACCCCGAAATTGCTCAGCCAAAAATCGGTTGGCGCGGAACTGCTCGCACCTCAGAGCAAAAGATTTTCGGATGATGTTGCACGGGCGGAACGCAGACAATAGTATACATATTGTCAAGTTACGGCTGTGCAAAAGCGCCGAAAAGAATTGCTCCGAGGCCGGTTTGTATTATTCCGGTCTGGCATAGTAAAGCAAGGGCACGAACGCCGCCACGACCGCCTCTGCGGCGAGAGTCGCGCGATGGGTCATAAATTCCGAAAATGAAAGTCTGCGAGCCATTTTCCCCCTCCGTTTGCCGACAAGATGCGACAAATGTCGGCAAGAGGATTATAGCCCGCAGTCTACCCTTTCGTCGAGACCGCCCGACGCGTCTGCGTCGGGCGGGAAACTCATTTCAGTCTGCCGAGCCCCAATGAATAGGGCTGGGATCTGCCTATCTCCTTGCGGGTCATGCCGTCGAGGATCTCTATGCACCTGACAAAGGTGTGCAACTGCTCGTACATCAACCCGAGGTCGAATTTGTCCATATGCGCCTTCCCCGTCCTGTCCACGGAACACAGATAATCGGGCGCGGTGACGAGAGCTATCTCGGGGATATGCTTTTTGGAAAGGGGCTGTCCCTCGCCGAAGTGCATGGTGTTGTGCCCGCGCAGAGTCATGGTGCGGATGCGATCCCTTTCCTTCGCCGCCTTGTAATATACCTCGTCCATGCGCTTGTTGCCCGTATAGACCAACTCTGTGTCTATGTCGTTGGTCTTGGTATAAACGCCGTCGACATCCTTCCATTCCGTGCAACCGAGGTGCTCCACCGAACATCCCGCGACCGCTTTCAGGCGTTTCCCGTTCCAAAGCTCCGGGAAATCTTTGAGCCACCTGCCCGTCGCCTGATTGGAGGTCATGAGCCCCACGCGGAAGACGGGGAGACGGAAGTGTCCCGTAACAAAGACGAACACAAGGTCTCTCACGGGAGGATGCGCCTTGAACCAGCGCATGATCTCCAACATCCCGACGCCGCCGTTCTCTTCGGAGAAATTGCACCCGTCGGTGTGCGTGTTGACGATGATGCACTCCCCCGTGTTTCCCGTGCCCTTTATCACGGCGTGGAAGGACTGCGTCCTTGCGTCCTTTTCCGTCTCGCCCACGAGGCGCAGGGTCGCGCTCTTTTTCGCCTTCGCGGCGGCGAGCACCTTTTTGCCCTCCGTCTCGTTCACCCACAGCACGGGGACTTTGAGATATCCGAGTATGAAATTGAGGCATTGCCCGTCCACCATCGCGTCGGACATATCCTCCCATATGCACACCATGCCCTTCACCCCGGTGAGTTTGAGGGACCAGAACGTGAGCAAAGTCTTGACGAAAGAGGTGCTCACCGGACCGCGGTAGCTCTTCTCCACCTCGAGGTCGGCGGGGATGGATCTCCTCTTGTTGAACGCCACCCTGCTGCTTATCGCAGAGAGGTTCTTTATGCGGCACACCGCTATCTTCCCGCGGGCGCGTTGGAAATCCAAGGGGTTGTTGCACACTTTCACGAGCCTGCCGCTCACCCCCTCCTCCCCGGTGAGCCCGCTGTAATGGAAGGGGGATGACACCTCTATGTTTTCGCCGTCCACGGTGAGAGACCATTCCTTTGCGCCCCACCTGTCAAAGCGATACACCTTTGTGGTGACGGGGATGCCCATCGCCTTGATCTCGCTTTTCAGCCATTCGCAGAACTCCCACTGCCCGCGTGTGCCCGTGAGACGGTCGCCGAAGGAATTCATCTTGTTCATGTTTTGCATCACCCTTTCGGCGGAGGTGACTTCGTTGAGAAACAGTTGCATCGTTTTCCCCCCTGTTGAGCGTTTATTTATATTATACTCCCGCAGCACCATAAGTCAATATGCGGCGATATTTACGCCGAAAATAAACTTTCTCTGTCAAAAACGGATATATCAACATACGGAACGTGCAAATATATACGGAGCGAGGAGAGAAAAAAACGGAGCGGCTCCAGCCGCTCCGCCGTGTTTCTTCCTGTCAGCCAATGCCCACTTCGTGTATCTTGAAGGGCGTGACCTGATAGACGTAATAGTTGAGCCAGTTGTAAAACAGCAGATTCGCCGTAGAGCGCCATTTCATATCCACTATGCCCAGCTCTTCGTTGACGAAATAGTTCTTGGGAGGGTCTATGGCGAGCCCTCTCTCGCGGTCGCGGTCGTACTCCTTTTTCAGGGTGAAACGGTCGTATTCGGCGTGCCCCGTGAAGAAGAACATCCTATTATCGTGCGTCTTGGCGATGGAGATGCCCGCCTCCGGCGAGAATGCCAGCACCTTGATGTCGGGACAGGCGCGCACCGCGTCCTCGTCCACTCTGGTGTGGCGGGAGTGCGGGATATAGAATGTGTCGTCCATGCCTTTGAGGAGCATATCGTTCTCCTGCATGGCGTGGGTGGCGAACACCCCGAAGAGCTTTTTGTCCAAAAGCTGTTTGCCTATCCCCCAAAAGTGGTACATCGCCGCCTGCGCCCCCCAGCAGATATATATGGTGCTGGTGACGTTCTCGCGGGCAAATTCCATGATCTCCACCAATTCGTTCCAGTACTTGACGTCCTCGAATGGTATGGTCTCGACGGGCGCGCCCGTCACTATCATGCCGTCGAACTTCATCTTTTTGACTTCCGAGAGGGTGCGGTAGAACTTCTGCATATGCGCCTCCGAGACGTGCGTGCTCTTGTAGCTCGCCGTCCCGATGAGGTGGATGTTCACCTGCAACGGCGTATTGCCGAGAAGACGCATGAGCTGCGTCTCGGTCACCTCTTTGGTGGGCATGAGATTGACTATCGCCACTTCCAGCGGACGGATATCCTGCGTGACGGCGCGTACGGAATCCATCACGAATATCTTTTCGCTCCGCAGATTGGCGTAAGCCGGGATGTCTTTGGGGATGATGATGGGCATTTTGCCTCCTGTATCCGCCCGAAGCGGACGGGGTCTTACGCCTTGTGCGCGGCTTCGAGAGCCTGTTTCACGTCGGCGATGAGGTCGTCTGCGTTCTCGATGCCGCAGGACAGCCTGACGAGGTCGGGCGACACGCCGCAGGCGGCGAGCTCGGCGTCCGTCATCTGACGGTGGGTGGAGCTTGCGGGATGCAGACAGCAGGATCTGGCGTCCGCGACATGGGTCTCTATCGCGATGAGACGGAGATGCTTCATGAACTCTTCAGCCGCTTTGCGCCCTCCTTTGACGGTGAAGCTCACCACGCCGCAGGAGCCGTTCGGCAGATATTTTTTTGCCACTTCGTGATATTTGTCCCCCGGCAGGTCGCAGTAAGTGACGTGGGAGACGTGCTCGCTTTCCGAAAGGAAACGCGCCATGGCAAGCCCGTTTTCGCAATGCCTCTTCATGCGGACGTGCAGGCTCTCCAAACCGAGGTTGAGCAAAAACGCGTTCTGCGGGGACTGTATCGCCCCGAAATCGCGCATGAGCTGAGCGGTGGCTTTGGTGATGAAAGCGCCCTCGAGCCCGAACCTCTCGGTGTAAGTCACGCCGTGATAGCTCTCATCGGGGGTGCAAAGCCCGGGATACTTGTCGGGATACTTTGTCCAGTCGAACTTGCCGCTGTCCACGATACAGCCGCCCACCGCCGCGCCGTGCCCGTCCATATACTTGGTGGTGGAATGGGTCACGATGTCCGCGCCCCATTCGAAGGGACGGCAGTTGACGGGAGTGGCAAAAGTGTTGTCCACGATGAGGGGCACTCCGTGGGAATGCGCCGCTTTTGCGAACTTCTCGATGTCCAGCACCGTGAGCGCGGGATTGGCGATGGTCTCGCCGAACACCGCCTTGGTGTTGGGACGGAAGGCGGCGTCGAGCTCCTCTTCGCTCGCGTCGGGCGCGACGAAAGTGAAATCTATCCCCATGCGCTTCATGGTGACGGAAAAGAGGTTGAAGGTGCCTCCGTATATGGTGGAGCTTGCGACGACGTGATCGCCCGCGCTCGCTATATTGAACACCGCAAAGAAGTTGGCGGCTTGCCCCGAGGAGGTGAGCATGGCGGCGGTGCCTCCTTCGAGGGCGCATATCTTTGCCGCCACCGTATCGTTGGTGGGGTTCTGCAATCTGGTGTAGAAATAGCCCGACGCTTCCAGATCGAAGAGCTTCGCCATGGCTTCGCTGGTCTCGTAACGGAAGGTCGTGCTCTGCACGATGGGTATCTGCCTGGGCTCACCGTTTGCGGGGGTGTAGCCGCCTTGTACGCATAAAGTCTCGATCTTGCTCATATAAAACTCCTTTTCCGCAGATCACGGATCATCCGGCGTTGAATTCCTTTTTTATCCTGTCCAGCCTGCGCGCCTCTTCGCGGCGTTTCAGGGTCTCGCGTTTGTCGTAAAGGTCCTTGCCCTTGCAAAGCCCGATCTCCAGCTTGACCAGACTGTCCTTGAAATATATCCTGAGGGGGACGACCGTGTACCCTTTCTGCTCCGTGCGCGCTTTGAGACGAAGTATCTCGCTCTTGTGCAAAAGCAGTTTGCGGGCGCGCAGAGGATCCACGTTGAAATAGCTCCCCTTCTCGTACGGCGATATGTGCATCCCCGTGACAAAGGCTTCCCCGCTTTTCAGGGAGACGTAACTGTCGCGGAGATTGACCTTGCCGAGACGCACGGATTTCACCTCCGTGCCCACGAGCTCGATGCCCGCCTCGTAAGTCTCCTCCACGAAATAATCGTGATATGCCTTTTTGTTTGTCGCAACGATCTTCATTCCGCCTCACGCGCACACGCGCCTCATTTTTATATGATATAACTATTTCCGCATTATTTCAAGTTTATTTACGCGCGTATGCGCTACGCATATCCGCGCTCTCCGCTCCCCTCCCGCAAAACGGGTCGGCGGAATAAAAAAAGCGACCCCCGAAAGGGAGCCGCCTCTGATGACGTACTGTCATTCCCCGATGGGCCTACCCACCATACCGACCACAAAGCAGATGATGGAGCAGATAAGGATGAACGCGAAGAGGAAGAAAGTTATCTTTTTCAGCACGCTCTCCTTGCCCTTTTCCTTGTTCCTGCCGTAGTAGGTGTCGGAAGCTCCCGAGATGACTCCCACGTTGTCGTTGGTGCCCTTCTGCATCATGACAACGACTATTAGCGCGATGCCCGCCACCAACATCAGGATGACGAACGCGAGAGCGACGTCCTGCCTGACGTCGTAATCTATTGCGCCCGCGGGACCGTTGTTGTCGGCGTCGGCGGACTCGTTGCACGCGGCGAGCACGACTCCGAGCACTGCGATGAGCGCGATGAGCGCGATGAGGATCATAAGTTTCTTTTTCATATATCCGACCTCACAGAATGTGCGCGTGCGCGCACTCTTCCGTTCATAAGCCAGTAGATTCTATCATAGAGGAAAATTTTTTGCAAGCGGATTGACGCATTTTCCCCAATAAGGCTCCGTTGCCCTCCCTTCGTCCTCACCCATCCGCCCTACTGTTCATATAATGAGGCACAAGGAGGAGACCATGTCCGACGCTCTCTACGCTTCAGAACTCCCGTATCCCGAACTCGAATGCGCCGAAAACCTGGCGGACGCCAAACTGCTGATGCCGAGCTACGGCGGACCATCCGGGGAACTGACCGCCGTCGCCACCTACTGCTTCCAGAACTACGTCACGACGCGGCGACGTGAGATAGCCGAGGCGCTCATGGGCATAGCGAGGACGGAGATGCGCCATCACGAGCTCCTGGGCAAGGCGATAGTGCGCCTGGGAGGATATCCCGTCATGGGCGGGAGGACGTATTGGAGCGGCAGTTTCGTGAATTATACCCTGGACCCCAAAAAATTCCTGCGAGAAAACATATCCGCCGAGGAGACAGCCATACTCAACTACGAACGCACCGTGCTCGCTCTGCGCACGGAGTGCGTAAAGACGTTGCTGGAACGCATAATACTTGACGAGGAGATACACATCAAAGTGTTCAAGGAACTGCTCTCCGCCCTGTGAGGAGGGCGCTCATACTGTCCCGCGGGAGGAGGACGTCACGTCCTCCTCCCGCGTTGAAAGTCAGCTTTTTTGCGCCGTCACATAGTCGTGCACGGCGCCCAGAATGCTCTCGAAAATGTCGGCGGTGGCGTCGTATGCCGCCTGATCCCCGCCGTAGGGATCGGGCACGTCATGCCCGAGAAAAAGTGAAAGTGAGACTATGTTCGCAGAGGGATACGCCGCTTTCAGCTCGTCGCGCTGGGCGTCCGTCATCGTGAACACGAAATCGCTTGCCGCCTCCCTCTCGCCGAACACCTTGGATACCCCCTCCCCCGCAGAGAGCCCGCGTGCGGAGAGAGCGCACACCGTCTTGGGGTTTACGGGAGACCCTCCCCCCTTCATGCCCGCGCTGTCCGTCTCGCAGGAAAACCCCACCTTGGCGGCGTAATCCGCAAACATCCTCGCCATCATGGGAGAACGGCAGGTATTCCCCGTGCACACGAAAAGGAGCTTCATATCATCTTTCCTCCCACCGCTTTCATGACCCTGTTCATGACCGACGCGGCGCGTCCGCCTCCTTCGAGAGTCTGGACGATGATGACGTCGTGATCCCTTTCGGCAAGGCGCAGAGCGGCGTAGACGGAGCGCATGAAATCCTCCACATCACCTCCGAGGGAGATGCGCTCGCGAGCCCCCAGCTCGGCGGCGTGGACATCATCGAAAAGCAGTACGGGGCGTCTGCCCTCTGCGGCGCATTTGTCGTAAAACTCCGCCGCGGACGCGGCGTCTCTTGCCGCATACGCCTCCGCGTTCGGAGCGTAATGCTCATATTTCATCCCCGGCGATCTGGCGATGCCGATGACCTTGCCGCTCCCAGGGACTATCCCCAAAACGGGCGCGAGCATCTCGGCGGTCACCGCGCCGGGGCGCAGTATGACCGGCGTATCCGAAGTGAGGTCGAGGACGGTGGATTCTATACCCACGCGGCATTCTCCTCCGTCCAGGATGAGCGGCACTCTGCCCTCGAGATCGTCATAGACGTGCCTTGCCGAAGTGGGAGAGACGTGCTTGCTCCTGTTCGCCGACGGAGCGGCGAGAGGGAAGGAACGGGAGATGAGCTCCCTCGCAGTCTCGTTGTCGGGCATCCTGACCGCCACCGTGTCTCCACCCGCCGTCACGACGTAGGGGACGCGCTCGGACTTTTTGAGCACCACGGTGAGCGCGCCGGGCATGAACTTTTCCGCAAGACGATAATAGCCCTCCGGGATATCCCTTGCGACCTCCCTCGCCTGAGACGCATCGGAGATGTGCACGATGAGGGGATTGTCCTGCGGTCTGCCCTTTGCCTCGAATATCTTCAAGACTGCCTCGGCGTCATAGGCGTTTGCGCCCAGCCCGTACACCGTCTCGGTGGGAAATACGACCAATTCGCCGTTTTTTATGAGCGAAACGGCTTCATCAAGCCCATCTTTTGCATTTACAATGCGGGTGATCATGCGTTCTCACCGCCCTTTTTGCGGGCTTTCACCGCCTTGACGACACCGAATATCACCGCCGCCGCAACGAGAGTGCAACCCGCCGCGATGAGCCCCACCGCCCAGTCGGGAAGTCCCTCGGGCGCGGTATCCGCCGCCGTATCGCGGGAGGAGAAGAGGCGATATACGCAATAGTCCCCGTCCGCGTCCGCCCCCCACAGGAAGACCAGGCTGTTGTCCGTGGAAGGAGAATACAGCGTGGCGGAAGAGAGCGCGGCTTCGATGACCACGTCGTTGCCGTAGTCGCCGCTCATGTTCTTGACCCCGAAGACGGTGACGTCATCCTTTTTCACGCCGTAGACATAGCAACCTCTCTGCACCACGGCTTCCCCGCTGCTGCTCTTGGCGATGTCCTCGAAGTGGCTCGTCGCGCCCTCTGCGAGAGGGGCTTCCTTGCCGTCTCTGCCGAGCAACACCGCTTTTTTCCCGTCCGACTTCACGGCATAGGTATAAAAGCTCCTGAAAGGCAGGATGGAGGAATATTCGAATGGGATCACTTCCTCCCCCGTATTTATGTCGTAGGCGCCGTAGACCGTCTTGCTCCCTGATGAAACGCCCGCGATGAGGATCCCGTTCTGCAAGGTGGCGCTGACGAACTCGCGACCTTTCTTTTCCATCACGAGATCGCCCTCGGCGTTGTACACCCTGACGGCGCTGGGATACACCCTGGAATAGTAATAGCCGTCCGAGCCCTGCATCATGAGGTCGTAGATGCTCACCTCGTCTCTCTCCTGCGCCCCCTCGGGAGAAATGCCGAAGTTGGTGGTGAGGGAGTAGACGATGTTGAGGTCCTCGTCAAGTATGAACTGGTCGTACTGAGCCTCCTTTTTGCTGTTGACCAAGAGCCCGAAGGAGGAATAGATGTAGCCGTCTTTCAGGAATGAGGAGGGAGCGACGACGGTGCCGTCGAGAGTCCTGTCCGTGGCGTAGTCGTAGCGCGAGCTGACGCAGCTCAGGAAGATATGGGCGGAAGAATACTGTTCCCTGTCCTCATCGTCGGGGAAGTAGAAATATCTTTCCGCGCGGTAGTACTCGCCGTCGTAGCTATAAGTGTAAGCGTCCGAGGATGACACCGTCCACTCGGTGTGGACATAAAACTTCCCGCCACCGAGATAGAGGGATTCGGTGTAAAAGTCGTCATGGTCGGCGCGGTTGGTGAAACTGCCGAGATTGGGACAAGTGAGGACGTCACTCCCCTGCAAGGAGGCGGGTACGGTGTAGATGTATGTCTCAGACCCCGCCGAAGAGGAGGATATCTCCACGCTCAGGTATTTGCCGTCGAAACCGTAAACGCCGTTCAGTCCGCCGTCCTCTGTGCGCACGCTCCCGACCAGCTCCCCTGTGGAGATGCGGTATATCGCGGCGCGGTTGCGTCCGCCCGTGAAGAGGGGATCCGCGACGTGGGTCGAAGCCACCGCCACGAGCTCGCCGTCCAGGATGCGGATGGCGTCCGTCAGCGTGGCGCTCCCTATCTCGACGCCCGCAGAGCGGGTCTTAGCCGCGTTGACGCGCCAGTTGCCCTGTCTGTCCATGACCCCGACAAAGCCGGTACTGCTGTCTATGCGCACCGCAAAATAGTCGCCGACGGCTTTGATGGCTTTCACGCCCACGCCGGGAGAGATGAGGAGGTCCTCCTCTGAGATGTGCTTGTCCTCTCCCTCGGGGACGACCGCGACCGAAAGATCCCCCGCCTTGTTGACGACGATGAACGCGTTCATGCTCGCTATGTAGCCTATGTCGGAATCCGCGTGCGCCCCCGACTTTTGGGCGAGCACGCTCCACCCGTCGGGAAGCACGACGGAAAGCTCAGAGGAGTCTATCTCCGCCTGCGTCGCCGTATAGTTGCGATAGATGTCCGAAAAATCGGGCGTCGAGGTGTCGAATCTGTCGCAGCCGAACAGCGCGAACGCGAATACCGCCAAAAGCGCCGAGGCTATGATGATGAGTGCTTTCTTCTTCATTCCCGCTCCTTGAAATAACTGCCGTCCGGACGCACGCCCAGCGTGCGGTAAAGAATGTCCGCAAGCAGTCTTTTTGCCCTTAGTTTTATGCCTTCGGGGAGCGTCCTGTCCTCCCCCGCTATATAAGCGCGCGTGAGAGCGTCCACTTTGATGCCGTCCCACGTCGCGCAATGCGCGCACACTATACCGCCGCTCTCAGAAAAGACGGCGTCCCCGTCCAACACGGCGCCGCAATCCGCACACACCGAAAAGTCGAGCCCTATCCCTCCCTCTTTCAGAGCGGCGAGCATGAAGTCGCAGGCGGAAGCATATCCGTCCTTGCCCTCGTAGGCAAGCGCTTTGAGTTCCCTCACCGCCGCGAGGAAGAGCTCGGGCTGGGGCTCGGGAGAGAGTTTGGAGAGCAATTCCAGGATCATGCAAGCGGAATAGAAGTTGTCGATATCCGCCGTGACGGGAGAAAAGGAATCGTACTGCACGCAGTCCGTGACTATGTATCTGTCCCCCTTTCCCGCGAGCATATACTCCCCGAAATTCATGGGTTCGGCGGCATAGCGGAGCTTGGCGCGGGGTTTGAGACATCCCCTCGCCGAAGCGGTGAGCCTCCCCTCTTCGAGGGAGACCAGAGTGAGCACCATGTCGGAATCCCTATACGGCACCGCCCTTGTCACTATCGCCTTGACCTTTTTGTCCATTCTCCTCCTCGCCGAGAGCTCGGTACGCGTTGTAAAATTCTATCCTTCCGCTCAGACGGAAGAGTTGCCACCAGTCATGCGTTCTCATCATGACGATAGTTTTTTTCCGCGCGCGGTTTCTATGCCGGACCGGAAGCACATCGTCACGTCCGCACATGGTTCCATGCCTCACCGGAAACGTATCGCTCTCGCTCGCGCGCCCGCGTCGATGTCGCTTATGCGACAAAACGCACGGTTTATCTGTTCGTTTGCCCGCATCAACGCCCGTTTCAGTCTTTAAGGTCTTTCACGTCATATCCCAGCTCGCGCATGAGATAGTCGGAATCACGCCATTCGTTCTTGACCCTGACATAGAGGGTGAGAAAGACTTTGCACCCCACTAGTTCCTCGATGTCCTCCCTCGCCGCGGTGGATATCTTTTTCAGCGTCCCGCCCCCCTTTCCTATGACGATGGCTTTGTGGGACTGCTTTTCGCACACCACGTCCGCGTCGATATCGCAGATGGGTTTGTCCTTGCGGAACTCGAATTTGTTGATGTGCACTCCTATGCCGTAAGGCACCTCTTTGTCCAGAAGATACAGGGCTTTCTCGCGGATTATCTCCGCCGCCATGAAACGGAGGGTCCTGTCCGTATACATATCCTCGGGATACATCCGGTCTCCCTCGGGCAGGAATTTTTCCGCCTCGGCGAGGAGGGGTGCGAGATTCTCCCCCTTTTTGGCGGATATGGGCACGACCGCTTTCACGTCCTTGAAGGAATTCACCTTTTCCAGCACGGCGAAGAGGGTGTCGCGGGTGACCGCGTCCTCCTTGTTGACCGCGACCGCGACGTTGAGGGAGGCGGGTTTGGAGGAAAGGAACTCTTCGTCCTCTTCCCTGACCCCCTTTGCCGCGTCGACGACGTATATCACGCCGTCCACATCCTTCAAGCCGCTCGCGACGGACTTCATCATATAATTGCCCAGTTTGTTGCGCGCGCGGTGTATGCCCGGCGTGTCAATGAACACCATCTGCGCGTCCTCGGTGTTGACCACGCCGAGGATCTTGTTGCGCGTGGTCTGCGGACGCCAGGAAACTATGGCGACCTTCTCGCCCACGAGCGCGTTGATGAGCGTGGATTTGCCCGCGTTTGGCAATCCGGCTATGCAGATGAAACCCGATCTCATATTGAGCTTCTCCTTCTGTATCCCGAAAGGCTCCCTCAACGGGGGAGCCCCGCTTTTTTCATTATCCTGTCCGCAAGAGAGGTCATCTCCCTCTCCCCCTCTTCGGTCACATGGTCAAACCCGAGCAGGTGCAACAGCCCGTGGCAGGAGAGGAAACCGAGCTCCCTCTCGTAGGAGTGCCCGAAGTCCTCCGCCTGTTTGTGCGCGCGCTCGGAGGAGATCATGATGCTCCCCAGCGCGACTCGCTTGCCGTCGAACGCCTCGTCCGAGAAATCCGCCTCCGTCACGGGGAGGACGAGTCCGTCGAAATAGGGGAAGGAGAGGACGTCCGTCTCGGAGTCCACTCCCCTGGTCTCGCGGTTGAACTGACGCACCGTCTCGCCGTCCGTCACGGCGAGATCGACGGTGAAGATGTCCTGCTGTCCCAAAACGGCGTAGACCGCGCTCTCCACCCTTCTTATCAGTCTGCGCTCGAAAAAGCGCGCTCCTGTGAACTCTATCATGCCTTCTTCTTCTCGTAGGACACTCTGCCGTGCTGCACCTGGGGCAGAGTCTCTATGATGGTGGTCTTGATGGTCGCAAGATCCTGCATGGTGACGGGGCACTCGTCAAACTGACCGAGGGTGAGTTTTTCGTCCACGAGCTTGTTGACTCTCTCCTCGAAGCCCTCCCGCGTATCCGGCATATACGCGCGGCACGCCGCCTCCACGGTGTCCGCTATCATGACAATGGCGGCGATCTTGGTCTGCGGCTTGGGACCGGGATAGGTATAGTTGCTCACCGAAAGGTCTCCCTCCTCTTTGAGGTTGAGCGCCTTGCGGTAGAAATAGCTCACGGGCGAAGTGCCGTGGTGCTCCCTGCACACCGCGACTATCTCGGGAGGCAGGCGGTACTGCTTGGCGAGGATCTCGCCGAACACCGTATGCGAGGTTATCATGCTCACGCTCACCTCGGGGATGAGCTCGTCATGAGGATTGTAAGTGGACTGGTTCTCCGAAAAGTAAACGGGGGCTTTGAGCTTGCCTATGTCGTGATAGTAAGCCGCCGCTCTCGCCATATGCGGATTTTCGCCTATCGCGCCCGCGCAAGCCTCGGCGAGATTCCCCACCACCAAAGAATGGTTGAATGTGCCGGGAGCCTCGCTCGCGAGACGTTTCAGAAGAGGCTGGTTGAGATTGGTGAGCTCGTTCAGTCTGAAATCGTCCGCGATGTTGAACACACCTTCCAAAATGGCGACTATGGGCATGAACACCAGGACCGCCGCCACCGACGCGCCGTAGGACCACAGCGCATTGTAAAGCAGATTGAGGTTGAACTCCCCCATCACGAGAGTGCCCGCGACCACCACCAGCACGCCGAGAGCAGTCGCGCCGAGAGCCGCCAGGATGTAAGGGAGCCTCGCAAGGTGCTTGTTCACCAGCATGGTGACGGCGAGCGCCGCCGTGAAGTTGCCCACTATGCTGAGGATGACCTCGGGGAGGACGTTGTCGGGATAATATTCGCCGTGTATGAACACCACCGAAAGCATCGCCGCAAGCGTGAGCGAGATGATGGTGGAAGTCTTGCGCTCCGAAAGCTCGGTGGTCACGAGAGAGGCAATGCACATGGGCAGGGCGAATACGTTCAAAAACCTGCTCGTAGTGAGGCAGGCGATGTATGTTATCGCCATCATCACGAATGCGAGGACGGTGTTGCGCACCGCAAATCTGCTCTCCTCGGCGGAAGAATGCGCCGAGGCGACCAGGAACGCCACCAGCACCTCGTTGATGACAAAGACTCCCACAGTCGCCGCCGCGCGTTCGGCTGAGAACGCGTGATAAAAATCCCCCGTCATGTATATCGCAAACAGCGTGAGCAGACCCGTCGCGACAAAACAGCCGGGATACACCTTGGCAAAATCCAGCGCGAGCCTGCGTCTGCGCGCCAGTTTTGCCTTTTCGGCAGTGGTCAAATACTCCGTTTTCTTTCTCATATCACTCCTTTTCGGATGTGTCTTTCGCACTTCCGCTCCGCGCGTCTTCTTCGCGGGCTCTCTTTTCCGCTTCCGCGCGCGCCGCCGCGTCGTACGCCCGTATTATACGGCTGACGAGTTCGTGGCGCACCACGTCGCAATATTCCAGCCTCACCACCGCGATGTCCTTGACTCCTTTCAGGACTCTCTCTGCATGAGTGAGCCCGCTTATCACGTTGTGAGGGAGGTCGATTTGGGTGTCGTCCCCCGTCACCACCATCTTGCTCCCCTCCCCGAGACGGGTGAGGAACATCTTCATCTGCTCTTTGGTGGTGTTCTGCGCCTCGTCGAGGATGATGAAACTGCGGTTGAGAGTCCTGCCGCGCATATACGCGAGAGGCGCTATCTCCACCAAACCTCTCTCAATGTTTTTGAGATAGCTCTCCGCGCCTCCCATCAGTTCCTCGAGAGCGTCGTAAAGAGGACGGAGATAGGGGTCCACCTTGTCCGCGAGATCGCCGGGGAGAAAGCCTAGTTTCTCCCCCGCCTCCACGGCGGGACGGGTGAGGATGATCTTGTCCACTTCGCGGTTTTTGAGGGCGTCCACCGCGAGCGCCACCGCAAGATAGGTCTTGCCCGTGCCCGCAGGCCCTATCCCGAAAGTCACGGGGTTTTGGCGTATCGCGTCGCAATACAGCTTTTGCCCTATGCTCTTGGGATACACCGTCTTCCCCCTGCCCACCGTGACGGAGGACATCAGGTCTTTGACGCCGTGAGCCTTTCCCCTGCGCACCATGTCCACGACTGCGGAGATCTGCTGTCTGCCGAGGGGCTCCTTGCGGGTGAGCGCGATGAGCGCGTCTATCGCCTCCGCCGCGCTCTCGACATCCCCCTTTTCGCCCGTTATCTTCAAGGATTCCGCCCCCGTGAACACGGTCACGCCGAACTCCTCTTCCAACAAACGCACATTTTCGTCCAAACCGCCGAAGAGCTGTTGGAACGCCGCATAATCATCTATCTTCTTCTCTTTTGAGATTTTCATCCGCTTATCCTTTCTTCCGTCTGCGCCTTGAGCTCGACATAGACTCCGCCCTCCCCTCTTGTGCACTTGGTCTCAAGTGAGAGTATCTCGGCGTCCGAGGGCAGTCCCGCAAGGAAGCTCCCCTCCGTCTCTCCCGCCATCTCCTCCTCGGAAAGCGCGTTCGCTCTCTCGACATATGAGACTTCGCGGAAGACGTAGGTGTACAGCTCGTAGCCCAGCAAAAACTCATTCCTGCTCACGCTCACTTCGAGGATGTGATCCTCAAAAGGGCTCTCGGGCGGGACGGGCGCGTCCCCGTTGAAGGACAGCCTGGCCTCGCGGTGCACCCTGCCGTATTCCCGCACTATCTCTGTGTCCGGGAAAAACCGCGTCACGGTGCGGGAGACCAGCCCGAAGACCTCCCCGTCCGCAGGACAGGGCACCTTCTCCTCCCCCGACATGACGTATGCGCCGATGAGCACGTCCCCGGGCTTCACCACGTCGCCGTAGCTCACCTCGGCGGTGCCCGACCTCACCACGACCCTAGTGACGGACGAGGCGACGGACGCCTTGACCTCTCCCGACGGGATGTCCACAAAACCCGGACCCTCCCTTTCTGCGTGCACGTCCACGTATACGCGCGTGCCCTGCTTGGTCACCGAAGCGAACGCCACTCCGTCCAACGCGAGCAATCTGCGTTCCAGCTCTCCGCCGTCGAACGCGGGCAGGAAAGCCCATTCGCGCACCCCGCTCTCCTCCACCGCCCTGCGGACGGAGGGTATCTCGTCCCCGGAATACTCCACCTCGATGACGAACATCGGGTAAAGGATAAGGAGCGCGAGGGAGAGCAATGCGCCCAAAACCACTCCCGCGCGCCCGAGTGCGCGCACAAAAAAGAGAGCTATCCCTCTTTCTTTTATTATTTTATAATTGTAGCATAAGCATTCGCAGATTGCAACAACCTTTGCCGCGTCGCGGGAGGGCACCGAAAACCTCGGTCCCTTCCCTCCCCTTTCCGAACGCACATCCGTCTCCCTGCCTATCCGCGTGAGCAACCTCCCGAGATTGAGCCGCTCCGTCTCGAACACGGTGCGGGAAAAGGGTATGCGGGCTCGAAGCGCGCCGCTTTTTCTTTCGGCGCTTCCGTTTTTCTCTTTCCGTCTAGCCGTCAAACGTCACCTCGCTCACCTTGCCTTTGAGCAACACATCCCCTCCGCCTATCTCGGCGACCTCCAGTCCTTCGCCCTTGACAAGAAGAAAATTTTTTCGCAATCCGACTTTTATCTCATCGGATGAGATATATAAAATCTCTTTTACGCCGCTTATCGAGACCCCCGCCCTTCCGAGCAAAGTTATGACGAAAGGAAGAAAAGGCTCCTCGAGTTTCAGCTTTGACAACGCCTCGTCAGGAAACATACTAAATCTTATGCCCGTCACGAAAAATTATTTTGTGCCGGACCGGAATAATACGAACCAGCCTCAGAACAATTCTTTTCGGCGCTTTTGCGCGGGCGACACATAGACGATAGTAGACATATTGGCAAATCGCCGCCGTCGCGGAAATATACGAACCCTTTTTTATAAGCGTCAGAAAAGGCAAGCGTCCGAGGGGGTAAAGCGCGCCCGAGAGCAAGAGATTTTTGTTCGAGTTGCGGACGGCGGAGTCTCAAATCGGTGCAGAGATATTGGCATACTGCCGCCGCGAACATATATGAACCCTTTTTTTATAAGTGTCAGAAAGGCAAGCGCCCGGGAGGGTAAAGCACGCCCGAGAGCAAGAGATTTTCGGATGATGTTGCACGGGCGGAGGGTCGAATCGGCGCAGGGATATTACATACCGCCGCCGCGAACATATATGAACCCTCTTTTTATAAGTGTCATAAAGGCAAGCGCCCGAGAGGGTAAAGCGCGCCCGAGAGCAAGAGATTTTGTTCGAGTTGCGGACGGCGGAGGGTCGAATCGGCGCAGGGATATTACATACCGCCGCCGAGGATATATACGAATCCCTTTTTATAACTGTCAGAAAAGGCAAGCGCCCGGGAGGGTAAAAATACGCCCGAGAGCAAGAGATTTTCGGATGATTTCGGAGGATAGCTCCGCCGCTAATAGTATACATATTAGCAAGGAGCTATCCTTTGAAAGCGCCGAAAAGAATTGCTCTCGGGCGTGTTTGTTACCCTCTCGGGCGCTTGCTCCTAAAAAGGTAGGTCTCCCTCTTCCGGCGCCTCGTCCTCGAAAGCGTCGTCGTAGTCGTCCACGAATTCGTCTTCTTCGTCCTCTTCCTCCTCTTCGGGCTCGGAGGGGGAGGCGGAATATTCCTCGTCGGAGAGTTGCTCTGAGGCTTGGGTGAGACCGTCGTCGAGGTCGAAGGGCGGGACGTCCTCTGCCGCTTCGGCAAAGGGGAGCAAGCCGTTGTCCGTCTCGGGGATGTCTACAAATTCCTCCTCGTCCTCTGCGGAGGGCGCCTTTTCCTCGGGAGGGGCGCTTTGCTCATGATGAGGCGCGGGCGCGGGGCTCTCCCCCGCTCCGCCGTGGACGCACTCGCGGAATGTGGTGGTCTCGCCCTCCCATTGCAGATCCACTTCCCCTACGGGACCGTTTCGGTTCTTGCGTATGATGAGCTTGATGAGGTCCTCGGGGACGGCGGGATTGAACTGGCTCTCCTTGTGCAGGAACATGACCATATCCGCGTCCTGCTCTATCGCGCCGGATTCTCTGAGGTCGCTGAGCTTGGGGACGTGGTCGTTGCGCTGTTCCACGCCGCGGGACATCTGGGAAAGCAGGAGAATGGGCACGCCGAGTTCCTTGGCATAAATCTTCATGCTTCTGGACATCTCGCTGACCTCCACCTGTCTGCTCTCGCCCGAACGGCCCGTACCGCCCGCCGTCATGAGTTGGAGATAGTCGATGATGACAAGATCCAGCCCCTGATCGCGTTTGAGCCTGCGGCACTTCGAGAGCACGTCGGAGGGAGAGTTCATGGAATAGTCGTCGATGTAAAGATTCGCGCCCAAAAGGCGGCGATAGGCGTCATACAGCTTGCCCGTGCCGGCGTTGGACAGCCCTCCCGTGGAGTCCATCGCAGAGAGGGAACACCCCGAAACGTGCGCGAGCATACGCTTCACCAGAAGTTGCGCGGGCATTTCCAGCGAAAATACCGCCACCGTCTTGTTGTGTTTCAGGCAGGCGTTTGCGGCTATGTTGAGCGCGAACGCCGTCTTGCCAACAGAGGGACGTGCGGCGACCAGGATGAGTTCGCCCGGTTTCAGACCGTGGGACATCCTGTCCAGAGAGGGGAAATCGGTGTACACGGCGTCGTTGGTGACCACGCCCGCCTGTACGTCCTGGATGCTCTTCATCGCCTCGCCGAGGGCTTCGCCCGCGTGCACGAGATCCTTCTCGCTGAGGTCCTCCGAGATGGAGTACACCTCCCTTTCCGCATTGAGGAGGGCGTCCGTACCGCTCACCGACTTATATCCCTCTTTCGCGATATTGTTGCCCGCCGTGATGACGCGGCGTATCAGAGAATCGCGCTTTACTATGTCCGCATAGTTGTCCGCGCCCGCAGAGGAAGGGATACACTCGGCAAGGGAGGTGAGATAATCTATGCCGCCCACGTCGTCCAGCTTGCCTTCCAGCATGAGCCTGTCTGCCACCGACACCGTGTCCACCACCGAAGAGGCGTCCAGAAGCGCGCGCATGGCGGCGAATACCGTGCGGTTCGCGGTGACGTAAAAGTCCTCGGCGCGCAGGGTGGGGATGAGCTGATCCGCAGTGCGGTTGTCAATGAGGATGGAGCCGAGCAATGCTTGCTCCGCCTCTGTGTTGTGCGGCATGACGCGATAGATCTCTTTGGGTTTCTCCGGCATTTCTGGCTCCTTGTCGCAACGCGCCGAAGGGCGCGCCGTGCGTCCGCGCTCCGTCGCGCGGGCGAGCGTTTGATATATTGTATCATAGGGCGGAAGAATTTTCAAGTTTTGTCTCGCCGCATCGGGAATATCCCCCGCCGACCGCATTTTCGGCGTCATCTCCCCCGCCCGAAGGGTGCGGCGCGTCCCGTACGCGAAGTCTCCCTCGCCGAAAACCAACGCTCTCGTCATAAAACAAAGAGCAAAAAAAGAGGCGGCATTCGCCGCCCCGACGTCGATCGTATCCCGAGGATACGGATGGACGTTTACTTCGCGCTCTTTTCAAACTCCTTTTCGAGAGCGGAAAGAGTCTCGGCAAATTCCTTCATCGCGCGCTCGTAAGGCGCGTCCGTCTCGAGGTCCACCTCTGCGAGGCGCAGGATGTCGAGAGGAGGCAGGCTCCCGCCCGCAGAGAGGAATTTCTTGTATTTCTCGAAATACTCCCCGCCGCGAGAAAGGATGTTGTCCGCGATGGTGACCGCCGCGGTCAGACCCGTTGCGTACTTGTAGACATAGAACGAGTTGTAAAAATGAGGTATGCGCGCCCATTCGTAGCGTATCTCGTCATTGTGCTTCACCGCCCTGCCGTAGTACTTCTTGTTGAGAGCGTAATATATTGTCGAAAGCGCTTCCGCCGTGAGGGGCTCTCCCTTTTCGGCAAGGGAATGCGCCTCCGCCTCGAACTCGGCGAACATGGTCTGACGGAAGAGCGTGGTGCGGAACATATCGAGATAGTAGCCGAGAAGATAGGTCCTGACCTTGCCCGTCGCGCTTTTCAGGAGATACTTCAAAAGGAGCACCTCGTTGACGGTGGAAGCGATCTCGGCGACGAATATCTCATAGCCCGCCTTTTCCTCGGGCTGGGAGGCGTCGGAATAATAGGAGTGTATCGCGTGACCGAGCTCGTGCGCGATCGTGAACACGTCGTGAGAGGTCTCGGTGTAGTTGAGGAGGACGAAAGGATGCACTCCGTAGCACCCCCAGCTGTATGCGCCGCTGCGCTTCCCCCTGTTCTCGTACACGTCGATCCACCCGTCCGCGAAGGCGGAGGCGAGGATGTCGGAATATTCCTTACCCAGCACTTTAAGCGCCGATTTGACCGTTTCAACCGCCTTTTCGTACGGCATTGCAAGTTTTGCCTCCTCCACGAGAGGGACGTGCAGGTCGTACATATTCAGGTCTTTCACCCCCAGCATCCTGCGGCGGAGAGCGATGTAGCGGTGCAGGGATCTTGTGCCTTTGCCTACCGCCTCCAACAGTTTTTTGTAGCAGGTGGGAGGGACGTTTTCGGCAAACATACTGCGCTCCATGGAGGAAGTGAAACCGCGTATCTTTGCAAAAAACCAGTCCTTTTTGACATTGCCCGCATAGTTTGCCGCAAGGGTGTTGATGTGGTCACGGTAGGCGCCGAACATACTTTCGAACGCCGCACGGCGCACCTCCTGCGAGGGGTTTTGAAGGAGAAGGGAATATGTGCCGTGGCTCATCTCCACCTCCCTGCCCTTGTCGTCTGCGACGGGCGCGAATCTCACATCCGCGTTGTCGAACATGGAAAAGACTTCCTCTGCGTTGTCAGCGAATATGCCCGCCTCCCTGAGCAGCTTTTCCTCCTTGTCCGAGAGGATGATGGCCTTGTTGCGCAGTATCTCGCCGAGCATCACGGAGTGATCGGAAAATCTCTTCTTCACCGCAAGCTCGGTGAGTTTTTCGGCGGGGAACGCCGCAAGTTCGGGAGTGATGAAAGAACTCAGCGAAGACAGCCTCACCGCAAGAGAATCCGCTCTGTCCGTCATGCCCTGATAGAGGGCGACGCGGGAGTCCTCGTCGCGGCGCATACGCGCGTACTGATACAATTTGCCGAGGTCGTGAGAAAGAGAGGACGACAGAGCGAGACACTCCGCAAGCGCGACCTCGTCTCCCAGCCTGCCCTTGTATGAGGCGATCCTCCCCATGCGCTCGGAGAGCGCGAAGAAGCACTCCTCCCACGCGTCGTCCGAGGGGAAGATGTCTTCCAACCTCCACTTGTACTCTTTCGGGATATCCTTTCTGTTTTTGAGTTTCATTTCTGTCTCCTGCCGAAGCGTCGCGTCGGATGCGTTGCGCTTGAAAGCCGCAGAACGCCTCCACGGGATGTTGTTCCCATGCCGAAGCGGAATAATACGAACCGACCTCGGAGCAATTCTTTTCGGCGCTTTTGCACAGCCGCAAATTCAAAGCATCTCCGCACGCGTGCGGAGATGCTCTGTCGTGAGTTTACGTTTGCTCATTCGAATTCGGCAAGCCCTTCGAACTCCTGCCACTCGAGCGCTTTGCCCGCGTCGTCACCCTGATACACCCAGTGACGGGTGGCGAAACCGCCGTCGGCGTCTATCCTGATCTCCTGACCGCCGCGCTGTTCGATATCGCTCGCGATGCCGACATAGGCGAGATAGTCTATGCTCATGCCGTAGCTCAGCCTGATGGCGCCCGTCTGAGTGTTGCCGTCCGCGTCGGTATATTCCGCCTTGATGTCGAGCGCGAAAGTGTTGTAGTGGTCGTGTCCGCAGAAGGTGCCCTGTCCGCCGTGCGCGAGCATGGTCTCGAACATCAGGCAGTTGTTGACGCCGGGGAAGGATTTCTCTCCGCTCTCTCCCGCCTGTCCGTGGACGTAATGCACGTTTTCGGTGTCCTTGTGCCCGTTGTTCTTATACTCGTCCCAATAGTAGCCGTACTCGGTGAGCGGGATGTGGAAGAAGACGAGGTTCTTGACCTCAATGCCGCCGTTGAGCTCGGTGAGCTCGTCCATCGCATCGGCGTACCAGTCTATCTGCACCTGATGGATGTTGTCGTACTTCCACGCGATGCCGAAGTAGTCGCCGTCCGTATAGGAGTGGGAGTCGATGGTGACCAGAGCCTGGGATATCTTGGTGGAATCGACGTTCAGGTCGTAACTCTCTTTGTCGGTTATCTCCACTCCCTCGGCGGTCGGATGCCTGACCACTATGACGGAGTTGCCCTTGCCGCTGTCGTCGGAGTTGTTGCCGAGCGCGGGACCTTCCAGGAAGAGGCAGTGAGGATATTTCTCCTTGTTCATATACACCTGCGCAGAGATCTCGTCGCGGTCGTAGAGGCTGTATATCTCGGTGTCATGGTTGCCGAAGGTGATGGTCCAATAAACGCCGAGCTGTTCCATGAGCGCGGCAAACATCTCTGCCTCGCGCTTGTTGTTGAAAGTGCCCGCCTGGAAGGGCACGGGATAAGCCATATCCCCCGTCACGATGACGAGATCAGGCTTTACGCGGTTGACGGTCTCGGTGACGGCTTGGATCGCCCATTTGTCCTTCTCGGCAGAGAACGCGCCCGCGCCGATGTGGATGTCCGTGAGATGCAACACGCGGAACTCCGTCTTCTCGTCGGGAGCGACAAACTCATAATAGCCCGTTTTGCTGTCATCATAGTCGATGAGGGTGAACGGGGTCTCGTAATCCACCGCCTCTATGGTGCCGATATAGTCGAAGTTGCCGGTGTAGCCCACCCAGCTGCACAGCGCGCAAATGGCGAAAAATACGAGCACGAGCCCGCACACCGTGCCGGTGATGATGAGCGCGCGGATGTTGTAGCGGCGCCTCTGCTCAGGCGTCATGTCTTTCAGGCGCACTCTCTTTTTGCGCTTGGGCGGTTCCACCGAGTCGAAATATTTCTCCTCGTTCTCGACGGCGTCGGATGTCGTCTCGTCGGCATTTGCCGCGCCTTCCTCAAACGCCTTGTCGTCCGCCGCCCTCTCCTCTTCGGAGACGGCGTTCTCCTGCGAGCTCTCCTGTCCTATCGGTTTGCTCTTTTCGTCTTCAGGTCTCATTGTCCCTCCTTATGCCGCTCTTCGGCGGCGATCGTTGTTCCGTATCCGTCGGAGCGCGCAAAGGTCACGGAGATGCCTTTTCTCCGCGCCGCATCCGCGATCCTGCGTTCCGCGACTGCCCTTATCTCATCCTCGGAGCCGTCTTCCCATACGAGTTCCACCGTCGCTTCGGCATACTTTGTGCCGAAATCATACACTCTTACGCGCGCGTCCGTCACGCCTTTCTGCGAAATACACAGATTTTTAATCCCGCTCACGCGCGCAATGTCCGCCGCGCCCGCCAGTTTCATGAACGCGCCGACGGCGAGCTTGACCCCCGACGCTATCATCACCGCGCTGATGACTATGCCTATCACCGCGTCGATCGGGAAGGAGATGTAGCGGGAAAGAAAGAGCCCCAATAGCGCGAATGTCGTGATGCACGCGTCCATGACGCTGTCCGTGATCTGCGCTTTGAGCACGTCGGACGGGGCTTTCTTCCACGCGAGGCGGAACATGACGGCAAGCCCTATCTTGACGACAATGGTCGCCGCGACTATGCCGAACTGCACCCACGCGAAAGTGACTATCGGATGATAAAATATCCTGTCCAACGCGGAATACGCAAAGCCGCCGCCCACAGCCATTATTATTATCGCCATCACGAACGCGACGACGTATTCCACCCTGCCGAACCCTCCCGGGAAACGGCGGGTCGGGGGCTTGGTTGCGACTGCGAAGCCCGCCGCCGCGCCCGCGTTGGAAAGCACGTCTCCGAAGTTGTTCACTCCGTCCGTCAGGATGCTGAGGCTGTTGGTGTATACGCCCGTCATCACCTTGACCACGCCCAACACAAAGTTCACGCCGCTCGCGGAAGAGGCGACGGCGATCTTCATGCCGCGCTCGTCAAGTCTCTTCCCGACCTTTCCGCCGTCGGCGGCGTTCTGCTTCGTCTTTGCACCAAAAGGCATTTTATCCTCCCGTTTCCGCAATGAAAACGTCAGTTGCTGTAAAGATGATTGTCCAAAAACTCGGGGTCGCAAGTGAGGTTCACGCCGAGTTTTCTGAAAGGATCCTCATCTGCTTTGATGAGCATATGAGAGGAGTGCGCCTCTGAATCGCGAAGCTCTGAGAGCTTCTCGGTGGCGCGCGCCGCTTTGGGATCGGTGGCGGCGCATATGGAGAGCGCGAGCAGAGCCTCGTCCAATGTGAGGGGGTTCTCTCTCTCGTTGAGTATCTTTGTCTTCAAGTCGAGGATGGGCCCTATGACATACGGAGAGATGAGCTTGACTCTGTCCTCTATCCCTGCCAGCACCTTGACGGCGTTGAACACCGCCGCGGCGGAAGCGGACATCATCTCGGTGTTTTTGCCCGTCACCGTCCTGCCGTCGGGAAGCTCTATCGCGACTGCGCCGTGCCCCGCGTTGAGAGCGTCCTTTTCCCTCGCCGCCGCGACCACCTTTCTGTCCGAGGGAGAGATGCCGAGCCCTGACATCAAAAATTCCAGCCTCTGGACGGTGGAGGGTTTCGCCGTACCGTTTTTGTAATCCACGAGCGCCTTGAAATAGCGGCGGATGACTTCCTGTTTGCTCGCCTCCACGCACGCCTCGTCGTCGGTTATGCAGTACCCCGCCATATTGACCCCCATATCCGTGGGCGAGCGATAGACCAGCTCGGTGCCCGAGATCTTGGTGAGGATGCTCCTCACCACGGGGAAGACGTCGATGTCGCGGTTGTAATTGACCGCCATCTTGCCGTACGCTTCAAGGTGGAAGTTGTCCACCTTGTTGACGTCTTTGAGGTCCGCGGTCGCCGCCTCGTACGCCACGTTGACGGCGTGTCCGAGGGGCAGGTTCCAGATGGGGAAAGTCTCGAACTTGGCATACCCCGCCTTTATGCCCCGCTTGTACTCGTGATAGAGCTGGCTGAGGCAGGTGGCGAGCTTGCCGCTCCCGGGACCGGGCGCGGTCGCCACGACGAGAGGACGCGTGGTCTCTATGTAAGGATTCGCGCCGTAGCCCTCGTCAGACACTATGGTGTCTATCTCGTGGGGATACCCCTTGGTGGGACGGTGCAGATACACCTTTATCCCCCTGTTTTCCAGCTTGTATTTGTATGCGAGCGCCGCCTGCTGATCGCAGTACATTGTGATGACCACGCAGTTGATGTATATCCCCATGCCCGAGATGTTGTCTATCATGCGCTCCACTTCGCTGCCGTAGGTGATGCCGTAATCCGCGCGGACCTTGTTTTTCTCGATGTCCCCCGCATTGACGCAGATGATGAGCTCGGACTTGTCTTTGAGCTTTTGCAGGAGCTTTATCTTCGCCGCTTTGTCAAAGCCCGGGAGCACCCTCGCCGCATGGAGGTCGTCAAAGAGCTTGCCTCCGAATTCCAGATACAGCTTGTCAAAGCCGGAGATGCGTTCCAATATCTTCTCCGACTGCTTGCGCATATACATTTCGCTGTCAAAACCTATCTTTTTCATACACACTCCTCTTCCTCACTCCGGGAATCTTGCCGCCCCCGTGATGCCTGCCTTGAACATCCACTTGCCCTTGGTGGTGCGGGTGTCCAACCTGATGTCCTCGGTGTTTACGGTGAAGGTGTCCCCTCCCGAATTGACCGCCATATCGTAAGGCATCTTGACGGTGCCGATATACACAACTTTGCTCTTGTCCAATTCCGCTATCTTCACGCCTTTGAGATAGCGCGCGCCCGGGTCTATGGTGGAGGCGATGACCCTCTTGACATAGCCGGTATCCGTCATGACGATGATCTCGCCCTCGTCGTCTATCTGTCCGCCGAAAGCGATCCTGTCTCCCTCGCCCAGTTTGACGCCGCGCACGCCCGCCGCCTTCCTGCCCTGGACGGGGATCTCCGTCACGCGGTAGACGAGGCAGAGCCCGCCCTCGGTCACTTCGAGGACGTTCATGTCGTCGTTGACGTTTTCGGCGTTGATGAGCTCGTCCCCCTCGCCGAGTATTATGGCGCTGCCGGGAGCGCGCATGGAGGTGAAATCGTTCCAGTCGCTCCTCTTCACCATGCCTCCGCGGGTGAAGAACACCAGCTCGCCCACGGGCGTGGAGGGGAAGAACATGAGCTTGACCGCCTTTTCGTCGGGATGGAGCTCGTGATTGAACTGGGAAAGATTCATCCCCTTGTCCTTCCACTTGCGCTCGGCGATGTCCGTGACGTCCAGCCTTGCGATGTTGCCCCTGTCCGTGAATACGTAGATCCAGCCCTTATTGTTGACCGCGACCGCCTCCTTGGGGAGCTCCCCTTTTACGGACGTCATGTCTTTCACGAGGGCGGAATAATTCTTCTGCGACATGAAGCGGAGGGTACCCTCCGAGCCGCGCACGAGCACTCCGTCGCGGTAGCTCACCGCCTCCTCTGCGGTGGGGAGTTCCACCTTTTCCCCCTCTCCGCCGTCCAGGATGACGGAGACCCTGGCGGAGTTCATCGCCTTTTTTATCTGCAATATCTCGTCCTTTATCACCCCGTACTGTCTGCGCGGAGAGGCGAGCACGGCGGAAAGATACGCGATGCGTTTTTCAAGCTCGGCAAGTTCCTCTTCGAGCCTCCCGACTTCGAGATGAGTGAGCGCTTTGAGGCGCATATCCACGATGGCTTGCGCCTGATCCTCCGTGAGGTCGAACCTTTCGCGGAGGGCGAGTTTTGCTTTCGGAGTGGATTCCGAAGACTTGATTATCCTTATCACCTCGTCTATGTTGCGGATGGCTATCAGGAGCCCTCGCACTATCTCGGCGCGCTGTTTGGCGGCTTTGAGATCGAACGCGGTGCGGCGCACGATGACGTCCCTCTGATAGGCGACATAATAAGTCAGGATGTCCTTCAAGCCCATCTGCTCCGGCTTTCCGCCCGCTATCGCCACCATATTGACGGAGTAGCCGAGCTCGAGATTGGTCTTCTTCATCAAAAATGAAACTATCTTGCCCGCGTCGGTATCCCTTTTGAGCTTGATGACTGCGCGCATACCCGTCTTGTCGCTCTCGTCCACTATCTCGCTTATGCCGCCGAGGAGCTCCTTGTTTTCGTCGCGGAGCTTCGCGATGGATCTGAGCACGTCCGCCTTGGAGACCTGATAGGGCATCTCGGTGATGACGATGTTCTTCCTGCCGCCCTCCTCTTCGACGTGCAGACGGGCGCGCAGTTTGAGCTTGCCCTTGCCCGTCTCGTAGATGCTCTCCATGCTGTCCACGGGAATGATGAACCCGCCCGTCGGGAAATCGGGACCGTGTATCACTTTGAGGAGTTCCGCCGTGGTGATCTTCGGGTCGTCGATGACAGCCACCACCGCGTCAATCGCCTCCCCCATGTTGTGGGGAGGGATGTTGGTGGCAAGCCCTACGGCTATGCCGCTCGCCCCGTTGACCAGCAGATTGGGGAATCTCCCGGGGAGCATATTGGGCTCCTCCATGCTGTCGTCGAAGTTGGGGCTCCATGTGACCGTGTCCTTGTCCAGGTCGCGCAGAAGTTCGAGCGCGAGAGGGCTCATGCGCGCCTCGGTGTACCTCATCGCCGCGGGGGGATCCCCGTCCGCCGAACCGAAGTTGCCGTGTCCGTCCACCAGCTTCATGCGCATGGAGAAGGGCTGAGCCATCCTCACCATCGCGCCGTAAACGGAACTGTCGCCGTGGGGATGATATTTGCCCAGGCAGTCCCCTACTATGCGCGCGGACTTCTTGTAGGGCTTGTCGGGAGTGAGCCCCATCTCGTGCATGGCGTAGAGTATCCTCCTCTGCACGGGTTTGAGCCCGTCCTCGACGCGCGGAAGGGCGCGGTCCAGGATGACGTTTTCGGAATACGGCAACATACTGTTGTGCATGACCTCTTCAAACACAACGTCATACACCGCCGCCGTATATTTGATCTCCTCATTCTTCTTGTGTCTCGGCATGATGCTCTCCCGCTAGTTCTCCTCGCTCACGGCGAAATCGTCCGTGCGGTTGAAATCCGCATACTTGTAGATATATTCCTTCCTCACCGTGCTGTCGTCGCCCATGAGGATGGTGATGCGCTTGTCCGCCGCCGCCGCGTCCTCCACCGTGACGCGGGTGAGCGCGCGATGGGCGGGATCCATGGTGGTGTCCCAAAGCTGTTCGGGATTCATCTCGCCCAATCCTTTGAAGCGTTGCAGGAGAGCGGACTTGCCCATCTCCTTCCTGCCCTCTTCGAGCGCGGCGTCGTCGTAGAAATATTTCACCTCGTCCTTCTTTTGCATCTTGTAAAGGGGAGGCATACCGATATAGACGTGCCCCTCCGTGATGAGCGGACGCATATAGCGGAAAAAGAATGTCAGCAGCAGAGCGCGGATATGCGCGCCGTCCTGGTCGGCGTCCGCGAGAATGATGACCTTGTCGTATTTCAGGTCCTCGATGTCGAAATCGGGCTCTATGCCCGTCCCGAGCGCGCTGATTATCGTGGATATCTCCTCGTTGGCGAGGATCTTTTCAAGAGGCGCCTTTTCCACATTGAGGGGTTTGCCTCTCAGCGGGAGTATGGCTTGGAAGCTCCTGTCCCTCGCCTGCTTTGCGCTCCCGCCGGCGGAATCCCCTTCAACGATGAAGAGCTCGTTGACGGCGGCGTTCCTGCCCGTACAGCTGCTCAGTTTGCCGATGAGATTCGCGCCGTTGAGTTTGTTTTGCTGTCTTGCGATGTCCTTGGCGCGCTTTGCCGCCTCGCGGGACTTCGCCGCGCCCATGGCTTTGGAGATTATCTTTTCGGCAGAGCTCTTGAACCCCCTCATGCCTATGAGAGCCTCCAGCTTTTCCGAGACGAGGTTCTCCACCTTGCTCTTGACTTCGGGATTGCCGAGCTTGCCCTTGGTCTGCCCTTCGAACTGCACGTTCTGCATCTTGACGGTGATGACCGCCACCATGCCCTCCCTGAAATCCTCGCCGAGCAGATTCGCCTGCTTGTCTTTCAGGATATTGTTCTTTCTCGCGAACTCGTTGAAAACTTTTGTGACAGCGGATTTGAAACCTGCCTCGTGGGTGCCGCCGTCCGGGGTGGGGATGTTGTTGACGTAGGAGTGGATGAACTCGGCGTAACCGTCGGTGTGCTGTATCGCCACCGCGACCTCGAATTTGTCCTCCTTCGCCTCAACGTACAAAGGCTTGTCGTAAAGAGGGGTCCTGCCCTCGTTGAGGTACTGCACATAGTCCGCGATACCACCCTTATAGCAGAACACGTCCCGCCGCGAGGAACCGCCCGCGAGAGGCAGACGCTTGTCCTCCACGACTATGGTCACCCCCCTGTTGAGATACGCCACTTCGCGCATCCTCTCGGTCACGTCGTCGTATTTGAACTCCTCGTTGCCGAACACGCGTTCGTCGGGTTTGAATGTGACGGTGGTGCCCTTTTCCTTGGTCTTGCCCACCAGGGTGAGCGGGGTCTTGACCACGCCGCTCTTTATCTTGCCGCCTATCTGAGGAGAATAAAATTCCGCACGGTAGAGGTTGCCGTCCCTCTTCACTTCCACGGTGAGCCACTCAGAGAGCGCGTTGGTCACCGAGGCGCCCACGCCGTGCAGACCGCCGGAATAGGCATACTGTCCGCTGTCGAACTTCGCGCCCGCATGGAGCTGGGTGAACACCACCTCCACGCCGCTCACCTTGAGCTTGGGATGCTTGTCCACGGGGATGCCGCGGCCGTTGTCGCTCACCCTCGCCACGTTGCCGTCCAGAAGCTCTATCGTGACGGTGTCGCCGTAGCCGTTGGCGACCTCGTCCACGCTGTTGTCGATGATCTCCCAAAGGATGTGATGCATCCCTTTGGAGCCCGTCGTACCGATGTACATCCCGGGACGTTTGCGCACCGCGTCCAGCCCTTCCAGGACGCGTATGTCACCGGCTTTGTAAGTTTGATCCTGAGCCATCCCAACTCCCGGATTCCCGCAAGAACGGGCGCAACGTGCGCGCGCCCGTGTTACGCGAAAACCTAAAATATAGAATTATAAGAAGATTATACCACAATATCTTGGGATACAAAAGCGTTTTTCACAACTTAATGACAAATATCGCAACAATTCTCAAAGCCGCGAGCGGGGTGGACGCAAAGCGGAGTTTTCCCTGAAACCGCCCCGCCCGAAAGAGGTCGGGAATAAAGAAAAACGCCGCCCGACTCGGAGTCGGACGGCGGAAGTCTCATGCGGCTTTACGCCTTGGCGGTCATCTTGTCTATCGTCGCCAAAAAGTCGGCGAACACTTCGTCGCGGCAGATCTCGTTGAGTATCTCGTGACGCGCGTCGGCATAGAGCTTGATGCTGACGTCTTTCACCCCGAGATCGACATATTGTTTGTACAGCTTCTCCACCAGCTTGCCCGCGCCGCCCACGGGATCCAGCGCGCCGCTGAATATCGCGATGGGCTTGTTTTTGTCTATGCCATCCAAATTCTCCTTTTTGTAGGAATCCTTCAACCCGTTGAAGAAGAACTTGAAGAAGGCGATGGACATCACGCCGCCGCACTGCTCGTCGAAGATGTATTTGCGCACCTGCTCCTTGTCGCGGGAGAGCCAGGCATATTCCGTCTTATCCTTTTTGAATTTGGCGTTATAGGAGCCGAAGCTGAGGGAATTGAGCAACTTGCCCTCCTTCTCGCCGCCGAGAAGTTTGTACTGCATATTCGCAACGGCGCAACCGACGCCGAGGAGCGCGCCCTTCATGCACGCCGAACCGCAGAGTATCGCGCCGCAGGAGTCGTTCTTCATCTCGATGTATCTCTGCCCCAGCATACTGCCGTAGCTGTGCCCGAGATAGACCACGGGCAGCCCGAAACGCTCTTTGAGGTGTGCGGTGATGGCGATCTCGTCGCGGACGGTGTCATTGTAGATGTCCCCTTTGTGATAGCCGTACACGCCCTTCTTGCTCTGTTTGGTGGAGGTCATGCCGTGCGCGCGGTGATCGTCGGCGTACACTATGTATCCGTTGGCGTTGAGGAATTGGGCAAACGCGTCGTAACGTCTGGCGTGCTCCGCCATGCCGTGGGAGATCTGCACCACCCCTTTGGGGTTTTTCACATCGTTCCACAGATAGCATTGCAGGATGGTCTTGTCAAAACTTTCAAACTTTTCAGGTCTCATAATTCCGCCTCTCTTGTATGTTGAGTTGACCCGAATATCTTAACATAAGTCTATACGGATTGCAAACTAAATTTCTTCCCGCGCATACTATGTAAAACCGAAATTGCGCGCGCCGCGCTCCGAAGGAGGTCGTCATGGGAAAGATATTGCTCGCGGGAGGAGGGACGGGAGGACACATCTACCCCAATCTTGCCCTCCTTCCCGCCCTGGAAAGGCTGGGGATAGAGGCGGTGTACGGAGGAGGAGAGGGAGAGTGCGCCGAAGCGCGCGCCGCCGCCCTTGCGGGACTGGGATACTTCGGTGTCCCCGTCGTGAAATTCCGTCGCTCTCCCACCCCGAAAGCCATGCTGGAAAACCTTGCGATCCCCTCCGTCCTGCGTCGCGGCACCCGCGCCGCCATGGAGGTCCTCATCCGCGAAAACGTGGAGCTCGTGTTCTCAAAAGGAGGGTTCGCCGCCCTCCCGTACGCACTGGCGGCGGCGAAACTCGGCATACCCCTCATCTGTCATGAATCGGACTCAACAGCGGGTTTATCAAACAAAATAGCCGCATTAAAGGGTGGGATAGCGCTGACTGCGTATCCCGGGTCAAAGTTCGGAAAATTCGTGGGGATGCCCGTCCGCGAAGAGCTTTTCTGCCGAGACCGTGAAAGAGCCGCCCGCGCTCTCGGCATCCCGCAAGGAGAAAAAGTGCTCCTCGTCGCGGGAGGGAGCAGCGGCGCGAAAGCGCTCAACGACGCCGTTTGCCGCCTCCTCCCCCACCTTGCCGACAAGTGGACGGTGATACACCTCACAGGCAGAGGCAAGGCGCAGGACGCCCCGCCGAAAAGCGAGCGCTATATCCCCCTGGAATACTCCGACGACATGGGGGCGCTCTATGCCGCGAGCGACGTCGTGCTCTCGCGGGCGGGGGCGACGGCGGTCGCGGAACTCGCCGCTCTCGGGAAGCGCGCAGTCCTCGTCCCTCTGCCCAAAGGCGCGTCTCGAGGGGATCAGATCCCCAATGCGGAACTCGCGCGCAGACACGGCGCGTTGGTCGTCATGCAGGACAAATACTTTCTCCACCGCCTCTATCCCACCCTCCTCAGAGCGTTTTCCTCCCCGCCGATGAACAGGATATCCTCCGACGCAAACGGAAAAATTGCGTCCGTGATAGATGTTACAATGCGGCGAGGTGTGAAATGCAAAGACAAAAAACCATCGCCAAATGGCTTGTGATCATCCTGCTCCTGACGGTCGCCGTGGGAGCATACATAATCTACGACGCCGTATATGAAGGGGCAAGCGGCGGCGCGGCGGCGGACGACACGCGACCTCCCTCCTCGGACGCGGGAGAGACGCCCCTGCCCTCCGACCCCGACGACGAAGAGGAGGAGACGCCTCCGAGCCCGCCCTACTACACCGTCCTCCCCCGCCCCACGCAAAATTACGCGGGGATAGAGGTAGCCCACGCGGGCGGCGAAGGGGACGAGACCGTCCTGGGCGCGGTGTTCACCGCAGACGCGCGATACATATTTTTCTCCTCTACCTCTGAGGAATACGACTGTCGAGGAGGAGGGTTATACGCCGCGGTCATAACGGACGGAAAACTCATCGCCGTGACGCGGTTCGCTGACGCGGACTGCACTTTCGGAGGAGCGAAACTCACTTCCGGAGGAGTCGCGGTCGCGGTCTCGGACAATGAAAAAGGGAGTCTGTTGCTGTTCGCGGCAAACGGCACCGTAAAGGGGGAGACGGAGCTCCCCGCCTTTCGGAACGCCTTCCTCCTGCTCTCGGGCAAAGACCTCGAGATATTCCTCTCGGACGGGAGCGCGCTTATGAGTTGCAGTGTGGACGCTTCCCTTTCCGTCACCCGATCCCCCTTCCGTCACGCGGGTGCATACGCCGTGAAAGAGGGCTTCTCGGCAGGAGGGTCTTTCACCCTGATAGCCGAAGACGAAAGAGATACCGTGGTGCTATCATATTCTCACGAACGAGGGTTTATAAGCAAAAAAGTATATGAAAAAACGCGTTTTATGCAGATAGTCCCCCTCGCGGGAGAGGATGGCGCGGCGCTGTGTATGCTGGGCGACAGAGAGGACGGAGTCATCCTGTCCGTGCTCGGTCTCGACGGAGAGGAAGAGGCGGCGACCGTGGTGGAGGGCTCCTCCGAAGCCGCGCTTTTCGGGGACGGCGTCTCGGTGACACTCGTGCGCACGGGACTCACCGAGACCTATTGCAGACATCTCGACCTCATCTCATCCGAACCCACAGACCTTGCCGTCGGGGAGATACTCGCCGTGAAGGAGAGCGGCGATGACCGCGTCATACTTTCGGTCGACGGCGAGGACAGAATGGACATACTCCTCTCCTCGAAGGGCGGCGGCTTCCTTTCGGTGGCGGAATGCGACTACGCGGAATGCAACGCGGTCTGCGAACTCATAGGCGGAGAGCTCGTCACGGTGTTCTCCACCACCTCAGACGAGGGCATATTTTTCGAGAGGTTCGGGGGCGCGGACGCATACTCCGTGAGCATACCTTTATGAGCGCGCGCTCTTTCTTGACTGTTGACACACCGACGTTTTCGTAGTAAAATGCAAATATGGAAGTCAACATGAACGCCGATGTGAAAAAGGAAAACAAAGTCCTGCTCTTCGTAGGGCTGGGTTTTTCGATCGCGTCCTTCATCATGACGTTGGTGCCGTTGCTCCTCTTCTTCATCCCCGGAGGCGCAAACGGCGATTCTTCCTCCCCTCTTGTCGTGGCGGGGATATACGTCAACGCATTCGCCGTGGCGGCAAGCATAACCGGGGTGGTGCTCACCGCGCTCTGTCATCCCAAGTCAGGCGTGGCGAGGCTCAATCTGCTCTTCGCGGCGCTGGGTTTCGTCATCGGGCTTGCCTGTTTCATACTGAGTCTGATATTCGGTGTGGTGATACCCCTGCACGCAATGGGCTGAAATTTCACGGCGGCGATACGCCGCCGTTTTTTGTAAGCAAAACCCCTCGGGCGACCCGAGGGGTTTTCTGTTAAAAAGAGGAGGTCATCCCTCCTCTTCTTCTTTTTCTGCATCCGCGCGCGGCAGACGGACGTAAACCTCCTTTCTTGTGAGGGTGAGCGAATTGCGCTCGGCAAAAGCCACGACAAAGTGGCATATCACCCCCGTCGCCAGACCTGCCACCCCTCCCGCCAGGATCATGTAAGGCAAATATGCCGCCACCGCCTTTCCCACCACGGCGAGAGAGACCAGTATCTGAACGGTGTTGTGCACCATCCCTCCCGCGACGGAGAGCCCCGTCACCGAAAAGAGACGGGTGCGGGCAAGGAGCACCATGACGGCGTAGGCGCACGCCGCCGACGGCAGGGACCATATCAGCATTGAGAGGTTGCCCGAAAACAGCGCGGCGAAAAAACATTTGAGCAGGAGCACCGCGCATCCCTCGCGCACCCCCACCAGCAAAAAACAGGCGAGGAGCACCACATTCCCCAGCCCGAGCTTTGCGTAAGGCAGAGCGGGCACTATGGGCGGGATGAGGTTCTCCAAAAGGGACACTATGAGCGCGAGCGCGAGGAAGAGCCCCGAAAGCGCGAGTTTTTTTGTGAGGCGGCTTTTCATGTTATCGCATCCACCTCCCTTTCCCCTATCTCGATGACTACGTGATTGGGGAGGCAGACTATCATGCTCCCCTCGGCGGAACAGGGTGCGGAATGCACGCACAGTTGCTCCTCGCAGTCGGAGGCGACCACAGAGACCGCCCCGTCCCTGACGGCAATGGTCATCCTTCCGTCAAGTATGACATACTCGCCGTCCTCCGCAAGGGAAAAGGTGTAACGAAGCTCCCCGTCCCGATACACCCTGACCTCTCCTCCGTCCTCCCGCAACGCGAAGAGCACGGACAGCACGGCGGCGACGAGCACCACGGCAATGAGAAGCATATCCCACTTTTTGAAGAGGGAGCAAAACGCCGCTTTCGCACGCTCTCTGCCATTGCCGCTTTCCGTCCGCATACGCCGAAACCTCGCCGTAAAACCACTTTATCCCGTTATATCTTGTGATAAAACCTATTTTCCGTCAATTAGGCTTGAATTCTCTGCCCCATGACGAAGTGAGGATGTTGCCCTCATCGTCCACCCGGACGAACACCGCCGCAAGCTCCGAATGATCGGCGGAGAGCATCTCCAACCACTCTCTTCCCCTCTCCTCGCCCGCCACCATGATGGCGGTGGACAGCGCGTCGCCGAGGGCTCCGTCACGGCTTATCACGGTGACCGAGACCAAACCGCTCGCCGCAGATCTGCCCGTGGACGGATCTATGATGTGGTGATATCTTTTGCCCGCTATCTCGTAATATCTCTCGTAATCCCCGCTTGTGGAAACGCACTCCCCCGAATGCAGGGTGACCGTGCCGATATAGGAGGAGGGATATTCCCTCGGAGCGCCTATCCCTATGGTGAAGTCCCGTCCCGAACAGGAGATGTTCCCGCCCAGATTGACCAACGCTTCGCCGGAAAAAGCCCCCAATGCCTTTTCCGCCTCCATGCCTTTGGTTATGCCGCCGAGGTCCAGTTTCGCACCCTCAACGAGTTTGGTCACGGTGTTATTCTCCTCGTCCAGCCTGAACGCTCCGTCGAACCCGACAAGGGAGAGCGCGGCGGAGATCTCTTCCTCTGTCGGGAGCTCTTCGGGAGCCGTCCCCTGCACAAATTCCCCGGGAGCGAATCCCCACAGCTCGACCAGCGGGTATACCGACGGGTCGTAGGCGCCGTCCGTGAGACGGTATATCTCCCGCGCTTTCAGAAGCAGACTCATGGTGAGCTCGTCCACATGGACGGGTTCGTGCGCGCGCGCGGCATTTATCCTGTAAACGTCGCTCCCCTCCACGGAGGCGGAGAGCAACAGTTCATCCTCCATCATCCTTTCCGCCACGCTCCCGCCGTCCGACTCCGAACGGATATACAGCGTGGTGCCGAACACATCAAAATACTCCTCCCTCACCTCGGCATTGCACGCGGTGAAAGAGAGGAGCATGGCTGCGGCGACAAGGATGACTGCCGCCGCTCTTTTCGCCGACGTCCTCATCGGGATTATCTGGACGCGGAGGTGAAGATGATGCCGTACGTCCCGGGACCGCAATGCGCTCCTATGACGGGACCCACGGGCTGGGTGATGAACTCCGCGTGAGGGGCTATCGCCTGCGCACGGGACTTCAATTCCTCCACAGCGGCGTCGTTGTCCGCGCCCACCACTACGACGGGCGCGCCGTCTATCGCGCGGTAGTTGCTCTCAAACACGGAAAGGATATAGCTCATCGCCTTTTTGGAACCTTTCTGTTTGGTGCGCACGTCTATCTCGCCCTCCTTGTTGACGCAAAGGACGGGTTTAAGTTGCAACACGCTGCCGATCGCCGCCTTCGCGGGAGAGAGCCTCCCTCCCCTGGCGAGATATTTGAGGTCGTCCACCGCAAAGAGCACCGCTACGTTTTGCACCAAAGTGTCGAGATAGGCGCAAGTAGCGTCGATGTCCCCTCCGTGCGCGTTGAAGTACTTCGCCGCCATATAAACCATAAGCCCCGCGCCCATGCAGATGTTGAGCGTGTCATAGCGGCGGTATTTGACGTCGGGATATTTGGCTTTGAGCTCCTTTATCGCAAGCTCGAGATAGCTGAAAGTGTTGGACATCTTGGAGGAGAACGCGATATAAAGGATGTCCTCGCCCGCCTTGAAATATGGCTCGAAGATCTCGATGTAAGTCTCGGGATTGAGCCCAGCCGTGCTCACGGAAGCGCCGGCGCGCATCTTATCGTAAAACGCCTTGAAATCCGTGTTCTCGCCGAGGTCGTAGAGCTTCTCCTCGCCGTCCACGGTGTAAGGCATGGGGATGACTTTGATGCCAAGCTCGCGCGCGGTGGTGTACCACAGCTCGCAATCGGTGTCACAGAACAAAACTGCCATTTTCTTCTCCGGTAACGCGGCTATGCCGCTTGATGAGCAGGAAAACCCGCCATGAATCATTCTAATATACGAAACGTGTCATGTCAAGAATGGCGGAAAATAAACCCGCGCTTCAGGTGAACATAGGGACGTAGAGTTCAAGCCATGCTCAGAATGAGTGTGCGTGGGAGTCAAACACGTCTCCGAATAAGTGTGCGGCGTGTTCGAAGTAATTTAAATGGGGGGAGCGTCCCCTGACATGGTAATATTGTACCCCCTCCTCCCCTTCGGGACTCCTCCCCCACTCGGAATAGAGGACTGTCCTCCTAAAATGCGGGATATACTTTTTCATAAAGGCGCGAACTGCGCCTTTATGAAAACACCTCTTGAAAAAGGTTTGAGTCTCGCACTTGCATAATCAAGCGGATACAAGTACCCACTTAACGGCGCTCGCGGGGCGAGGAGGGCGACTCGACGCGCACCGAGCCCGTGTCTACTTAATAGCCGTCTGGCTTGCGAGATCGCAGATACGCGCCGCGACTTGCAAGAGCGGGCGCAAACGCCCGCTGTGCAAGTTTGAGTGAGCGGCGCGTGGTTTCGTCTTCGAATGAGAGATGCGAGGTTCAGGCTCCACTCCAAATAAGTTCACGTGGGAGTCAGGCTAATTCAATTGGGGTTTACGCCCCCTAACATGGAAGTATTGCACCCCCTCCTCCCCTTCGGGACTCCTCCCCCACTCGGAATAGAGTTCATTCCTCCTAAAATGCGGGATATGCTTTTTCATAAAGGCGCGAACTGCGCCTTTATGAAAACACCTCTTGAAAAAGTTTGAGTCTCGCACTCACATAATCAAGCGGATACCAGTATAGACTTAACGTCGCTCGCGGGGCGAGGAGGGCGACTCGACGCGCACCGAGCCCGTGTCTACTTAATAGCCGTCTGGCTTGCGAGATCGCAGATACGCGCCGCGACTTGCAAGAGCGGGCGCAAACGCCCGCTGTGCAAGTTTGGGTGAGCGGCGCGTGAGACCGTCTCCGAATAGGTATAGGTGGGAGTCAGGCTCCACTCTGAATGAGTGTACGTGGAATTCAAACACGCTCCGAATAAGTATACGTGGGGTTCAGGCACAGTCACCCAGGTGACGGGCAAAGCGGGTGAGGAATGTGTTTCGGGCGAGGAGATTTGCGTTTGGGCAAGAAACTAAAAGAGTGACGTGCAAAGCGGGTGAGGAGTCGCCTGCGGGAGTTCCCTCCCGCAGGTGCTTGCAGTTTTGAACAGCCGATTTTTGTCTGAGCGCGAAAGCGCGCGCAGGCAATAGTATACATATTGGCAAGCGCGCTGACAAAGCTCAGGCGGAAATACATTAAACCCAAACTTGAAATACACCGTCACCCAGGTGACGGGCAAAGCGGGTGAGGAATGTGTTTCGGGCGAGGAGATTTGCGTTTGGGCAAGAAACTAAAAGAGTGACGTGCAAAGCGGGTGAGGAGTCGCCTGCGGGAGTTCCCTCCCGCAGGTGCTTGCAGTTTTGAACAGCCGATTTTTGTCTGAGCGCGAAAGCGCGCGCAGGCAATAGTATACATATTGGCAAGCGCGCTGACAAAGCTCAGGCGGAAATCGGCAGTTCAAAACCGACTCCAAACCCGCTTTGCACGTCACCCCAAAAACAACTCGTCGTCGATGTGCCAAACGCCGTCCGAGGAGCGCACGCCCACTTCGTTGGCGAACATCATGTCGAGGAGCGTGGTGCAATCGATGAGGAGGAGTTCGGCGCGTTTTGCGGCGAAGGTCCTGGTCTCGCGGTGGAAACGGGAGTTGGTGATGAGGATGCCTTTGGTCGCGCCCCATGCGACCATGACGCCCAGAAACTCGCGCACCACTTTGACTGAGACATAAGCCTTTTCGTTGAGCTTGGTCTTGGACTGGAAAAAGATGAGTTCCTTGAAACCGGCGGGGTCTTCGATATAGAGTTTGCCGTCGATGCCGTTGTCATCGGGACCTGCGGTGAGCTCGTTGCGCTTGACGGTGCTGCCGTAGACGGCGAGGAGGAGCTTCATGCTGAGCTCCTCAAAGAATTCTCCGCCCGCCTCGCTTATCGCCCGCGAAAGGGAACGGCGGAGGGCGGCGAGATATTTGTCCTTCTGAAGCTTGCCCGCCTTGTATTCCTGAAATTTTTTGTCCGCGCTCTCCAAGGTGCGCCCGAGGGGGGAATCGGGATACTTGGGGACTTTTGCGGCGCGTTCGGCGGCGCGTTTGCGCTGGGCGCGGCGGCGTTGCGTCCTGGTGAGCCCGCTCTTTTGTTCCTGCACGGGTTTCGGAGGCGCAAGCCTGCCGTCCTCGGTGGTGACGAGGCTCCCCGCCGCCAACATCTCGTTGAGCACCACGCCCGTGAGACTTTTCAGCTTGGTGTTGAGGGACTCGCAACTGCGGTCCTTGAGCTCCGCCGCGGAATATCCGTAGCGGGTGAGCGAACGCTCGATGAGGAGCTTGCGCTCGGTGCCTTCTTTATCCAGCACGGCTTTTACCGCGCTCTCTATCTCCTGTTTGGAGGGAAAATCTCTCTTTGCCATAAAACTCCTTTTTTTTACTATAACACATGATCCCGCGTCGCAGGTGATTTCAAAGGCAAATTTTAAGGTCCGCTACGCGAAAAAATTAAAAAGTTCGTTTTAATTGTCGTTTAACTTAATAAAAATAAGATGTGCGTATAAATAACGCAAGCGCACGGAGAGCCTCATGGACAATTACGACAACTTCTTCAACGGTATCAACGACCCCTCGGGACATACCCCCGTCTATCATACTCCGGAAAATTCGGGCGGCGGCAACGGAAGAAACAAAAAGACGACCCTGATCGGCGCTCTGCTCATCGTGATCGCGGTCATCATGTGCATCGCGGTGGTCGCCAACGTCATTGTGCTTGCAAGCATGAAAAAACAGGTCGCGCAGGAATACGCCGACGGGATGACGGAAGCCGTGCGAGAGGAATATCTCAACGCCATCGCGGAATATCTGGACGGAAAGGAGATTTCGGACGACATCCTCGCGCAGATAGAAAAGGACGTCATCGATTCCCTCAACACCTCCGCCGCGGCGGTGGCGGGCACCGAGACGGTCTACTCCACCGTGCAGATCGTGGCAACGGGCGAGAGCGACCGTTCTTACGGCTCGGGATTCCTCATCACAGCGAAGGACGAGACGACGGGCAAGACAAAACGCTACGTCATCACCAACGCGCACGTCGTGTTGGAAACAGTCTCGGAGACCACGTCCACAGGAAGCGGCTGGCCCTTCGGCGGCACGACCACGACATACTCCTTCCGCGTGAGAGAGAACATCGTCTGCTCGCTGATGAACGGCGAAAGCGGCACTTACGAACTGGAAGAGGTGAAAGTAGGCTCCTATCTCGAAGTCATCGGAAGCTCCGTCATCGTGGACAAAAACTACACCACCCTGCCCGACCTTGCGATCCTCACCTTCAAAGACGACGCCCCCGACGAGGAGAAATATCCCTCACTCAACATCTCCACCGAGGAAGCGGATTACGGCGAAAGCATCGCGATAGTGGGCTATCCCGCTCCCGGCAGCGACCCGAAGGACGCCATACTCAGCCTGTCCACGGGCATAATCTCCGCCACGGCGCACGAACTCGACGACTGGGGCGCAGGCACCTTCTATCAGACGGACAGCGCGATAAACGGCGGCAACTCGGGCGGCCCCATGGTCAACAACAAGGGAGAAGTCGTCGGCATAGTGGAATCCAAGATCACATACACCAACATCGAAAACATAGGATATGCGGTGACCTCCATGACCCTCATCGACTTCATGAAGAGCGCGGGGCTCACCCCCGTCAGAGTGTAGATCCAACCCCTGAAAAGCCGCGCAAAAAAAGAGAACGGCGTCGGATACACTCTGCTCCGATCGCGTTCGGGATGCCAGACAGGAATAATACGAACCAGCCTCGGAGCAATTCTTTTCGGCGCTTTTGCACAGCCGAAACTTGCCAATATGTATATATTGCCTGCGTTCCGCCAGAGCAAAATCATCCGAAAATCTCTTTCTCTGAGGTGCGAGCAGTTCCGCGCCAACCGATTTTTGGCTGAGCAAGGAAGTTGCCGTCGCTAATACTTGACTGTATTAGCAAGGCGAGTGACGCGGTTCAGGCGGAAATCGGCGGCGCTGAACCTGGTTCGTATTATTCCTGTCTGGCATACATAAAAACGGAGAGCACCCACTCTCCGTTTTTTGGTGTTTTCATTTCCGTGTTTTTCTCAATCCAGCACGTCTTCCAGCTTGTGGAGCAAGGCTTTCTTGGTGCGTTTCAAAAGGTTGTGGTTGCTTGCCGAATAGATCGCCGTCGCGGTGACAACACCCAACATGGCGCCGAACAAAACTGCGTTTTTCATGGTCGTCCTCCTTGCCGCTAGTTTGTCCGAAAACCCTCATAATATGCAAAAATGCGGCTTGACGCCGCACTTTCATGGGATAAACTCACATTTTGCGCAATCTGTTTACAGCCGCGAAGAGCGCGTCATACGCCGACGACACATCCTCCTCCGTATTCACGCGCCCGAAAGAAAAGCGCACCGCTCCCTTCGACTCTGAGGGCGACACCCCCATCGCGACAAGGGTGCGACTGGGTTCGGAAGAGCCCGCCGAACACGCGCTCCCGTTGGACGCCGATATCCCCGAAAGATCCAAAGAAAAGAGAAGCTCCTCCCCCGTGATTCCGTCAAAGAGGAAATTGACTATCCCGGGAAGACTGCTCTCTTTGTCAAGAGTGCCGTTGAGCCTCGCGCCCGAGATCCCGCCGAGCACCCGTCTTGCGAATCCCTCTTTCAGACCGCGCACTCTCGCGCTCTCGGAGCTCATGCACCGCACCGCCTCGCAAAGCGCCGCCGCAGTCCCGACCGCGCCCGCAACGTCGGATGTGCCCCCTCTCCTTCCCCTCTCCTGCTCGCCGCCCGAGAGCAACGCTTCCGTCCTGACGCCATTTTTGATATAGAGCACGCCGAAGCCCTTGGGGCCTCCGAACTTGTGAGCGGAAAGTGAAAGCATATCGACGTCGAGTTCCCTGACGTCAAGCGGAAGACAACCCGCCGCCTGCACCGCGTCGGTGTGGAAGAGGACGCCGTGCGACCTGCAAAGCCGCGCTATCTCGCGCACGGGCTGTATCCTGCCCGTCTCGTTGTTGGCTGTCATGACGCTCACCAAAAACGCGTCCCTACAAGCCTCCTCGACCGCACGCATATCCACCGCGCACTCCCCGTCCACGGGGATGACCGTAAGCCCGTACCCCAGCCTTTCGAGCTGTTTCGCGCTTTCGAACACGGCGGGATGCTCCACCGCAGAGACCGCGAGCCTGCCCCTGCCGTGGCGGAGCGCCGCGCCCTTCAACGCCCAATTGTCGGACTCCGTGCCGCCCGAAGTGAAATATATCTCCTCAAAAGAGGCGTTGAGGCAATGCGCTATCCTCTCCCGCGCGGAAGAGAGCGCCGCCGCGGCGGCGCGTCCGTCGGCATGACGGGAGTCGGCATTGCCGAACTCCTCAGAGAAATATTTCGCCATCGCGCTCTCGGCTTCTTTTGAAAGCGGAGTGGTGGCGGCGTTGTCAAGATACACTCTTTTCATGTCAAAAGGCGGACGTTGCCGTCCGCCGCGAACTCATTTTCTCGTCTGCCCGTCTCCCACGATGACGTACTTCACCGAAGTCAGCTCTTTGAGCGCTATCGGTCCGCGCGCGTGCAGTTTCTGGGTGGATATGCCCATCTCTGCCCCAAGCCCGAACTCGAACCCGTCCGTAAAACGCGTTGACGCGTTGACGTATACTGCGGCGGAGTCCACTCTGTCTGTGAAATATTTCACCGCGTCCTTATCGCGGGAAAGTATGGCGTCGGAGTGATTGGTGCTGTGCGAGTTGATGAAAGCGACAGCCTCCTCGACGCCGTCAACGAGCATAAACGTGATCTTATAGCCCGAAAACTCCGTATAAAAGTCCTGTTCGGTCGCAAGCTCCACCTCCGGGAGTATCTCGCGCACCTCCTCGGTACCCAGCACGGCGACGCCTTCTGCTTTGAGCGCGGAATAGAGCGCGGGCAAAAACTCGCGTGCTATCGCGCGATCGACGATGACGTGTTCCAGCGCGTTGCAGGTGGAGGGACGCTGGACTTTGGCGTTGACGATGACGGGCACCGCCTTTTCGAGATCCGCCGTCCTCTCCACATAGGTGTGGCAGTTGCCGCCCGCAGACGCGATGACGGGCATGGCGGCGTTGTCCAGCACGAAGTGTTTCAGTCCCTCACCCCCTCTGGGGATGATGACGTCCACATACGCTTCCTGTTCCAACATGACCTTGCTCGCCTCGCGGGAGGGATCGTCGATGAATCCCACCACGTCGCCGTTGCCGCCCGCGGACGCTATCGCGTCGCGCATGATGTTGTACAGCACGCGGTTGGAATTTATCGCGTCCTTACCTCCCCTCAGCACGACGGAATTGCCCGATTTGAGGCAGAGAGCCGCCGCGTCCACGGTGACGTTGGGGCGCGCTTCGTAAATTATGCCGATGACTCCGAGGGGCACGCGCACGCGTTTGAGATCGAGCCCGTTTGGCAGGACTCTGCTTTCCACGATCTCGCCCACGGGATCGGGGAGAGACTGCACCTGCTTCAACCCCTCGATCATTGTCGCGATACGCTTGTCGTTGAGGGTGAGCCTGTCGATGAAAGGCTCTTCTCTGCCGTTGCGTCTCGCCGCTTCCACGTCTGCGGCGTTCGCCTCGGCGAGCCGCGCGAGGTTTGCGTCCTCGGTGAGAGCGCTCGCTATCGCGGCGAGCATGGCGTTCTTTTTTTCCGCAGATGTCGCCGCGAGTTCATAAGACGCCTGTTTCGCCCTTTTGCAGATATCCTTGACGTCGATCATTATTCCTCTTCCTCGTCGAGCACGGTTATGACCGCATTGTGATAGACGTTCTGCACGTCGTCGAGTTCCTCGAGTTTGTCTATCATTTTGAGGAGGGTCTCCTGCTGTCCCTCATCGGGATTGACCATGTTTTCGGGGATCATGTCCACTTCGGCTGAGAGGAGCTTGACTCCGTTTTTCTCCAACTCGTCGCGCACCGCGCCGAGATCTGCGGGAGCGGTGAGCACCTCGAACACCTCGTCGTCATCGGTGAGGATGTCCTCTGCGCCCGCTTCCAGCGCGAACATCATGAGGTCGTCCTCCGCGATGTCGGCTTTGGAGACGGCGATGACGCCCTTGCGCTTGAACATGAAGGAGACGCACCCCGTGGCGCCCATGGAACCGCCGTACTTGTCAAAGAGGTGTCTGACGTCGCCTGCGGTGCGGTTTTTGTTGTCGGTGAGAGCTTCCACGATGAAAGCGGTGCCGCCCACACCGTACCCTTCGTAGGTCATATCCTCATAGTTTATGCTGCCCAGTTCCCCGCTCGCCTTCTTGATGCTGCGGGAGATGTTGTCGTTGGGCATATTGTTCGCCTTGGCTTTTGCGATGGCGTCGCGCAGTTTGCTGTTGGAGTTGGGGTCGGGACCGCCCTGCTTGACGGCGACCGCTATCTCGCGACCTATCTTGGTGAAGACATTGGCGCGCGCGGCGTCGCTCTTACCCTTTTTCTGCTGAATATTGTGCCATTTGCTATGTCCGCTCATAAAGCCTCCGTTTGTTTAATGAAAGTGAATGGCGGCGTACATCGCGACGCTTGCCGCGACAGCCACGTTGAGTGATTCCATCCCGTCGGTCATGGGGAGAGCCCGCACCCCTGCGCAGGCGGAAAGGAGACTTTCCCTGACGCCGTGCGCCTCGCTCCCCGCAACGAGGAGACAGGGGTTTGAAAGAGGGACGGAAAAGATGTCCTCCCCCGCCATGTCCAAGGCATAGGAGTTCGTGGCGCGCACGAGGCTCAAAGCCTCCTCCTCGGACGCCTCGAAGACGCGCGCGCGGAATATCCCGCCCATGCTAGCGCGCACCGCTTTGGGGGCATATGCGTCCGTGCATCCAAGCAGATACACGTCGCCGAACCCCGTCGCCGCCGCCGTACGAAGAAGGGTCCCGAGATTGCCCGGGTCGGACACGCCGTCCAGAAGCAACGCATTGCCCTGCGGCGCCGAAAACCCTTTCTTCGGGAGCCCGACAGCCGCCGCCAACCCGTAAGGGGTGACGGTGTCGGACACGCTCTTCATCACATCGTCCGAGACCACGAAGACCTGCGTCCCGCTCCCCGCGAACCTCGCGCGCGCCTCCTCCTCCCTTTCGGGAGTGGCGAGCACGAAACGCACGTCGGCGGAGGACGGGATATCTTTCAGGATATTGCCGCCCTCGACGGGGAAAAGCCCTTCGCTCTTGCGGAACTTCTTGTCCGAAAGGGATCTGAAGAGCTTGACCGTGCCGTTGCGAGTCGATGTGATGACGTCCATGACCTTTGAAAAGAGGCGCACGAAGCGCCTCCATACGTTTACGCGAGTTTCGCTTTTGCCTGATCGCACAGAGCGGAGAACGCTTTGGGATCGGACACCGCGATGTCGGCGAGGACCTTGCGGTTGAGGTCGATGCCCGCCAGTTTGAGACCGTGCATGAACTTGGAATAGCTCAGGTCGTTGAGGCGCGCCGCCGCGTTGATACGCGCTATCCACAGCTTTCTGAAATCACGCTTCTTCTGCTTTCTGCCGACGTAGGCATAGTAGCCGCTGCGCATGACCTGCTGTTTCGCGATGCGGTAAAGACGGCTCTTCCCGCCGTAATAGCCCTTGGCTTGCTTCATTATTTTTCTGCGCTTCTTGACAGCGCTTACTGCTCTTTTAATTCTCATATCTCGGTCTCCTTACTGATAGGGCAACAGTCTCTTGAGTTCGGCTTCTTTGGTCTTGTCGATGTACTGGTCCTGCCTCAAGGAACGCTTCCTCTTGGTGGTCTTCTTGGTCAGGATGTGATCGTGACCGCTGTGATCGCACTTATAGTGGCCGTTCGCGCTCTTTCTGAAACGCTTTTTTGCTCCGCTATGGGTTTTCTGCTTTGGCATAAGAGCCTCCTGTTTGATTATTTGCCTGCGGCGGGATGCCCCGCCCGTAAACTTGCTATTTCCTGTTCTGGGGAGCGAGGATGGTGAAGATCATCCTGCCCTCCTGCACGGGCGCCTTTTCCACTACCGCGCCCTCGCCGACCATCTCGATGTAATCCTTGATGATGCCGATGGCGATGTCGGGATGCGCCTGCTGTCTGCCTTTGAGACGGATGGACGCCTTGACTTTGTTGCCCTCCGAGATGAACTTCGCCGTCTGCGCCGCGAGCCTCTTCGTGTCGCCCACGTCTATCGTCGCCGAAAGGCGCACCTCTTTGAGCTCGACTATGCGCTGATTTTTGCGCTGTTCCTTCTCCCTCTTCTGCTGGTCGTAGCGGTACTTGCCGTAGTCCATCAGCTTGCAGGTGGCGGGAGTTACGTCGGGGGGAGAGACCTTGCAGATGTCCAGCCCCTTCTCCTCGGCTATCCTCCTCGCCTCGGAAATGGACAGGATGCCGTACTGCGTGCCGTCCTCGCCGATGAGCCTGACCTCGCGGTCGCGAATCCTCTCGTTGATGATTAACTCTTTCAAAAGAGCCCTCCGAATGAAAAAAGTCGGCAGACAAAAGTCTCCGACACTCCGCCCCGCGATGCGGGAAAACTCTCTGTGACGACCACTTGGCAGGACCGGTGGTGAAAGGAAACCTTTGCTTGCTCTCACACTATATCAGCCCCTCCCCTCTGTGTCAAGCGATTTCGCCCCTCAAATAAAGGCGTTTTCGCCACGCGTCGAGAAGTATGCGGAGGATCGCGCGAAGAGACCCCTCCTCCGCCCTCATCGGTAAATCCGTCACATATTCTCTACGTCGTGGAATATCTTCCCCGTCCCCGCCGTGAGAAAGAACGGACGCTCCCCTTGAGGAGAGCGTCCGCTTGCTTCATACCCGTGCGGGTATCTCACTTTCTTGCTTTGCTGTCTATCTCGGCACGCGCCATGGCGAGGAATTCCGCCGCGGTCATGACTCCGAGGTCGCCCTCAGCGCGATGGCGCACCGCGACCACTCCGTCCTCCGCCTCCTTGTCGCCGATGACGAGGACGTAAGGCACCTTTTCAAGCTGTGCTTCGCGTATCTTTTTGCCCAATTTCTCACTGCGGACGTCCGCCTCGGCACGCAGTCCCGCGGCGACGAGCTCCTTCGCGACCGCCTTTGCCTCGGACGCGGTGCGGTCGGTGAGAGAGAGCACTCTTACCTGTTCGGGCGCGAGCCACATGGGGAATGCGCCGTTGTATTTCTCGATGAGCATCGCGAGAGTGCGCTCATAGCACCCGATGGAACTGCGGTGTATGATGAGGGGACGCGCCTTTTCGCCGTTTTCGTCGATGTACATCATGTCGAAACGCTCCGCGAGGGCGAAGTCCAGCTGAACGGTGAACAGCGTGTCCTCCTTGCCGTGGACGTTGGTGCCCTGCACGTCGAGTTTGGGACCGTAGAACGCCGCCTCGCCCCACTCTTCGGTATAGTCGATGCCGAGGTCGTCGAGGATGGTCTTCATCGCGCCTTCACTGCGCTCCCAGTCCGCGGCGTCGCCGACATACTTGTCCGCATTCTTGGGATCCCAGCGGGAGAAACGATAGGTGACGTCATTTTCGAGGTCGAAGGTCTTCAACATGAATTTGATGAGATCCACCGCTCCCGCGAATTCATCCTCGAGCTGGTCGGGAGTGCACACGATGTGCCCGTCCGCGAGGGTGAACTGGCGTATGCGGGTGAGCCCGTGCATCTCGCCGCTGGCTTCCTTGCGGAACTCTATCGCCGTCTCTGCGTAACGGATGGGCAGATCGCGATAGGATTTCAGCCCGTTTTTGTAGATGGTGAATTGGAAAGGACAGGTCATGGGACGCAGACAGAGTATCTCGTCGTCCACATCCTCCTCGCCGATGTAGAACATCTTGTCCTTGTAATGATCCCAGTGCCCCGAGGTGATGAAGAGGTTGTTCTTGGACATTATGGGCGTCTTGGTGAGCAGATATCCGCGGCGCTGTTCCTCATCCTCGACAAAACGCTGCATGATCTGGATGATACGCGCGCCCTTGGGCATGATGAGGGGAAGCCCCTGCCCTATGTTTTCGTCCGTCATGAAGATGCCGAGCTCTCTGCCCAGTTTGTTGTGATCCCGCTTTTTCGCCTCTTCGAGCTTGGCGAGATACTCGTCCATATCCGACTTTTTGTCAAAGGCGGTGCCGTATATCCTGGTCAGCATCTTGTTTTTCTCGTTGCCGCGCCAGTACGCCCCCGTGAGCGAGGTCAGCTTGAAGCACTTCACCTTGCCCGTGGACGCGAGATGAGGACCCGCGCACAGATCGGTGAAATCCCCCTGGGTGTAAAAACTTATCTCCTCCCCCTCGGGGATGTCGGCAAGCAGTTCCATCTTGTAGCTCTGCTTGGACTTTTTGATGAGCTTTTCGGCGTCCTTGCGGGAAAGGGTGCTGCGCACAATGGGCATATCCGCCTTGATGATGCTCTTCATCTCGGACTCTATCTTTTCGAAATCCGCCTGAGTGATGGGGGTCTTGAAATCGAAGTCGTAGTAAAATCCGTCCTTGACAGCGGGACCTATGGCGAGCTGTACGGTGGGATAGATGTTCTTCACCGCCTGTGCCAGGATGTGCGAACAGGTGTGACGGTATGCCAGCCTGCCCTCCTCGTCCTTGAACGTGAAAACTTCGAAGGAGCAATCGCCGTCGATGGTCTCGTTCATGGACACGAACCTGCCGTCCGCCTTCGCCACGAGCGCCGCGCGTGCGAGCCCTTCGCTGATGTGCTTGGTCACTTCGAGAGCGGTCAACCCGTTTTCGAGCTCCGTTTTGCTTCCGTCTTTGAGAGTGATGATCATAAAAACTCCTTCGCAATCGGCCCTACGAACGGCCGTGCATTTTTTTATAGCAAGAACTATTATAATTCCCTCTGAAATATAGTCAACCTTAATACGCGAATTTCTTTGTTGAAAGTTTGCCCGACGAGTGCTAACATGATATCAGGGTATCATAAGGGGGTATATTTTTATGAAACGCTCGCGTTTTTCATCCGTCTTACTGCTCGCTCTCATCCTGCTCGCGGCGGCGCTCTTCTTCGTCGCGTGCGACGAACCCTCTCCGTACACGCCGTACACGTTCCTCAAAGCGTCCGAAAGCGAGGACGGCTACGCCACCGTCTTCATCCCCGACGGCGGCGACCTCGACATCATGGTGCTCTCGGACCCGCAGACGGACTATTACGAGAAATACAAGGTGGTGGGCAGTCCCGGCAACGACAAGACGTATGAGTTCATCGAGGACTTCGTCAAAGAGACCGACCCCGACCTCGTGGTGATAAACGGCGACTTGGTCATGATGGACGTCGCAGTCTCGCAGGTCCCCTACTTCGAGCGTTACGCCAAGATATTCGAAAGGCTGGAAACGCCCTGGACATTCGCATTCGGCAACCACGACTGCGACGCGCTCTATTCGACGACCGACGATGCGGAAGACCCCGACAGCCAATGCACCAAAGCCGCTCTCGTAAGCTATCTTGCGGGAAAATATCCCCATTGCCTCATGAATTCCGACCCCGCGTGCGAGGACGGCGACGGCAACCACTTCGTCAACGTGCGCACCGAGACGGGCAAACTGGTCTACACACTCTGCCTCTTCGATTGCGTCTATACCTCCCGCTTCGCCGAGCCTCAGGACGTGCCCACCGCGGGACAGGTCAAATGGTACGCCGACACGATAAACGCGCTCTCGGACGGCGAATACGGCGAGGATAGGAACTCGGACGAGGTCGTCCCCTCCGTCATCTTCAACCACATCGGCATCCCCGAGTTCAAGACCGCCTGGGAGGAAGCCTGGAATGACGGCGACCCCACCGAAGCCTACCATTACGGACATTGGCTCCAAGGCAACTACACCTCCAATTACGGCAACAGACCCGAAAGCGAACAGATATTCGCAGTCGCGAAAGAGCTCGGGAGCACAAAAGCCATCTTCATATGCCACCACCACGACAACGACTTCTCGGTGGACTATGAGGGCATCCGTCTGACCTTCGGTCAGCACTCGGGCTACTCCCACAGCTACCGCACCACGCAGAGCGCAAACGGCGGCTTCGGCGACCATTCGGTAGGCAAATGGAAGGACGTGGACTTCTCCCGCATAGACGACTACGGCGACGAACGCGGCGGCACCCGCCTCATCCTGCGCGCGGACGGAACATTCGACATCACGCCCGTCTACGCCCGCGATACCCTCCCGAATTACGCCGAGAAATACTACATCGACTATGACGCGGTCGCACAAGCCCTTGAAAGCGACCCCGATTTCACCTCCACGGTCACCCGCGGCACCAAACGCGCATGGAAACTTTGAAGGGATGAGTGAAAGCCTCTGACATGAAATAGGGCGTTTGCCCCCCCACGCACACTCATTCGGAGGGTTCTTGAACTCCCACGCACGCTCATTCAGGGTGTGTTTGAATCCCACGTATACTTATTCGGGGTGTGTTTGAACTTTACGTTTCTTCTTCGGAGCGTCCTTGAACACGACGTGCACTTATTCGGAGTGGAGCCGCCTAGCCAAACTTGCACAGGGCGTAGCCCTCTTGCAAGTCGGCGGCGACGAAGTGAGTGCCGAGGGCGAGACGAAAAGTGCGTCGGCAATGCGCCATTCTCTTCGCGAAGCGGGCGCATTGCAAGCGGCATAACATGGCGGCGCCGCAGAGGCGCCGTCCTCGGTAGCCCTCATGCCCGAGCGCCGAAGGTTTCCCCCAAAATGGTGGGTTCCCTTTTAAGGGGGAACGATTTTGGGGGAAACCCGCAGGAAGGGGGCAAAAATATTTCCCTGTCGCGGGAACGTAACCCCTCAAATTAAATTAGACTGGGCACGCCGCACACTTATTCGTCGTGTTCGGGGACGCTCTGAATAAGTTCACGTCGTATTCAGGCTGGTTTAATGGGGTATACGTCCCCTAACATGGGAGTATTGTACCCCCTCCTCCCCTTCGGGACTCCTCCCCCACTCGGAATAGAGAACTGTCCTCCTAAAATGCGGGACTTACTTTTTCATAAAGGCGCGAACTGCGCCTTTATGAAAACACCTCTTGAAAAAGGTTTAAGTCTCGCACTTGCATAATCAAGCGGATACCAGTATAGACTGAACGTCGCTCGCGGGGCGAGGAGGGCGACTCGACGCGCACCGAGCCCGTGTCTACTTAATTTCTCGTCTAGCTTGCGAGGTCGCAGATACGCGCCGCGACTTGCAAGAGCGGGCGTAAACGCCCGCTGTGCAAGTTTGGCTGAGCGGCGCGTGAGACCGTCTTCGAATGGGTTTTCATCGTGCTCAAACGCAGTTGTTCGCGAAATAGCGCGGGATAGAGGCGGAAACTGCGACCTATCCTACACTAAGATAAACACGGGTGAGACCGCGATATTTCGATGAAGTGCGCGAAAGCGCCCCTGTCGAGAGGCGGAGCTTACCAAATCGTAAGTGAGCATCTACGGCAGGGGCGCTGACAAAGCAATTCGCGAAATAGCGCGGTCTCACTCCAGTTCGAAGGCGCCCGTATACAACTGATAATACCTCCCCTGTTTTGCGAGGAGCTCGTCGTGGGAGCCGCGTTCGATGATCTCGCCGTGCTCGAGGACGAGGATGACGTCGGCGTTGCGGACGGTGGAGAGACGGTGAGCGATGATGAAGACCGTCCTGCCGTTCATGATCCTGTCCATACCCTTCTCGATGAGTTTTTCGGTGCGGGTGTCGATGGAACTCGTCGCCTCGTCCAGGATGAGGACGGGGGGATTGGCGACCGCCGCGCGCGCGATGGACAAAAGCTGACGCTGTCCCTGAGAGAGGTTGCTCCCGTCCCCCGAGATGACGGTGTCGTAGCCATCCGGGAGATGACGGATGAAGGCGTCGGCATTGGCTAGGCGCGCCGCCTCTTCCACCTGCTCGTCCGTGGCGGTGAGATTGCCGTAGCGGATATTTTCGCGCACGGTCCCCGTGAAGAGGTGGGTGTCCTGCAACACCATGCCGAGGGAGCGGCGAAGAGCGGGTTTTTGTATCTTCTTGATGTTGATCTTGTCGTAGCGGATCTTGCCGTCCTCAATGTCGTAGAAACGGTTGATGAGGTTGGTGATGGTGGTCTTGCCCGCGCCCGTCGAGCCGACGAGAGCTATCTTTTGACCGGGTTCCGCCACCAGGTCGATGTGTTTGAGCACCGTCTTTTCGGGGACGTAGCCGAATGTGACGTCCTCAAATTCCACCTCTCCTTTCCACTTGACGTATGTGGTGGTGCCGTTCGCCTTGTGGAAGTGCTTCCACGCCCACTTGCCGGTGAATCCCTCCGCCTCGACGAGGTTGCCCTCCTCGTCCTCGTCGGCGTTGACGAGGGTGACGTAGCCTTCGTCCGTCTCGGGCTCGGCGTCGATGAGGGCGAAAATGCGCTCCGCACCTGCGAGAGCCATCAGGATGCTGTTCATCTGCTGGGACATCTGCCCTATCGGCGCGCTGAATTGCCTGGAAAATTGCAGGAACGCGATGAGGTTGCCGAAGTTCATTATCCCGCCTATCTCTATGCCCGTGGCGATGAAAAAGGCGCCCGCGATTGCGGTGATGGCATAGTTGATATATCCCAGATTGCCCAGGATGGGCATGAGTATGTTGGCATAGGTGTGCGCCTTGCGGGAGGCGAAGCGCAGTTTCCCGTTGATGGCGTCGAAAGCCTCCTTTTCGGCGTCCTCATGGCAGAACACCTTGACGACGCGCATACCCTCGATGTGCTCTTCCACATAGCCGTCCAGCACGCCTATCTCCTTTTGCTGGCGCACGAAGTGTTTGCCGGATTTGCCCCCGACATACTTGACTATGAAGAACATCAGCACCAGCATGACCACGATGAAGAGGGTGAGGAGCCAGTTTATCACCATCATGGCGATGAAGATGCCCAGCACCGTGAGCCCGTTGGAGATGAGATAGGGCACGCCGTTCGCCATGAGTTCGCGCAGGGTGTCCGTATCGTTGGTATAACAGCTCATTATGTCGCCGTTGGCGTGGGTGTCGAAAAAGCGGATGGGGAGTTTCTGCATCCTCTCGAACATCTGATCGCGTATGGTGCGCTGGATGAGAGTGGTCATGTTGACTATTATCCAGTTGTAGCAGTAGTGCAACAGCGCGCCCACAAGATACAACGTCGCCATCACTCCCGTCATGAGCGCGAAATCCGCGACGGTGACCCCTGCGGCGTGAGTGGCGAGAGGCATGATGTAGTCGTTGATGATGACCGAGAGCATGAAGGTGCCGCCCACCGTGCATCCCACGTTGAGCACCAAGGAAATGCCCGCGAGTATCACCCTGCCCTTGTAGGGCTTGAAGTAGGACAGTATGCGCATGAAGGTCTCGAAAGGATGACCCGCGCTGTACTTTGCGGACAGTTTTTTCGCGACGGAACCCTTTTTCATGCCTGCACCTCCTCTTCCGCGTAGACAGCCGCCGCCTCATCCGAGCCGCGCTGTTGAGAATAGTAGACGTCCTGATATATCCTGTTGCCCGCGAGGAGCTCCTCATGAGTGCCCACGGCGTCGATCTTCCCGTCGTTCATGACGATGATCTTGTCCGCGTCCTGCACAGAGCTTATGCGCTGGGCGATGATGAACACGGTGGTGGAGCCGAACTCCTCCCTGAGCCCCTTGCGTATCGCCGCGTCCGTAGCGGTGTCCACCGCCGAGGTGGAATCGTCAAGTATCATGACTTTGGGAGATTTCAGGAGAGCGCGGGCTATGCACAGCCTCTGTTTCTGACCGCCCGAGACGTTGACGCCCCCCTGCCCCAGCTCGGTATCGTAGCCGTCCGGGAAGGAGGTGATGAAATCGTGCGCCTGCGCCGCGCGCGCCGCGTGCTCTATCTGTTCCTCGGTGGCGTCTGGGTTGCCCCATTTCAGGTTATCGCGTATGGTGCCCGAGAAGAGCACGTTCTTTTGAAGCACCATGGCGACCGCGTCGCGGAGGGTGTTGAGCCTGTAATCCCTGACGTCCACTCCGCCCACCTTGACCGCGCCCGAATCCACGTCGTACAGTCTCGGGATGAGCTGGACGAGGGTGGTCTTTGCCGAACCCGTGCCTCCTATCACGCCCACGATCTCCCCGCTTTTGACGTGCAGGTCTATGTGTTCGAGGTTGAGCACGTCGCTCTTTTCGGAGTAGGAAAAGTCCACGTTCTCGAAATCCACGCTGCCGTCCGCGACGCTCTCCGCCGCGGGAGAGGGATTGTCCGCGATGTCCGGCACTTCGCGGAACACCTCGGCTATGCGCCCCGCAGACGCGCGGGAAAGCACCAGCATGACGAACACCATCGCCACCATGCCGAGGGACATCAGTATCTGCATGATGTAGTTGAGGAATGCCGCGAAAGAGCCGTAATACATATCCCCCGCGATGATATTGTTGCCGCCGAACCACACCACCGCGATTATGCACGCGAACGCCACGCATTGCATGAGCGGCATCGCGATGACCAGTATCTTTTCGGCAGAGAACTGGAGCTTTTGCACCAGCGCGCTTATCTTCTTGAATTTTTTCGTCTCGTGATCCTCTCTGACGAAGGTCTTGACGGTGCGTATCGCGATGAGGTTTTCCTGAGTGATCTCGTTCATGTCGTCGTACTTTTTGAGCATCTTGGTGAAGCGGGGGAAGACGACGACTATGCCCACGATGAGCCCCACCACGATGACGGGAAGGGCGACCGCGAACACTATGGCGAGCTCCGCGTTGATGGATATAGCCATGCCCAGCGCGAGGGCGAGCATGACGGGAGCGCGCACCAGCACGCGGATGACCATCATATAGGACATCTGCACGTTGGTGATGTCGGTGGTGAGACGGGTGACCAGCCCCGCCGTGGTGAATCTGTCAAGATTGGCGAAGCTGAAATCCTGCACTTTGTAGTATATCTTCTGCCTGACGTTGGAGCCGAATCCCGTGGCGGCATAGGCGGCGAATTTGCCCGAAAGCACGCCGAAAAGCAGGGAAAACAGGGCCATGACCACCATCATGACGCCGCATATCACGATGAAATCCGTGTTGGAATGCACAGTGAATATCGGGGTGTGCGACGCTCCGAGCTGCAAGGTAAAAGTGTACTCCGAAAGTCCCTCTTCAAGTCCCACGTCGATGATCTGGGACATGATGATGGGGATGAACACTTCCAGCACCACCTCGAACACCACGAAGACGGAGGTGAGCACCGAAGCCAATTTATACTCGCCCACGCACCCCGCAAGCGCGCCGAGCACGTTCATATCCTTTTTTTTCTTTTTCTTCGACATAATTCTCTCCGAACGCCGACCGTCGCAAAACGCGACACGTGTCGTATACAATACCATATTATATGGTAGCTAAATTATAAAGTCAACAGATGAAAACAAAGGAAAAGAGGCTTTTCACGGGTCGAAAAGCCTCCGTTTGCTTTTTTCGTCTCGCGGGCGTCCTCCGCCCTCACCCGAAGAGGGAGAGCAGATACTCTTTGGCGTCGTCAAAGGAGGAGAAGGTCTTCTCCCCCTCCCCCGCCTCCACGCGGACGGGATAGTGCTCGAACGCAAGCTCCGAGAGCAGGTCTCGCGCTTCTCCTTCCACCGCTCTGCCGTTCAGCAGGACGCGAACTCTCCCTTTCTCAGGCATCGAGCAACCGCCAAATGGATTTCTTGCATATCATCATCACGAGGTCTATCACCCACACGATCCAGAAGCCGGTGAATATCCTGACTACGCCAGCCACGGGCTTGCCCTCACGGAACCTGGTGATAAAGCCGCATATCCACGCGGTGATCGGAATGATCGCAAGTATCACGCTGACAACGCGTGACAACCCGAAATAGTCTTTCTTTCCTTTTGCCATAACGGACCTCCCTTTTTTGTGCGCCGTGCGGCGCTTTTTTCCTAACATATTCGGCGACGTACGCGAATATCCGCTTTATCCGCCGAGATGCCGACGTTCGACATATCCCGCGCCCTTTCGGCTCAGAGTTCCTCCTTCACGACGGGGTCTCTCGCCGCGCCCGCCTCGTCGGGTCTGCGTATCGGCGTGGTGTGCGGCGCTGAATGCAACGCGTCGGGATCGGTGTACGCCAGTTCTATGACCTCTTTCAGCGCGTCCGCCGCCGCGTCCAGCGTCTCCTTGCTCGCGGTCTCGGTGGGCTCGAACATGAGCGCGTCCTCCACGATGAGCGGGAAATACATGGTGGGAGGATGTATGCCTCTGTCGATGAGCCCTTTGGCGACGTCCGCCGCCGTGACCCCCGTCTCCTCCCGCAGTTTGCGCATGGAGAGGACGAATTCGTGCATACATCTGCCCTCTCCCACGGGATAGAAATAGCTGATCTTCTCGCGCAGATAATTGGCGTTGAGCACCGCCGTCACCGCCGCCTCGCGGAGTCCCTTGCCTCCCAGCGTAACAATGTACGCGAGAGCCTTGACATATACCCCGAAGTTGCCGTAAAACGCGGTGACCCGCCCTGCCGACCAGTCGCTCCTGCCGAAGCGGAACCCCCTTTCGGTGCGGGTGACCTGCGGATCTGGAAGGAATGCCGCGAGTTCCGCCTTGCAGCACACGGGACCGGACCCGGGACCGCCGCCGCCGTGAGGCGCAGAGAAAGTCTTGTGCAGATTGAGGTGCACCAGGTCGAACCCCATGTCGCCGGGACGCACCACCCCCATCACCGCATTGAGGTTCGCGCCGTCGTAATACATCAGCGCGCCCGCCTCGTGCACTATCTCGGCGATCTTCAGGATGTGCTTCTCGAATTTGCCGAGGGTGTTGGGATTGGTGAGCATGAGCGCGGCGGTGTCCTCACCCGCTTTCAGGCTGAGGTCGGCAAGATCCACAAGCCCGTCCGCGTCCGACTTCACGGTGACCACCTCGAAGCCCGCCATCGCGGCGGAAGCGGGATTGGTGCCGTGCGCGCTGTCGGGGATGAGCACTTTGACGCGCTTTTCGTCACCGCGCGCGCGGTGATAAGCCCTCACCATGAGGAGCGCCGTAAACTCACCGTGCGCCCCCGCACAGGGTTGCAACGTCACGGCGTCCATGCCTGTTATACCCGCAAGATAGGCGCTTAAAGTGTCGATTACGGCAAGTGAACCTTGCATTTTGTCGGCACGCGCCAGAGGATGCGCATCCCTGAACCCGGGGAGCGCGGCAATGACCTCGTGCAATTTGGGGTTGTATTTCATAGTGCACGAGCCGAGGGGATAGAACCCGTCGTCCACACCGAATGTGCGCTTTGAAAGCGCGGTGTAATGCGCCACCACCTCGGGCTCTGAAAGCTCGGGGAGTCGGAGTGAACTGCGGAGCGCGCCCGCCTCGAAATCGTATTTTTCCACATCGAGGGCGGAGACTTCAAAGCATCGCCTGCCCTTCACGGACTTTTCGAAAACAGTCTTCATAAAACCTCCTCCGCGATGCTCACGACCTCGTCCATATCCGCCTTGCCCACGCACTCGGTGCAACACCAGAGTATGCGGTGTTCGTCAAGGGGAAGTCCGCCGAGGATGCCCTTCCTTTCCAAAGCCGCGGTCAATGCCGACGCCTTGCCGGGAGTGATGGTGACGAACTCGTGGAAAAATTCCTTTTCGTAAAAGAGCTTCGCGCCCACGCGCGTGAGTTCTCGCGCGAGGTAATGCGCGTTGGAGGCGCATTTCGTCGCAAGGTCTTTGAGCCCGCGCGCGCCCATCAGGGAGAGATATACCGCCGCCGTCAGAGCGCAATGCGCCTGATTGGAACAGATGTTCGACGTGGCTTTCTCCCTCCTTATATGCTGTTCGCGGGTCTGCAAAGTGAGCACGAACGCGCGATCGCCTTCCGCGTCCTTGGTCTCCCCCACTATGCGGCCGGGGAGCTTGCGCATGAATTCCCTTTTCGCCGCCATATATCCGAGATAAGGTCCGCCGAAGCTGACGGGGAGCCCGAAAGGCTGAGCGTCGCCGACGGCGACGTCCGCGCCGCATTCGCCGGGGCTCCTGAACAGCGCGAGAGCGAGCGGGTTGCCGCCCACCACCACTTTCATGCCCTCCGCCTTTGCCGCCGAGACGAGCAGAGACACATCCTCGACGATCCCGTAATAGTTGGGGGATTGTATGTAAAGGACGCTCCCGCCCGTCCCGCTTTTCAGGACGGCGTTGCCGTTGTCTGCCGAGAGCACCTCGAGGGCTATGCCGCGCGCGCCGAGATAGGTGCGCAGAGTGTCGAGGGTGTCGGGGTCTATATTTGAGAAAGTGACCACCTTCCTCCCCTTGCCCGCGCACATGACGCACGCTTCCGCCGCCGCCGTCGCGCCGGAATAGTGAGAGGCGGTGGCGACGTCCATGCCCGTGAGCTCGCACATCATGGTCTGAAACTCGAACGTCGCTTGCAGGATACCCTGGGATATCTCGGGCTGATAGGGAGTGTACGAGGTGAGGAATTCCTCCCTGGAAGTCACGCTCGTCACCGCCGCGGGGATATAGTGCACATAGCTCCCCGCGCCTCTGAACACGCTCTTATACGTCGCGTTGCGGGATGCGAGCTCAGCAAGAGCCTTGTATGTTTCCTGCTGGGACCTGCCTTCGGAGAGCGCGAATTTTTTGCGTCTGAGCTCTTTCGGAAGATCGGAAAAGAGCTCCTCCGCGCTCGTCAGTCCGAGGAGGTCCAGCATCTTGCTCCTCTCTTTTTCGGAAATGGAAAGATAATCCGCCATGCTCACCCCAAAGTAGCCAGATATTCGGCTTCGCTCATGAGCCCGTCGGCTAGGACGGGATCGGCGACGGCGAAGATCCACACTCCCTCCTCGCCCGCCTTTTCGGGAGAATCGGCGAGTTCGTCGTTGACAGCTCCCACTCTGCCGCTCGCGGGAGAGTTGACCTCCGCCACGGCTTTTACGGATTCCAGTTCACAGCAAGGTTCCCCCGCCGTGACCTCGGCGCCCGTCTCGGGCAGATCGACATAGACCACTTCGCCCAGCTCCTCCGCCGCGTGTGCGCTGATGCCGACATACGCCATACCGTCGCGAAGTTCCACCCATTCATGTGTGCCAGTGTATTGTTTCATATCCTTCTCCTTCATGCGTGCAAAAGCCCGCACTTATTTACGTCTCACAAAGGGGAGCTCCGTCCTCGCTACGGACACCGATCTCCCTCTCACGTCGGCGGAAAGCTCTCCCTCCGCGCCCTTTTTCAGCCTGAGCATGGCTATGCCGCACCCGAGGGTGGGTGAATGCGTGCCCGATGTGCTCCGTCCGACCACGACGCCGTCCGAATACACGTCGCAATGTTCGCGCACTATGCCCTTCCCCGTCACCCTCACGCCCACGCGCTCGTATTCGGGCGCGTGCGCCAGGATGGCTTGCTTCCCTACAAAATCCTCTTTCCCGAGCTTGACGGCGAAGTCCAGCCCGACCTCGTTGACGGGGATGTCCTCATCCAGTTCGTGCCCGTAAAGGGGCATACCCGCTTCCAGACGCAAGGTGTCCCTCGCGCCCAGCCCGCAGGGGATGAGCCCGAATTCTTTCCCCGCCTCGTACACCGCGGCGTACAGCGCCTCGGCGTCGCGGACGGCGGCGTAGAGCTCGAAGCCGTCCTCCCCCGTATATCCCGTGCGGGAAAGCAACACGGGGATGCCTGCGACCTCCGTCCTCTCCACGAAAGTATAGTACTTCATCGGGATGTCGCGGGCAAGTTTTTCCATTATCCTTTGGGAGGCGGGACCCTGCAACGCTATCTGACACACCTCTTCGGACACATCCGAAAAGTCGCACCCCGAAAGATATTTCCCGACGTGCGCCGCGTCCTTTTGCACGTTCGCGCCGTTGACCACCACCAAAAATTTGCGGGCGTTCATCCTGTACACCAACACGTCGTCCACCGCGCCGCCATTTTCGTTGGGCAGGAGGGAATATCTCACCCTGCCGTCCGTCATGCCGCGGATGTCGTTGGTGAGCAACATATTGAGCGCCGCCTCCGCGCCATCGCCCTCAAAGAGGAATTCCCCCATATGCGAGACGTCGAAGAGCCCCGCCGCGTTCCTCACCGCGCGATGCTCTTCCAGGATGCCGGAATACTGCACGGGCAGTTCGTACCCCGCAAACTCCACCATCCTGCCTCCGAGCGCGAGATGCGTGTCGTAAAGCGCAGTCCTTTTCATATCTCCTCCTCAACGCTTGTGGGAGGCAAGCCCGAACACGTCCTCGCACGCCTCCGCCACGCTTTCGTACAGCGTGGGATGCGCGTGGACGACGTTCGCGACCTCCTCTGCCGTGAGCCCTCTACTCACCGCGAGAGAGAGCTCTCCCGCAAGTTCCGTAACTCCGTCGCCGAAACCCTCTGCCCCCACAATGACGTTTTTATCATCACAATATATCTTAATAAACCCTCTGTTTGAACCGTTTATCAAATTTTTGCCGTTTGCACCCAACAGAAATTTGCCCGTCCTACACTCCCCGTCAACGCGCCCCACCGACACTATCTCGGGAGAGGTGTAGACCAATGACGGCACCGTTTCGAGGTCTATCTCGGAGGAGACCCCCGCCATATGGGAGACCGCTTTCAGCGCGCAGGCGGAGGCGTAATGCGCAAGCTGTATCCCGCCCGTCACGTCCCCTGCGGCGTAGACCCCTGCGGGGGAAAGCATATTGCCGTCCGTCGCAATGGGGAACGCGGGGAGCCCCAGCCTTTCCAGCCCTATGTTTTCGATGTTGGCGCGTCTGCCGGTGGCGGCTATGACGGCGCATCCTTCGGCGCGCCCCTCCTTCCCTGCGCATTCATAGAGAGCGTACTCCCTGCCCACCTCTTTCACGCGGGCGGAGGTCACGATGTCCACTCCCCTCTTCTTCAATGCGGAAGAGAGCTGTATGGAGAGTTCCCTGCCGAAAAAGGGAAGGACTCTGTCGGCATATTCCAGCACCGTCACGCGACGACCCGAATCCGCAAAATAGCACGCGAATTCCATGCCTATCACCCCGCCGCCCACAATAACGACGTCCCCCTCGGGCAGAGGGGAGGAAAGCACGTCGTCAGAGCTCAGCGCGTTTTCGCCGCCGCTCACGTTGAGTCGGGCGGGACGTGACCCCGTTGCGACGAGGAGGTTTTTGCACTCTATCCTCTCGCCGTCCGCAAGGAGAGCGTGCGCGTCCGCGACCTCGCCGCGTGAGCGCAGTATCTTCACCCCGCAGGATGAAAGGAGCTTCTCGACGCCGCCGCGCAGGGAGGAGACTATGCCCTCCTTCCTCGCGTATACGGCGGCTTCGTCAAACGTGACTTCGGAGGCGGAGACCCCGTGCTCCCGCCACGTCGCGCGGGAGGCGTAAAGGGAGGAGGAATGCAGGAGACATTTTGTGGGTATGCACCCTCTGTTGAGGCAGGTGCCACCCGTCTCTCTCTCTTCCACGAGTAGGACGCTCATCCCCAGTTTCGCGGCGCGTATGGCTCCCACATATCCCGCAGGACCTCCGCCCAGCACGGCAAGATCAAACAATGCCTCCCTCCTTCACCGACGCGAGCAGGCGTTCCGCCTCCTCTCTCGCGCCCGAAATATTTTCAAAGATATCCGCCTCGTCGTTTTCTCCCAACGCGGCGTTGACCGCGCTCACCGCGTCGGCGTCAAGGCTGTCGGAATACACTCTTTTCAGACGCCCGTCGGAGGATATCTCCGCCACGGCGCGCTCCCCGAACAAAGTGACCGGCACGCGTTTCGAGCCCTTTTCCTTCCTGCCGTATCTCCACTCCTCGCGGGAGAAGAAGCCCGTCCATCGCATGATCTTCTCGGCGCCGATCGCGACGGGAGAAAGCGCCGAGACCTCCGCCCCGGGACGCGCCGCGAAAAACGCCTCTTTGAGAGCGGCGGCGACCCTTTCCGCAGAGACGCCTTCTAATATATCCCTCAAAGAGGTCACCCGCGAAGCCACGCTACGCACTCCTTTGCCCGCAAACTTTTCGTCGGGAGGGGTGAGGAATCTTGCCACTCTTTCGGGAGATGTGGAGACCAGTATCGTGCCGTGATGAAGCTCCGTCCCTCCCCTCTTATAGTAGGCGTTGCCCCCCAGCTTCCCTCCCTCGAACATGAGGTCGTTCCTGCCGCCGAGCTCCGCCCCGACTCCGAGGGAGGAGAGCGCGGATATCACCGTCGAATAGCCCTCTTCGCGGGAAAAGGCGCCCTCGCGGTATACAAAACTGAAATTGAGGTTGCCGAGATCGTGCCACACCGCTCCGCCGCCCGACGTCCTGCGCGCAAGCAGACCGCCCTCGCTTTCGAGAGCGTTCACGTCGCATTCGGCGTAGGCGTCCTGATTGCGCCCTATGACGACGCAATCGGAGTTGCGCCAAAGATAGAGCGCGATCTCATCCTCCTTCACGGTCTCTGCGATCGCCGCCTCTATCGCCTGATTGACAAACACGTTGTCACCGGCGCTTTCCGAAACGAGAAGTCTGCCGACGTCCATAAAATAAGTATATAACGCTTATCGTACATAATCAAGTGCGGAATTTCTCGTACGGGCGGATATCCCGCGTTTTTTTTCGGAGGAGACAAAAAATATCCGCCGACTGTGTCGGCGGACATCCGTATGCTCTCTTTCGGTTTCGATGTCGGCGGGGTTCACTCCTCTTCTCCCCGCTCGTCGATGCCCATAGTGACGCCCAGCACGCTGTCCACGGGCAGGGTGAAACAGATCCCCGCGCCCGCGGTGTTGAGCCCCGCTTTCGCGACCACCGCGCGCATGATATCGGCACACTTCTCCTCGGGAGAGAGTATGAGCACCACCTCCTTCTCGGGCTGGACGGCGATGCCGAACGCCTTTTCCGCCTCCCGCGCGCCCGCTCCGCGAGCGTTGAGCAAAGTGCCTCCCGTCGCGCCGGCGCTCCTTGCCGCGTCCATAGCGGCGGTCTCGAAACCTCTGTTGACTATGCTGACTATAAGCCTGTAACTCATACTTTCACCTCCCCTGCGGGCATCCCCGCAAGCAACGCAAGCGTGGCGGGTCCCCCCACGCTCCTGACAGGCACCGTGAAGGCAATGCCCGTGTTCTTTTCCTCAAACGCGAACTTCTCTTTCAGGACGGAATACAACGCGGGCACATCCTCCTCCCGCGCCGTCCCGATGAGGAGGACTTTCTCTGTCTCCCCCGTGCCCATGAGTTCCGAAAGCGCGGTGGGAGCCGTCCCCGTCCCCGGCATGGCTTGCGGATGACGCAACCCTGCCTCGGCGAGAGCTCTGAGAGCCTTTTCCGCCTTTGCCTTGTCCAGGATGACGAACATCAGTTTCAGTCTCACTCAAACCTCCGCATCCAGCTCTATTATCTCGCCTTCGCGGGCGAGCAGAGCCCTGTATTGTTCTGCCGCGACGCGGGACGCCGCAGTCTTCTTGACCTTGTAGACCAATCCCATGACCTGTATCGCGACAAGTGGGGTCATGGCGACGAACGCCACCGTCCCGAATGCGTCGTTGATGATGGAACCGCCGAGCTCTGCGGTGGCTCCCATCGCAAACGGGAGCAGGAAGGTCGCCGTCATGGGTCCCGACGCCACTCCGCCTGAATCGAACGCTATCGCGGTGAATATCTTGGGCACGAAGAAGGAGAGCGCGAGCGCCACGACGTACACGGGCAGGATGATCCACCATATGGATATCCCCGTCGCCACGCGCACCATGCTGAGCGCAACGGCGATCGCCATGGAGATGACGAACACGGCAAGCATATTCTTCCTGCTTATCGCGCCGCCCGTTATCTGCTCCACCTGTCTGTTGAGGACGTGCACGGCGGGTTCGGCAAGCACGATGAGAGAGCCGACGAGCGCGCCTATCGGGATGACCAGCCATCTGCTCACTCCCGCCACCGCGCCGCCTATGAAAGTGCCCGCCTGCATGAATCCGACATTCACTCCCGCAAGAAAGAGGGTGAGCCCTATATAGGTGTACACCGCACCGATGAGCATCCTTAAAAGGCTTTTAACGGGCAGTTTCAGCATGGTAAACTGGAAGAACAGAAAAACAGCGATTATCGGCGCAAGCGCGATACCCACTTCTTCGAGGTATACGGGCAGGGCTTTGAGATAGGTCATGACCACTTCGCCGAACCCCGAAAACGAGGTGAGGACGCTCGCCTCCGCCTGCGCGTCCGTCTTGTAGACCATACCGAGGATGAGCACCGCGATGATGGGACCCACAGAGCATATCCCCACCATGCCGAAGCTGTCCTCCTGAGAGCGCGATCCGCCGACCGCACCGGAAATGCCCACGCCCAGCGCGAGTATGAAAGGCACGGTGATGGGACCCGTCGTCACTCCGCCCGAATCGAAGGAGAGGGGGACGTAGCCCTCAGCCACGAACGCCGCCATCACGAACACCACCGCATAGAGCGCGATGAGAAGGGCGTTGAGGCGCACTTTCAGCAGTATCCTCAGCACCGCCACCACCATGAATACGCCCACGCCCGCGCCCACGCACGCGATGAGCACGATGTTGGGGATGCTCCCTATCTGAGTCGCGAGCACGGTGAGATCGGGTTCCGCCACCGTCACCACCACGCCCACCACGAACGCCACGATGAGGATGAACCACACCTTGCGGGTGGAAGTGACTTTCGCGCCTATGTGCTCTCCCGCAGGCTCCATGAATATGTTGCTGCCGAGAGTATAAAGAGCCATGCCGAAGATGAGAAGCACCGCGCCGACCGCAAAGGACGCCAGATTGAGCGCGGGCATACTCCCCAACGCGAAGTTGAGGATGAGCACCAACGCCGTGATCGGCAGGACGGCGACAGCCGCCTCTTTGAGTTTGAGCGCGAAATTCTTCATTCTCCCTCCGACGGCGGCGCGACCGCGCCGCAAAACGCCGCAATAAAACAAATAACTACTTAAAATGATTTTATGGCAGAAACATTAAAAGAACATTATTTCTGCGACAAAAATATCTCTTTCCGTACATCCGTACATCGGAGAAAACGCCTCATGTCGGTAAGCATGCCGGAACGGAATAAGGCGTGTCGTATACTACGGCGCAGCTCCCGAAGAGCGTCAATCCGATATGCTCTTCACAAAAAATCCCAGCGAAAGGTCGTTGACCCGCTTTGATTCCTCCCACTCGTATCGGACTATGTTGTAGACATGGCGGAGCTTTCTCGTCTCCTCGGCGGCGGGCACGAAATCGAAGAGGAACTTCTCGCATCTGCCCTCCCTTTCCAGCTCGGCAAAGAGGTCGGACAGAAGCAGACTGTGACGGGAGTATACATCGCGCTCACAGCCTATCAGCATGACGTACGGGAAGCGCACTCCGCGGGAATACTGCGTGAACGCGGAAAAGTCGTATATATCGTTGTCGCGGGGGTGCGCGCCGAACATCAGCTTCTCGAAAACGCGTTGTACCGCCCCGCCGCCCTTTGCGGGCTTGCCCTCGGCGTCCAACAGCACGGAGTGCACCTCGCACACGGGATGGCTCATGACGAGACATCTCACCGTCATATCGGGAGGCGTCACGCCGTAGCGCGCCGCAAGCTCCGGCGACAGCATCACAGAAAGCGCGAGAGAGGAAAGATGTCCGCCCGCAGAGTCCCCCGACAGCATGACGCGTCCGACGTCCGCGCCCAGCTCCTCCTTATGGTCGCAGATAAAACCCATGGACGCGATGACATCCTGCACCTGCTCTTTCAGGGTGACGTCGGGCATGAGTCTGTACCCCATCCCCACCACGCAAAACCCTTTGGAGGCGAGATACATACAGTAATAAGCGTTGAGGTCCTTGTCGCCGTAAGCCCATGCCCCGCCGTGCACGTTGACGATGAGAGGAAGAGTCCCGCTCTCCCCTTCGGGACGATACACGTTGAGTTTGTGCATGGGGTCGCCGTCATCGAGATAGACGTACTCCCTCACGCTCACTCCGGGAGGAGGGGTCTGACTCGCGATACGCGCCCTGTCATGCCTTCCGGTATCCCATCTCATATATGCCACGGCAAGTTTTCCTATGCACATATTCACCTCACCTGACCCGGGAACGCCCACACCGTGATCTTCCCCGCCCCGCCGTATTTCCCGACGTGCACGAGGATGGGCTCTTCCGCGCCTTTGAGTTTTATTTTTTTGCAGTTCTCGGGGTTTACATCCCGCAAAGCGGCGACAAAACCCTCGATAAAGCCGATTTCGAGCGGTTTTCGAGAGTGGGATATCCACATCTCGCGGTAGGATATCAGCGAGGGGGAAAGCCTCTCCCAACGCTCGGCGTATCCCGCGGTCGTGGAGGCTGCGTCGGTGAACAGCCATTGCGCTCGTCCGATCGCGTCCCCGGTGAAAAGCAGCTTCTCCTTTTCGTCCGCAAAGATGACGCTCCCCTCGGTATGCCCCGGGCAGTCTATCCTGCGCACCACCCTGCCGCCGAGGTCTATGCTCGCGCCGAGAGGAGAATATCTCTCCTCGCCCGTAACTACGGTGTAGAGTTTTTCCAGCTTCCCGACGAGGGGACGGAGCAAGGGCGAACTCTCCCGATACGCCGCGCAAAGGGACGCCACCATGTCGTTGGAGGGGATGCCGCGCTCGGGCAGATCCCCCTCCCCGAGCAACACTTCTTCAAAGAACTTGTTGCCGTTGCTGTGGTCGGGATGCAGGTGGGTGTTGACTACGACGAGAGGTAGCGAGGTGAGCTTCTTCACCTTTTTCAAAAGCGACTTTTTGCCGTAGCCCGTGTCGATGAGGAGGGCGCGCTCGCCGCCCAAAAGCAAAAACTGACTGACGCCCAAAAGGGTGTCCGTCAGCATATAGGTGTCTCTTGCGATACGCTTTGCGGCGGTGCCCATACTTCCCTCCCGACTACTCTTTTCATACGGATTATAACCTTTATCCCCCGTTTTTGTCAATGAGTGGCTCGGAGCATACGCAGGTATGACATAGCCGCAAAAGGCAGGATGCAAACAAGACCGCGCCCTGAGGCGCGGCAATACACATAAGGCTCGGGGGACCGCCGCGCGCGGCAGTCCCCGTCGTCTTTCTCCCCATTCTTTACCGAGAGTCACATCCCCTCGAACAACATCTCTCTCGCCGAGTTGAGCGCGTTGAACAGCCTCGGGATGCCCATATACGGCATGGCGTGCACCAGCGCGCACACCACCTCCTCACGGCTGTTGCCCGCTTTCATCGCGCCCGCGACGTGGGACCTCACCTGCACCTCGGTCCCGCCCATAGCGGCGAGCATGACCACGGTGAGGAGCTCTCTCTCCTTTGTCACGAGCCCTTTGCGGGAGGCAAAGTCGCCGAAACACAATTCCGTCAGAAAGCGCGGCACCGCATCCGAAAACTCGGCGGGCAGACCCGCATATCTTTGCTTTATCTCGTCGCCGTAAAGCTCCGTCTGCGCCGCAAGCCCTTTCTTGAAGCGATCTTCCTCCGTCACGGTGGCGGCATCTTCGAGGGGCAAAGATATCCCCCTCTCCTCAAACGCCTCATTCATGGCGGCGATGGCGTTCAGCGTCTTGGGAAAGCCTATGAAAGGCGCGCATTGATACACCGTCTCCCTCACTTCGAGAGGGCTCGCTCCTATGTTGAGGCACGCCGCCGTGTGCGCTTTTAGCTGTGGCAACGCCTGCACGACCGCAAGCACGGTCAGGGTGACGAGCTCCCTCATCCTGTCGTCGAGAGACCCCGTGTAGCTCACCTCGCCGAAAATGAACCTTTGCAGGATGCGCATGAATTCCGGGTCCCGTCCCTCGTTGCGCACGGGCTCCGACAAAAAGAGTTTTTTCACCTTTTCTCTGCATTTTTCCGTCCTGTTTTTTTCCGTTTCCATGACGCCGCCTCCTTTTCGAACGCGATCTCAGACATACCTAATGAAAAAGACCGCCTTTCACCCAAAATTATATCGGCAATGCCATGCCATGTCCAATATTTATTTTTTATGCCATCCATGCCAGACAGGAATAATATCCCCCGTCAAGCGTAGCGCGAGCCTATCCTTCCCGCACCCGAAGCAGAGCGCATGGATAAATTCTCTTGCGTTCGGAGAATAATATGCTATAATCTCTTTGCCTGCGTCGCGTACCCACGGCGTGGGGGTGTACCGGCTTCGACAGTCGGTTTGAGACGGGGTAAGCATGCCGCAGGCTCGTCTGCGTCAACAACGGAAATAAAAAATAAACGCGAAAAATACGCAAAAGAACTCCACCATGGAGTTCGCCCTCGCTGCATAATTTAGTCAGCGTGTCGCCCTCGGGTTTTCTGTTCCCCGAGCAAGCGGCATCATAAAAACAGACAACGCGGTCCCATCGCCCGGTAAGACCGCTGTCATCACGGGCTAGTCGATCCGAGGCTCGCCGCCGTGCCGAAGTGAGAGACCCCTAAACGTCGGATAAGCATGTAGAAATCACCGCCAACGGCCGGTTGGACCGGGGTTCAACTCCCCGCACCTCCACCACAAAAAGCGCTTGCTCTGCAAGCGCTTTTCTTGTCTGAGAGCGGGGAGTTTTACCTCTCGCTGACGCGATTTTACGCCCTGCGTGAACTCCGCACGCAGATCAGACGGCGCAAAATTCGCTATTCCGTCGCGCTTTGCGCTCCTTACGACTCCCCGCACCTCCACCACAAAAAGCGCTTGCTTTGCAAGCGCTTTTCTTGTCTGAGAGCGGGGAGTTTTACCTCTCGCTGACGCGATTCTTTGCCCCACCGAAAATTCTTTCGGCGGGGACCCCGATGTTTACCCCACCGAAAATTCTTTCGGCGGGGACCCCGAGGCGCCCTGCGTGAACTCCGCACGCAGATCGTATGGCGCAGAATACGCTATTCCGTCGCGCTTTGCGCCGCAATGCACACGGGGCAGGCAGTTTGAAAAACAGTAGCCGTATGAGATCGGCTCCCTGTCGGTGGCGGGGAGGGTCACGGGGTGGAGGGGGTGGAGGGATAGAGAGCGGCGAGGAGGGAGGAGACGCGTTGACGGGTGAGGGGGTGGATGGCGTTGGGTGCGAGCTCGGCGAGGGGGGCGAGGACGAACTCGCGTTTGGTCATCTCGGGATGCGGGAGGATGAGATCCCCCTCCCCTCTCGTCTCGTTGCCGAAGATGAGGATGTCGAGGTCGAGGGTCCTGTCACCCCAATGCAGGTCGCGCGTTCTGTCGCACTCGTTTTCGATGCGGCGGATGAGGCGGAGCAAGCCGTCCGCGTCGTGCAGGGTGACCACTTGCAATGCGGAATTGAGGAACTCGTTTTGCGCCGCGCCGCCGTAGGGAGCGGTGCGGATGCGGCGGCTCTCCCTGACGGAAAGCACGAGCCTGTCCTCCGAAAGGAGGCGCACCGCCTTGTCCATATACGCGTCCCTGTCACCTATGCTCGACCCCATGCCGAGATACGCGGTGGTACGCCTGACCTCTGCGCGCACGGCGACGGAGCGGAACACCCCTTTCATGGGCGCGTCGGGCTTGTCAACGGTGACCTCCGCGCGAGCGAACGCGGGGAAAGAGAGCATGATCTCTCTTGCGAGAGAGAGCGCGAGGCACTCCAACAGATTTTTGCTTTCCCGACACAAAAAGGCTTTTATCAGCTTGCAAACGGCGGCATAACTGACGGTTTTGTCAATATCGTCGCATTCTGCGGCTTGCGTGAGATCGAGGTCCAACACAGCCGAGACCAAGAATCTCTGCGCATCCGTCTTTTCTTCGGGGTTGACGCCGTGGCAGGCAGTCACTTCGTAATCGCGGATCAAGATGCTTCCGTTCACGCTCATATCCTCTCCTATCGGCGGCGGGCGAGAGCCCTTATCGCCATCAGATTTTCTTTGACGTCGTGTACGCGCACAAACAGCACGCCCATCCTCGCCGCGTCCGCGCTGGTGCGCATGGTCGCCGTGAGCCTGTTTTCGGGCTCGCCGCCGAGGAATGACTTTCTGGACGCGCCCAGAAGCAAAGGATAGCCCGTCGCCGCAAGGAGGTCATAATGCTCCAACAAAAATCTGTCCTCCTCCGCTCCGCGGTTGAACCCGATGCCGCCGTCCAGGATGATGTGCTCGGGAGGAACGCCCGCGCGCACCGCCTTTGCCGCGGCGGCGGAGAGTCCCGTGAGTTTGTCCGTCATAAGGTCGGCGACCGTGCTATGCCGTCTGTCGTGCATGATGCACAGCGACGCGCCGTATCTTGCCACTACTTCCGCCATCCCGGCATAGCGCAGGCAGGACACGTCGTTTATCATATCGGCGCCGGCGCCGAGAGCCGCCTCTGCGACTTCGGGATAGAACGTATCCACCGAAAGCGGCGCGTCGGTCGCGGCGCGTACTCTTTCCAAGGCGGGCAAAAGCAAACTCATCTCTTCCAGGGCGCTCACGGTCGCGGCGCCGGGACGAGTGGATTGCGCGCCGATATCCAGAATCTCGGCGCCGTCCGCCGTCATCTCGACGGCGCGTGCCGCGATATCCTCCCTCGTGACGCGGCTAGCCGCCCAAAAGGAATCGGACGTGACGTTGAGGATGCCCATGACGTGCGTCCCCTCGCAGAAAGTCCTGCCGCGCACCGAAAAAGCGTTCATCTCCTCTCCCCCGCATAGGCCATGAGCATGGCGACGACCGAGGAAGGTATCTCCCCTCGCACGGCGTAGCTCACGGTGGTCGAGCCTATCTTTTTGACGCCGCGCGCAGTCATGCAGGTATGCTCCGCCTCCACGACCACCGCGACCCCTTTTGGCGCGAGATGCAAAAAGAGCGCGTCGGCTATCTCTGCGTTCATCCTCTCCTGCAATTGGAGACGGCGGGCGTAGACGTCCACCGTGCGCGCGAGCTTGCTGAGCCCCGCGACCCTGCCGTCGGGGACGTAGGCTATGTGCACCCTGCCGAAAAAGGGCATGAGATGATGCTCGCAGGTGGAGGAGAATGAGATGTCCCTCTCCACGACGAGGGCGCTGCCCCCCTCGGAAAAAGTCTTTGAAAGATGCTTTTCCGCGCTGTCGGAATAACCGGCGGTCAGTTCCTCCAACATACGCGCGACTCTGGCGGGAGTATCTTTCAACCCCTCGCGACCCGCGTCCTCGCCCATAGCGGCGATGAGCTCACGAACGGCGTTTTCCGCCCTTTGTTTATCCACCATATACACCTCGCGGGCAGACTGCCCGAATGATATCAATTTTTTGTCAGCTCGTGAAAGAGGGTGAGCGAACCGAACACGACGACGACGTCCGCATCCGAGGATAGCGCGGCGCGCACGCCGTCGGGTACCCTCCCGCACACCCGCACCGAGAGCCCCCCTCCCGTCGCCTCGGCAAGCGCCTCTGCGGGAAGGGCGCGGGGGGAATCCGGAGTGACGGCAAACGCCTCCGTAAGCAGAGGCGACACCTCCCCGAGCACGCCGCGATAGTCCTTGTCCGCAAGCACACCGACCACGCCCGCTATCTTCGCGCCGGGAAAATACTCCCTGAGCGCGTTCGCGAGCGTCGCCGCGCCCTGAGGATTGTGCGAACCGTCCAAAACGACGGTTTTCCCGTGCGGAATGTATATATCATACGGCGAATCTGCAACATCGTCTTCGGTGAGCACCTCGAATCTCGCGTGCCATACCGCCCTTTTCAAACCCTCTTTCACCGCGCTTTGCGGGATGGGATAGCCCGCCTTGCGCACGGACTCCGCCGCCTCTATCGCCAATGCGGCGTTGAGGAGCTGGTGTTCGCCGAGAAGACGGATCATGTACTCTTCGCCCTTATATTCGAAACGCTGTCCCGCAGGGGAACGCGAGATGAGACGGGGCACGCCCGAAACGCGCGCCAAGGGATACAACACCTCAGCCGCCTCTCTTTCCTGAGGGCAGGTGACCGCCTTCCCCTTTATTATCGCCGCCTTTTCGGCGGCTATCTCGCCGAGGGTATCGCCGAGAAGGGCGCAATGATCCAGACCTATTTTCGCTATCACGGCGAGGAGCTTGTCCGAAACGGCGTTGGTGGCGTCCCATCTGCCGCCTAGCCCCGTTTCCAGCACGGCGAGGTCGCATCCTTCGGCGGCGAAAGCGGAGAGCGCGAGAGCGGTCTCCTGCTCGAACGCGGTGGGGCGGAACTCTTTCATCGCGCGCGCTCTGCCCTCCCCGTCGGGGGCGGAGGAACGCAAACCGCGCTCCCGCAACACCGCGTCGCGGACGGCGGTCATATACGCCGCCACTTTGTCATCCGAAAAGGGAACGCCGTCCAGCAAAAAACGCTCGTTGTAGCGGAGCACGGAGGGGGAATTGTACGTCCCCGTCCTGTACCCCGCCGCGACGAACACCGAGGTCAGCATCGCACAGACGGAGCCCTTCCCGTTTGTCCCCGCGACGTGCACAATGCCGAAAGAGCGGTCGGGAGACCCCATGGCGTCCAGGAGCTCACGCTCCCTTTCCAGCCCGTAATCCGACCCGTCCGACTCTATGCGGCGGATATAATCGACGGCTTCTTCGTAAAACAAAAAGCACCTCCTCAGAAGCACTTCTCGCAAGTGAAGCGGGAGTGACGTATGCACCGCAAGTCATCAGACTTTTCGTCCGCGAGCACCCCCCGTCTCCACGGCACTTGACGCGCATATGTCTACAACTTCCAAGTTGATATGGGGTAGTGAGGAAATTATAGCACGCGGGAGGAAAAGGAGCAACAGAATCGCGGGACAAAATCGGCGCGGAAGGAGCATCGGGTCTCCCCTGCCCTCCGAGCGGGCGTTGGTGACGCGCCTAAAAGCGCCCGAAATGTTTTGCCGATAACGAAGCGTCCGAGCATAATGTCGGACGCTTTTGAAAGCGCCCGCAGGACATCCTGCGGGCGCGCTTTTTCCGTCTGTCGGAGGGGGATCGGGGGCGAGCGTCATTTGTCGGAGAGCTTCTGCTCCTCGACGTCCTCTATGACGGCGTCTATGACCTCTGCCGCGGCTTCCTCTCCCATCTCGGAGGGAGCCTCCTCTGCGGGCTTTGCCGCTTCGGGGTGCGCGTCGAGATACTGCGCGCGCTCTATGGAGACCACCTTTTCATAGGACATACCTGCGGCTATGGCTTCCAGGCGCTGTCTCTCCTCCTTTTCGCGGAGCTTCTTCTTTTCGCGGAATATCTGCATCACCGCGAAGATGAGGCACACCGCGATGCCGACGAAGAGATACGCCGAGCCGGGATCCCACAGCCCCGTGAGCCCGAGCACCACGGAGAGTACGACCACGATGACGATGGGGAATGCCGCGAGTTTGGGATTCTTGACTATATACTTGCCGCCGAGGGACCCGAAGAGCGCGTACACGACGCACCCGAACGCCGGGGTGAGATAGGGCGCGTCCTCTATCATCTGCGTGAGGTTGGGTATCACCGCAAGGCAGAGCACGATGACGCCGATGATGAGTATCGTGACGAGGGAACTCGTTGCCACGGCGATGGTGGCGACTATCTCGTCCTCCTCCGTGCCTCTCTTGGTGCCCGCAATCTCCTGGGATTTGACGACGCAGGGGATCTTGAGGTTGGATAGGTTGCCCGTGAGGAAGGACAGATACATCCCGTTGACTCCCACCATGGGAGAATATATGATGGGCTCGGCAACGCCGGAAAGCGCCATTATTATCATGGGAGAGATGACCGCCCACTCGCCGAACACCGTCCAATCGGGAGACACGCCGTAATCCAGCGCGAGCCAGAGAGGTATGGTGCAGATCAAGATCATGCCGGTGGTGAGCCACAGTCTGCCTATGAGATGCATACGTGCGTTTTGATCGGCTGTAGTCCTGAGTTTTTTCATATCCCGCCTCCTCACATCAGCGCGGCGAGCGCGTTGACCGCCGCAGAAACCTCGTCGGGGTCGGGTTTAAGAGGCCAGCCGTTCTCATAGGAGAAATAGCTGATCACTGCGACCACCGCCATCGCGATGAGCATACTGAACGGCGTGGAGAAGCTGTCCAGCCAGGTCTGTCCGCACTTGTTGATGAGCAGATCGAACACATACATACACAATGCGGCGATGACTATCGCGAGGAAGTTGTAATAGTTGTCCACATATCCCGCGCCCGAAGCTATCGAGGTGAGACTCATGGCGAGATAGCCGAGTATCATGCCGATGAACACCACCTGGAAAAGCAGGTCGCCGATGTTGATGCCGCCGCTCGAGGTCGCGCTGGTCTTGGAGGAGAGCATCTGCACCTTGGGCTGGAACTTCTTGTAAAAGAAGATGACGACGATGGGACCCGTGACGATGGGGATGGTCATGACCGTCGCGATGGTGACGAAATCCTGCGCGGTGATGTTGCCGCCTATGAACTCCTCCATACTGCCCGCAATCGCGCTCGCCGCGCCGTCCGCCATCATGGTCTCGTACTGCAAGGAACCTATGACAGAAAGACGTATCGCGGGAAGGGCTATGCCGATGGAGCCGATGAGGGTCACCACGCCAATCCCTATGCCTATGGCGGGCAGGATGGAGAACACCGCCGAAGTGGTGAACACCTTCTTTATCTTGCCCATGTCCATGTTGAGCGCCTTGGCGCGGCGGACGGAACGCACTATGTAATATAGGGACATAGCCACGACGAACGCCACCACCGCGCCGTACAATCCGTAAATGAGAGGACTGTTCGGCGTGAAACCGCTGAATGCGGAAAGTGTCGAGATCATTGTTTTCTCCTACAAACTTCTCCGAGGAAATCCTCGGGATGCCAAACGTCGGAAGCCCGACAGAATGACTAAATCAACGAGCATATTACCTAAAACAATGATAACCCGCTTCAAACGATTTTTCAAGTGCGGATTTAATCTTCCTTTAATTTAACCGCAGACAAGTATGCTCTTCTCGATATCTCCGCCGCCTCTCACGCCCATCTGTCTGCGGGAGAGATGAAGGAATACGCCTTGCCCGAAGCCAGCGCCTCCCTCTGCGCCGCGTAGCTCGACTCGCTCTTCGCGTCGTACATGAAGAAGCGGAAATCCTGCGTACCCGCCGCGAGCGGGAGCATCTCCCCCTGCATATTGAGTATGCTGTCCGCGTCGTCGTCATCGCTCATGAGCACGGAGAGGTTGACGGAATACTCTGTCGGGAGTTCCCCTTCAAACGCCGAAAGATCCACCACGCTGTAATTCTTGCCGCCGCCGTAAAACGCGATGCCGCCGTGCACGTATTCTCCGCCGTCGGCGGGACAGATGATGTCGGCGTAATCCTCGCCTGCGCGTTTCAGCATCTCGCCGAGGTCGAGCTGCAAGAACGCGTTGGACTCCGTGATGCCTCCCGAGACCTCTATGAGTGTGGAGCTGTCCACGTCCGAAAGTTCCTTCCAGTCGTATAGCCTTACGTCTCCCTCAAGCCGCAGGAGCGCGGGATAGGAAGTGCCTGCAAGCCCGCGCCAGGTGTAGGGCGCGAGCATCTCGCCGTCCAGCATGGGTCCCGCAAAGGAGCACTCCAACCCCACCGAGAAAAGCCCGGAGTGTGTGAGCGCGCAATCTTTCAGCGTGACTTCGGTGAGCACCAGTTCGGACATGAAAGCCTCGTCGGCAAGATTGCCGTCATCCCTCGGCGCGTAAGTCACGCCGCCGAGAGAGAGGGAGGGCTCCATGGCTTCGAGGTCGTATGCCGTCCCCTGCTTTATATATTCCCCGCGCACCTTGCGGTTGGTGCCCATCTTCAATATGAACTCGCGCGCGTTGGAAAGCACCGAACTCTCCAACGAGACCTCTATCTTCTCCTTTTCGGCATCTACGGGAGAGCTCTCGCTCACTATGTTCTCCACGCCGTATCTCCCGAAGGCGCGCACGCAGGTCCTGCCGTTCATCACGCGGCTGTTGATGACTCTGCAATCCGCCATGAGTTCGAGCACGGTGCCTACGGTGTCAAGATACCCGAGTTCCAGCTTGCCCTCATCGTAAAGGCTCTCGTCGCTACATCCGCGCAACACCACATTGTCTATGGTCACGCCGTCCGTGCGCACGAGGAAGGAAATGTTGTCCTGCGCCTTGACCGAGGCGAGCCCCGGGAATGCGGCAAGATCCAGCGGACCTTTGAACACCGCGACGGAGGAGCTGACAAGGGGCGTGACCTGAGTGATATAGTCCGCGTCCAGCGCCTTGCCGTTGCCGTAGAGGTCGTTGCGGAACTCGATGAGATATTTGACCGTGGGATGCGCGCTCCCTCTGTTTTTATAGTAAGTCCAGTCCGCGGTGGTCTCGAGGGTCCTGACATATGGGGAAAGATCCGCCCCGTCTTTGAGATAGCCGTCCTCGCGGAACATATTTTCGCCCAGCATGATATCATCGGTGAGCACCACGGCATAGCCCTCGTCTGTCGCGAGGCGGAGGCTCTCGTAGTCCCCGACGTTCACCCCGTCCGCCACGACGTCGAGGATGACGGACGCCCGAACTTCCTCACGGAAAGCCTCGGCATACTTCCATGCGGCGTACACCGTCACTCTGCCCGTCCCGAGCGGCTCCACGACAACTTTTCCCTCCCTCTCGCTCACCCGAGCCAGGGAGGGATCGGACACTTCGAGTGCCGCTCCCTCTGTGATGGGGACGACCTCGAGACCGCGCATGGCTTTGAGGGAAAGGGTGTTTTCCGCCGCGACGAATCCCCCCTCTTTCACTTCGAGCCCTCCTATGGCGAGCACGCCGCCTATCCCCCACTCCTCCGCGTTTTCGGCAAACACGAAACTGTTGTAGCTTTCCGCGACGCGGAGGACTCTCCTCTCCGCTTCGTACACCGTACCGCCGCACTCCGCGTAAAGGGTGAGCACGCACTCTCCCTCCGCCGAAGCGGTGAGGGTGAACTCTCCCCTTTCCTCATCCGAGGCGACCATGCGCACTCCCTCGCCCTCTATCTCCAAACGGTAGACCGAACCCTCGGGAATGGGGGACTCGTCGGAAACGGCATAGGTGAGCGTAGTGCCCTTCTTTTGCACAAAACATGATGTTGACGCGTCGATATAACGTCCGTAAAGTGTCGGTTTGGGGTCTTCAAAGCATATTTCAGCCGAAAGGGTCTTCCCTCCCGCAAGCAGTTTTATCTCGGTTTCGCGCCCCGAGAAACCGTCCCCGAACGCGACCTCGACGACATATCTTCCCTCCCTCTCAGAGAGCGCCAGGACCTCTGCCGTCACCCCGTCGGGAATGGAAAGTATCTGCGGGAAGGAGGGGCTTTCGACATACAGCTCGCACTCTCTCGCGCCTGTGGGGAAAACAGTCTCGGCGCGCTCTCCCATGCCCTGCACCGAGGGCGAGGACTGCGACACCTTCACTAGCACGGTGAACTCCTCCCACTCTCGATCGGCGGGGGTCATGGACACGGTGAGCAGATATTCTCCCGAAAACACCGCCCGCGCTCTGCCCGTGACGGGATGCACTTGGAGCCCGGTCTCGGAACCGGACAGCGTATAGCGCACGTCCGTATGCACGGATGCGGGCAACGCGTCTGCGGTGAAGACATACTCTCCCCCGCCGAGCTCTATCTCGAGATCTGCTCGCGAAGAGGGGGCGGCAAAGACCCTCTCCCCCTCCTCATCCGTGGCGAAGAAGCGCGCGCCCACCGCTTTGGAGGCGGTCACGTTGACGATGATGCTCGCTCTGTATCCTCCGTCGCGGGTGACGGCGGTCACCTTGACCATGCCCGTCTCGCGCGGGATGATGCGTCCCTCTTTGTCAAGCTCTATCCTGCCTTGGGTCCCCCCGTCCACGGAGGAATATTCCAGGTCGTAGCCTCTGTTTTTAGCATTGAGGGGGAGCACTTCCACCCCGATGTACTTGTCGTATTCGTAGTCGCTTATGTCGATGTTGATCACGCCGTCTTCGGCATCCGTCTTCAACTCCACTCCCGCGACGGGGATGTCCACCGCGACGGAGGCGGTGCGGGTGAATGTCATCAGCGTGAAGAGCACGATGAGGGGGATTATCGCCATGAGCGCGATGAGCTTGTTTCTCACTTATCCTCACCTCCCGCGTTCCTGCACTTTTCGTCCAATCCCTTGAAGAGATAGACGAGGGACCCCGCAAAGAGCGCCGCCGCGATGACCGCCATACTGATGACGGAAGCGAGCTCGCCGAAGGATTCTCCCTTGGTCAGTTTGAGATATACGCCGTCATAGAGCATTATGCCACCTATCGCCATGGAAACGGCGAGCCCTATGAGCACGAGGACGGACACCGTGGAATCGGGCTCCTCCGCTCCCGCCTCGGTGCCGAAGCGAGGATGTCCGAGGTCCCTCCTTGTGGCGAAGCATATCTGCGCGGCGGAGATCGCCAGCGTGACGACAAGCAGGAATACCGCCTGCCAGGCGTTGACGTAGCCCAGCCCGCCCACGAGCGCGACGCTGACCGCAGTAGACACCGCCGCGCCTATGAAACAGAACACCACCTTTGCGCTTATCGCGGTGCGATAGCTCACGGGCATGGTCTTCATCATGAAGAAGAACTCCCCGTCCCTGCTGACGTTGCCCGCGCAATAGGTGTTGGTGAGTATGCCGAACATGACTATGAGAAAGACCGCGATCTCGAGGTCACAGTTGACGAACACCAGAAGCCCCGCGAGCTCCGAGAATATCTCCATGCAAAAGTACACCATGAGGGGCATGATGACCGCCGTGGAAAAATATCTGAAAGCGTACGAGGGGGTGCGCAGTACGACAAGGAGTTCCTTTTTCATGAAAGAGGCGAACTTAGAGCGCGGCGCGGGAAGGGAATGCCCCTTGTAGACATAACGGCTGTCCAGCGCGAAGAGCTTGTTCTGCGCGGCGGGAAGGAGCATGAGCCTGCCCGTGAGCACGCCCGCCGTGATGAGCAACGCCGTGGTGAGGAGCACCCAGCCCACCCCTTCGGGCATGGCGTCGGTGAGGAGCATATTCGAAAAGAATACGGCGGGATACATATCCGAAGTGACGCGGGCTATCTCACGCATGGTGTCCGCGTCGAAGAAGAAGCGCACGTCCCCCGTGGAGATGAGGTCGGCGATGAACCCGAGCGCCTCCGAATACAGCCAGAACGCCAGCCCCGTGAGCGCCGTCACCACGATGAGTGAGATGCCGTATCGGGAGGATACCAACGTCTTCAACGCGTAGAGCGGCAATGCCAGCACGCTCCCGAGGGCAAGTGAGATGAGGGGGAGCAAAAAGAGGATGAGCACCGTCATCCCGTAAAACTGCGCGCCGACCTCCGCCCCGCAGGTCGCGAGAGTGATGTTGACGGGAAGCACGGTGAAGAACCCGAACACAAACTGTTTCACGTACGCCACGGTCATCTTGGAGACGTACATCGCGCCCGACGAAAGGGGCAAGGTCACGAAAATGCGCAGATCCTCGCTTTCGAAAAGGGAACGGTTTATCGTGCGCACCCCTCCCACCACATTGACGAAGATGATGAGGAGGTATATCGCCGAAGTGAGTTCCCACAGTCTGCCGTACGGGTCGGGCACGCGGTTTATCTCTATCCCGACATACATTGTGCCGAAGCGTTTCAAAACAAAACACGCCACGACCACTATCGCCACGGCGAGCAAAAGGGAAAGCAGTTTCCCCGGGATATCGGAAGTCTTGCGCGGACCTTTGAGTTCGGAAAAAAATTCACGCGCCTCTTTTTTCAGGAGGGTCTTCACCGAGGCGATCATCCCGCGTTCTCCTCATCCGAAAGGAAGAAGCGTTCCAGCTCCCTCCCCTCGCCGAACTCCGCCGCCGGCAGATCCGCCGCGAGGCGCCCCGCGCGTATGACTATCGCTCTGTCGCAAATGCGGCGCACCGCGTCCAGATTGTGAGTGGAAAAAAGCACCGCGCCCCCTCTGTCGGCGTAGTCCCTCATGAACCTGCACACCGAATCCATCGTGACGGGATCCAGCCCGAGCATGGGTTCGTCAAGTATCCAGAGGTCGGGATCGTGGATGAGACTGCCCATCATACATATCCTCTGCTTCATGCCGTGGGAATAGCTGCTGATGAGGTTCTTTATCTTGTCGCCGAGGGCGAAACAGCGTTGGAGTTCCTCGACGCGCGCCACGCGCTCCTCTGCGCCCACGCCGTACACATCCGCCATAAACGCGAGATATTCAAGCCCCGTCATCTTCCTGAAAACGGCGTGATTGTCCGTCACGAAGCCGAAGCGCATCTTTGCCGCCAACGCCTCCCCCTTCATGGGTTCGCCGAATATCTCGATCTCGCCCTCCTTATAGGGGAGCATCCCCGTGAGGCACTTCAAAGTGGTGGACTTGCCCGCGCCGTTGTGTCCGAGCAATCCCACGATCTCCCCTCGGCGCACCTCGAAAGAGATGCCGTTCACGGCATATTCCGAAGCGCGGGGATACCGCTTTTTCAGCCCGTCCACTCTGACGGCGACCTCTTCCTCTGCGCGGGGATACGCTTCCGGTTTTGTCATCGTTGCGACCTCTAACATATGTATGCCGCAGAACGCGCGTTTGCTCCGACTCGGCTCCTCGACCAGGGATGCCGGCGGCGATGACGCGCGTCCACGCGATAGTTTATCCTTCGTAAACAGTAAATTACACTTCCGCCGCCCGCCGTGTCAAGCGTTATCTATACACACCCGCGAAATAAAGGGTGCGCGCGGGGCTTCGGAAGAGGCGCGGCGGACTACTGCCCTTTTAGCTTGATTTCTTACGGATACTATTGTATAATACTCAAATCCGCGAAAAAGACGCTTCCCCGCGACATCCCGCGCGAAAGCGCCCGACGCGGCGCGGAAAGGAGAACGTATGCTCGAACTCAAACACATATGCTACGACGTGGACACGGATCGTCCCGACAAAGCCAGGCGTATCCTCTCGGACGTTTCGCTGGGATTCCCCAAAGGGACGGTCACCGTCATCACGGGACACAACGGGAGCGGGAAGTCCACCCTCATAAAGCTCATCATGGGCATTGACAAGCCGACTTCCGGGCGCATACTCTTTAACGGCGAGGATATCACCGACGCCTCCGTCACCGAACGCGCGCTGAAAGGCATGACCATAGCCTTCCAACAGCCCGTGCGCTTCAAGGGCATCACGGTGCGCAACCTCCTCGACGCCGCCTGCCGCAAGACCTGCACTACGGGCGAAGCGTGCAAGTATCTCTACTCGGTGGGGCTCTGCGCCAAGGACTATATCGACCGTCCCGTGGACGACACCCTCTCGGGCGGGGAGCTCAAACGCATAGAGCTCGCCACCGCGCTCGCAAAGGGAGGAGAGGTGTTCCTTCTGGACGAACCCGAGGCGGGCATAGACCTTTGGAGCTTCGACGAGCTGGTGAGCGTGTTTGAAAAGCTCAGGGACAAGACCGTGGTGATAGTCAGCCACCAGAGCAAGATCTTGCAGGCGGCGGACAGGATAGTGGTGCTCAATTCCGCCGCACAACCCGTCGTCGGGAGCAGAGACGAGATACTGCCCTCCCTCACGGACGTCGGCGCGCCCTATTGCATGAGAGGAGGGATGGCAACCGAATAATATGGAAAAACTGGATCGCGAATTGTTGGAAAAGATAGCCGAACTCCACTCCGTCCCGGAGGGGAGCTTCAATATACGCAAAAACGGCGAACGCCTCGCCGCCAATTCCACCGAGGAGATAAGCATAGTCCAAAAGACGGACAAACCCGGCATAGACATCATCGTCGCGCCCGGCGTCAAAAACAAGAGCGTGCACATCCCCGTGATACTGACGGTGGGCGACTTCACGGACACGGTGTACAACGACTTCTTCATAGGAGAGGACGCGGACGTCACCATAGTCGCGGGGTGCGGCATACACAACCCCGGAAAGGGCAAGGCGGAACACGACGGCGTGCACACTTTCCGCCTCGGGAAACATTCCCGCGTGAAATACGTCGAACGCCACTACGGCGAGGGCGTGCAAGGGAGCAAGCGCGTCTTCGACCCCGTCACCAACGTCTTTTTGGAAGAGGGCGCGGTGCTCGAGATGGACACCACTCAGCTCGGCGGGGTCACGTTCACGGACAGGATGACGGACGCCGTCATAGGGGACGGCGCGAAACTGCTCGTCAAGGAAAGACTGCTGACCGACGGCGAGGAAAAGGCGATCTCCCGCTTCCGCGTCCTGCTGAAAGGCAAGGACAGCACCTGCGACATAGTGAGCCGCAATGTCGCAAGAGGCAATTCCCGTCAGGAATTCTACTCCGACGTGGTGGGTGAAAACAGCTGTTTCGGACACGTGGAGTGCGACGGCATACTGCTGGACGGAGCGCGCATACTCTCCACCCCGCAGATAGACGCCGCGCACCCCGACGCCAGCCTCGTGCACGAAGCGGCGGTGGGCAAGATAGCGGGAGACCAGCTCACAAAACTCATGAGCCTCGGGCTCACCGAAAAGGAAGCTGAGGACGCCGTAATAAAAGGATTCCTGCACTGACGTCACCATTCGGAACAAAAAGGTTTTTGCACAAAATCCGCATTTCATGTTTCAAAAACGCCGTATAAAACGGCGTTTTTGTTGTTATCGGCATACTCTGCTCCGAATGCGGACGAAAGGCGCGAAGCGCGCGTCACGACGGGGCGGGCTCCCTCGGCGTGCCGAACGAAGATGGCGCGAAGAGCGTCGGGAGCCTCCTCCCGAGCCGCGCCGTCCGCTCCGCCGAACGCGGATTTTAAGGGAAATGCGCGCGCGTCGTCACAATACGCTTGCGCGGAACGCGCGCCTTATGTTATAGTTGATATATCAATTTTCAGTGGTGGATGATGCAAGAGCGCGACCTCATTGCCGAAGCCGCGGACGCGGCGGAAGAAGGGACTTGTTCAGGGGAATTTTCGGGGCTCACCTCGGAGGAGGTAAGGGAGCGTATCGCCGAGGGGAAAGTCAACGGCGAACAGACCGTGCGCACCAAAAGCGTGGCGCAGATCCTGCGCTCCAACATCCTCACTTTCTTCAACTTCGTATTCGTGGTGCTCGCCGTGTTGCTCGCGGGCTTCGTGCCAGACGGCATGGACGGCATAGGGAATTTCGGCTTTCTCATCCTCATCGTTTTCAACACCCTGGTGGGCATATTCCAGGAACTTCGCGCAAAGCGCACGATGGACAGGCTTTCCCTGCTCTCCGCGCCCAAGGCGGTGGTCATCCGCGACGGCGAGGAACAGGAGATCGCGATAGAGGAGATAGTCCTCGACGACCTCACAGAGCTTGCCGCAGGCAGGCAGGTGTGCGCGGACGGCGTCATCGTGGAAGGGAGCTGCGAAGTCAACGAATCCCTCGTGACGGGGGAACCGGACGCCATAGTCAAAAACGTGGGCGACAAGGTGATCTCGGGAAGTTTCGTGGTGTCGGGAAAGGCGAAATGCCGCGTGGAGCACATAGGCGCGGGCAACTTCGTGATGAAGATATCTTCGGGCGCGAAATATTTCAAAAAGCCCACCTCCGAGATATGGCGCGCGCTCATGCTCATAGTCAAAGTGATGAGCATAGTCATCGTGCCCGTGGGCATCGCGCTGTTCTGTTCAAAATACTTCCGCGACACCTCCCCTCTCGACGACACCGTGGTGACCACGATAGGTTCCGTGATAGGCATGATACCCTCGGGGCTGGTCGCGCTCGCGAGCACGGTGTTCTGCGTGAGCGTGATACGTCTCTCCCGCCGCAAGACGCTGGCGCAGGATCTCTACTGCGTGGAGACGCTGGCGCGCGTGGACGTGCTCTGTCTCGACAAGACGGGCACCATCACGGAAGGGAGCATGGAAGTGAGCGGGGTCATCCCGAGAGAGGGACTGACCGAGGAGGGATTCAAGTCCGTCCTGCACGACGCGGTGACCGCGATAGACGACGACAACGCCACGGCGGTCGCGCTGAAAGAATATCTGAAAGACATCCCGACCGTGCTGGGCGCCGAAAAGACGGTGCCTTTCTCCTCCGCCCGCAAGTGGAGCGGAGCGCGGCTGGACGGCGTGAGCTATGCGCTGGGCGCGGTGGAATTCACCCTCGGACACGGGGAGGGAGAAGTGTTCCGCACCGCAGAGAGATATGCCGAGGACGGCTATCGCGTGCTCGCGCTGGTTTCCTCAAAAGAGGACTTCATCGACCAGAAATTGCCTGATAAACTTTCGTTTGAGGGGTTTGTGCTCATCACGGACAAGATACGCGACGAGGCTCCCGCGACCCTCGCCTTCTTCCGCGAACAGGGGGTGGACGTCAAGATAATCTCAGGCGACAATCCCTCCACGGTGCGCGCGGTCGCAAAGCGCGCGGGGCTGAAAAAGTGCGACGACATCATTGATATGTCCACCCTCACCACAGAGGAAGAGGTGCGCGAGGCGGCGGAAAAATATACCGTGTTCGGGAGGGTGTTGCCCGATCAGAAGCTCATGCTCGTCAAGGCTCTGAAAGCTGCGGGACACACAGTTGCGATGACGGGGGACGGCGTCAACGACGTCCTCGCGCTCAAAGAGGCGGATTGCTCCGTCGCCATGGCTTCGGGATCGGACGCGGCGAAGAACGTGAGTTCCCTCGTGCTCATGGATTCCAATTTCGCGTCCATGCCCCACATCGTCGCCGAGGGTCGCCGCTCCATCAACAATCTGGAAAGGAGCGCCGCCCTCTACATCATGAAGACGGTGTACAACGTCCTGCTCGCCCTGCTCTTCATGTTCGTCAACGAACCTCTCCCCTTCGAGCCAAAGAACCTCACCCTGATAGGCGGTGTGACGATAGGGATGCCCTCCATAGTGCTCGCACTTGAACCCAACAACGAACTGGTGCGCGGGCGGTTCCTCACCAAAGTGCTCTGCTACGCTATCCCCGGCGGGATAATAGTCATGCTGGGCGCGGCGGGAGTCATGGTGGCGGGCAGATATTTTCTGGACATCTCCCCCGAGGAGATGCGCACGATGTATTGCATCGTCACCACCTTTGTCGGGCTCATATATCTCTTCCGCATATCCCTGCCGCCCACCCTCATCCACATAGGGCTGTGCCTGCTGATGGTGGGGATATACGTCGCCTGTTATGTCACAGAGATACCATTGATAATAGATTTCTTCGGGGTCAACAACAACATCTCGGCAGAAACGGGAGAGGCGATCGCGTCGATCTGCGCCGTGCTTGCGGCGATGTATGCCGTGGCGGCGTTCTTCACTCGGGATCTGCACACCGAGATAGACCGCGCATTGAACTCCCGCCTGAAAAAGAAAGTGAGCGTATGACTCTCTGAGGATACGCCCTCCTCCCGCAGGATAAAACCAAATCAAACGCGTCCCTCCCTCGGGAGGGATCTTCCTTCTCTCGGAGCGAAGATCCCGTGACGACGGGGCTCGTCGGACAGAAAGCAAGGGTCGGCGTGACTTCTCCTCTTCAAACTCAATATTGATTTTCTTTGCCTATTACTTTATCATTGTTTTATCGGAGGGTCGAGGATGATAAAAGAAGGTTACGTGAGAAAGGACGCGTCTCTCTTTGTGGGCGCCGAACGTCCCAAGCTCCCGCCGCGCACGATAGAGGTCTCCAAAAAGGCGATCCTCATCTCGGTGGTGATAGTGCTGGTGCTGGTCATCGCGTCCATAGTGCTGACGCAGGTGCTCCCGCGCGGCGCGTACGAACGCGGCACGGACGCGGACGGCAACGAATATATCGTGGAGGATTCCTACCGCGAGGACGAAAGTCTGCCCTCCCTCAAATGGTGGCAAGCCGTATTCGCGCCCGTACTGGTGCTGGACCCCGGGATGGACGGCTCCCTCATGGTGTGGGCGCTCATCGCCCTTCTCCTCGTCATAGGCGCGGTATTCACCGCCCTGGACAACACGGGAGTGCTGGTCTATATGGTGGAATCTCTGCGCAACCGCTTCAAGGGCAAGAAATACGTCCTGCTCTTCCTCCTCCCCTTCGCATTCATGTTCCTGGGCTCTTCGGCGGGGATGTTTGAGGAACTCATCCCCCTCGTCCCCGTGGTGGTGCTCCTCTGCTACGCGCTGGGCTGGGACGCGCTCGTCGGATTGGGCATATCCGTCCTGGCGGCGTGCTTCGGTTTCGCGGCAGGGGTGGTGAACCCGTTCACGGTGGGCATCTCCCAAAACCTCATGGGCATACCGATGTTCTCGGGGATAGAGATGAGACTGCTCACTTTCGTGGTCGCCTACATCATCCTGATGGCGTTCATCTTCCCGTACGCGCGCAGGATAGAAAAGAAACCTCAGGTCTCCCCCGTCTATCTCGAGGACACCCACAAAAAACACGGCTTCGACTTCGCCAACACGGATTTCGTATATGACGAGGGCAAATCAAAAGCTCTGAAATGGTTCGCGTGCTGGATGCTCGCCGTGGTCGGCATCGCGGTGCTCTCCATCTTCATACAACCCACCTACATCCCCGAGCTCGGGGATTTCGCCCTCGCGGACTATGTGCTCTACATCACCGTGGCGATATACGTCGTCGCGGGCATAGGCGCGTGCGTGATGTGCGGATTGAAAGGCAAAGCGCTCTTCACCCAACTCGCCAAAGGGCTGGTCACCCTGCTCCCCGCCGTCGCCATGATACTCATCGCCAGCGGAGTGCGCTACATCATGGAATCGGGCAGCGTGATGGACACCATACTCTACAAGGTCATCGCCGCCTGCGAAGGACGCTCGCCCGCAGTCATCATACTGCTTGTCTATCTTGTCATCTTCGTCTTCGAGATGTTCATCCCATCGGGGTCGGCAAAGGCGTTCCTCCTCATGCCGATGATAGGCGCGATGTGCTCCCAGCTCGGGGTGGACGGTCAGGTGGCGGTGCTCGCCTTCGCGTTCGGGGACGGTTTCGCCAACGTGCTCCTGCCCACCAACGCGGGACTTTTGCTCATCCTGGGCATGACCACGGTCAATTATCCCAAGTGGATAAGGTGGAGCGGTCCCATACAGCTCACCCTCTTCGCCGCCACCGTAGGCATACTCATGCTGGCGCAATACGTGATATACGCCTGACGGACAGGAGGAACAAAAGAACCCGAAACCACGCTCCCGAACGCATTTTGTGGGATATCCTTTCCTGCGGTGTTGACTGCGGCGGAAAATTGCCCCATAATATAATGTGAGGTCGCTTATCGGTCTCACGGAGTGGATATGGAACTTGCTCTCAAAGCCAAAAAAAGAAATTTCATCTTCGCTGTCGTGCTTACGGTGGCGCTCGCGGCAGGCATACCCTGCATAGTGATGGGCGCGATAGGGCTCAAACCGCCAAGCCACGACAACGCGGGATATATAGTCCTCCTGACATTCGGCATAATATGCGTGGTGGCGGGGTTTTACGGCTCGCCCATCGCGTGGTCACGTCTCGCCATCCTCAATCAGGAGCTCACCCTCGTGAAAGCGGTCACGGAGGAACACCTCCACACCGTGGCGGACCTTGCCCAACGGCTCTCCGTCAACGGGAAGACCGCTTCCGCCACACTCAACAACTGCATAAGAAAAGGATACCTCGTGGGATTCATCCGCGAAGGAGACGCCCTCGTGCTCAACGAAAACCGCGCCCTAGCCCCCACCGAATATACGACGGAATGCGCGCATTGCGGGGCGACGGTCACCCTGCAAAAAGGCGAAAGGAGCAAATGCCCGTACTGCGGCTCCCCCCTCTCTCTCCCCGAAAAATAATAACACCCCCAAAATGTCGCAAAAGCCGCTCGCCCGAGCGGCTTTTTTGTTGTATGCTACGTTTTACTCCCACGTGAACTTTTTCGGGGCGTGCTTGACTCACACATAAACCCATTCGGAGTGGAGCCTGAACTTTACGTTTCTTTTCGGGGTGTGCTCGATTCCCACGTACACTTATTCGGAGTGTGCTTAAACACGACGTACACTTATTCGGAGTGGAGCCGCCTAGCCAAACTTGCACAGGGCGTAGCCCTCTTGCAAGTCGGCGGCGACGAAGTGAGTGCCGAGGGCGAGACGTAAAGTGCGTCGGCAATGCGCCATTCTCTTCGCGAAGCGGGCGCATTGCAAGCGGCATAACATGGCGGCGCCGCAGAGGCGCCGTCCTCGGTAGCCCTCATGCCCGAGCGCCGAAGGTTTCCCCCAAAATGGTGGGTTCCCTTTTAAGGGGGAACGATTTTGGGGGAAACCCGCAGGAAGGGGGCAAAAATATTTCCCTGTCGCGGGGACGTAACCCTCAAATTAAATTAGATTGAATCCCACGCACACTTATTCGTCGAGTTCGGGGACGCTCTGAATAAGTTTACGTCGTATTCAGGCTAGTTTAATGGGGTATACGTCCCCTAATATGGTAATATTGCTCCCCCTCCTCCCCTTCGGGACTCCTCCCCCACTCGGAATAGAGGACTGTCCTCCTAAAATGCGGGATATACTTTTTCATAAAGGCGCATTCTGCGCCTTTATGAAAACACCTCTTGAAAAAGGTTTGAATCTCGCACTTGCATAATCAAGCGGATACCAGTATAGACTGAACGTCGCTCGCGGGGCGAGGAGGGCGACTCGACGCGCACCGAGCCCGTGTCTACTTAATTATCCGTCTAGCTTGCGAGGTCGCAGATACGCGCCGCGACTTGCAAGAGCGGGCGCAAACGCCCGCTGTGCAAGTTTGGCTAGGCGGCTCCACTCCGAATAAGTTCACGTGAAGTTCAAGCACACTCCGAATAAGTATACGTGGGAGTCAAGCTCCACTCCGAATGAGTGTTCGTGGGGTTCAAACACGTCTCCGAAAGAGAGACGTAAAGTTCAGGCTCCACCCCGAATAAGTGCACGTGGGAGTCAAACACGCTTCGGACGAGTGCACGTGGGGTTCAAAATTGTCCTCACCCAAACGCCTGTTGAAAACGTCGCCATTTGGATGCAGAATGCGAAAGCGCCCCTGTCGAGAGGCGGAGCTTACTTGATAGTAAGTGAGCATCTACGGCAGGGACGCTGACAAAGTTCTGCGCCAAATGGCGGCGTTTTAGGATTTTTTGGATTGCAACTTCAACCTCTCACTCCCCGACAACACCAACTTGCGTATGCGCAGATGTTGGGGGGTGACTTCGAGCATTTCGTCGTCGTTGAGGAATTCGAGGGATTCTTCAAGGCTGAATTTGCGGGGGGTGTTGAGGCGGAGGGCTTCGTCGGAGCCTGCGGCGCGCATATTGGTGACGTGTTTGCGCTTGCAGACGTTGACGCGGATGTCTTCGGCTTTGGGAGACATCCCGACCACCATCCCCTCGTACACCATGGTCTGCGGGTCGATGAACAGGGTGCCGCGATCCTGGGCGTTGAAGAGCCCGTAAGTCGCCGCCTCACCCGTCTCGAACGCAACGAGCGACCCCGTGAATCTGCGCTGGATGGGTCCCTTGTAAGGCGCGTATCCTTCGAAGAGCTGGTTCATGACGCCCTCCCCCTTGGTGTCGGTGAGGAACTCGTTCTTGAACCCGAACAGCCCGCGTGAGGGCACGATGAATTCCATCCTTATGCGGCTGCCTTTGGGCTCCATGGTGACGAGCTCCCCTTTGCGCACTCCCATGCGCCCCATGACCGACCCCACGCACTCCGAGGGGACGTCGATGAACAGCCTCTCCATGGGCTCGCATTTTTCGCCGTCTATGGTGCGGAAGATGACCTGCGGAGTGCCCACGCCGAATTCGTATCCCTCGCGGCGCATGGTCTCGATGAGGATGCTGAGGTGCATCTCTCCCCTGCCGCACACTTTGAAGGTGTCCGGGCTGTCCGTCTGATAGACGCGCAGGGAGACATCCTTCAACAGCTCGCGGAAAAGTCTGTCGCGGAGTTGTCTGGACGTGACATACTTCCCCTCCTTGCCCGCAAACGGGCTGTCGTTGACGGAGAAGTTCATTTCTATGGTGGGCTCGCCTATCTTGACGAAGGGGACGGGATCTATCTTGCCGGGGACGCAGAGGGTGTTGCCTATCGTGATGTTCTCAATGCCGCTGAAACACACGATGTCCCCCACTTCCGCCTCCTCGACGGCGGCGCGCTTCAAGCCCTCGATCTGGAAAAGGGTGACCACCTTGCTCTTGTAGGGCGAGAGCCCGGTATAGTCGCACACCATGACCTCTTCGCCCACCCCGATCTTGCCGCGCTCTATCTTGCCGATGCCTATGCGCCCGACGTAATCGTTATAGTCTATGGCGGACACAAGCAGTTGCAGATCGCCGTCGGGATCTCCCTCGGGAGGCTCGATGTAGTCGAGTATGGTCTCGAAAAGCGGAGTGAGATCGGTGCCCGGGACGTTGTAGTCTCGGGTGGCGGTGGCGTTCTTGCCGGAGCAATAGAGGATGGGGCTCATGAGTTGCTCGTCGTCCGCGCCGAGGTCGAGCAAAAGTTCCAGCACCTCGTCCCCCACCTCAGAAAGTCTGGCGTCGGGACGGTCTATCTTGTTGACGACTATGATGATCCTGAGCCCGAGTTCCAACGCCTTTTCCACCACGAATCTGGTCTGAGGCATGGGACCCTCAGCCGCGTCCACCAAGAGGATGACCCCGCTCACCATTTTGAGCACGCGCTCCACCTCGCCGGAGAAATCGGCGTGTCCCGGGGTGTCGATGATGTTGATCTTCACTCCCCCCCAATGCACGGAGGTGTTTTTGGCAAGGATGGTGATGCCGCGCTCGCGTTCGAGCGCGCCGGAATCCATGACGCAGGTCTGCACCTGCTGATTGTCACGGAAGGTGCCCGACTGACGGAGCATACCGTCCACCAAGGTGGTCTTGCCGTGATCGACGTGAGCGATTATTGCGACGTTTCTGAGGTCATGTCTTATCATACTCTTCCTTCGGCGCGCCTGCGCCACTTTTGCGTTCTTGCGTGCACAAAGTGCACAAATACAATGTTTATTGAGATATTTTCGCGCTTTCAAACGCGGTTTTTGTCATTCATTCCACATCGCGGGAGAGGACGAAATAGTATTTTTTCTCCTCGTCTGCGAAGCGTCCGGCAAGCTCTTTTTCGATGTCCGAAAGGGTGAGCTTGCTTTCAAACGGCATCTCCACGTCGAAGATGAGGTTGGTGTGGGTGTTCCCCCTCACCAGCCTGAAATCGTGGAGGGAGAGCCTCTCGTCCATGCCCTTCAACACCTCGGCGCATTTGGCTTTGAGGCGCAGGGTCTCCTCGTCCTCGTTGTCGATGGGGTCGATGTGGAGGGTGAGCTGTATGCCGAGCTCCTCTTTCACCTCCCTCTCGATGTTGTCGGCGAGCTCGTGCGCGAACATGATGTCGTCGCGAGCAGGGACTTCGAGGTGCGCCACCGCGAAATATCTTCCCTCGCCGTAGGAGTGCACTGCAAGGTCGTGCACGCCTATCACTCCGTCATAGGACAGGATCTTCCTTTTGAGGGCGTCCACCACCTCCTCGGGAGGACGCGTGCCAATGAGAGGATTTGCCGCTTCCAGGATATATTTGAAGCTGGACAGCACGATGAACAGAGACACCGCGAGCCCGAAATACGCGTCCACGTTCACCCCGGCGGTGTCCATGACGATGGCGGCAACGAGAACCGCGCCGGTTGCTATCACGTCGTTGCGGCTGTCCGCCGCGGCGGCTTTGAGCGCGCCCGAAGAGATGCTCTTGGCAAAGTCCAGATAAAGCGCCATCTGCACCAGCTTCATCAATATGGAGACGGAGAGCACCACATACGTCCATACGTCCACGGTCACGGGCTCCGGGGAAACTATCTTCTCCACCGAGGACTTGCACAACAGCACGCCCACGATGAGGATGATGACCGCCACCACTAGCGCGCCTATATATTCGTATCTGGCGTGTCCGTAGGGATGTTCGCGGTCGGCGGGTCTCGAAGCCAGCTTGAATCCCGCCACGGTGACCGCGCTGCTTCCCGCGTCCGAAAGATTGTTGACCGCGTCCGCGATGACCGTCACGCTCCCGCCGATGAACCCAACGACGAGTTTGAGCGCGCAGATGACGGCGTTGGAGCATATGCCGAACACACCCGCCGCCACGCCGTAGCGCGTGCGCACCGCGGGATCACCCGTGGACTCATAGTCCTTGACGAACAGCCGCTTGAACCACTTCATCACCAATCCTCTCTGTGCGAGATCTTCACGTCGTCGTAAAAATCGAAGTACTTGCGCTTGAACGCCTGAGTCTCCTGCCTTCTGCGTTTGAGCTCCTCCCGCGCCTGTTTGAGCGCCTCGGTGGAGGGCTCTTCGACGGGCTCGTTTTGGGGAGTGAGCTTGGTCTTGTCCTCTCTCATGATCTCAAAATTCCAAGTGTTTGACGCCCTCTTTGGAACTTCTCCTGAAAAGGACGATCTTGTTGCCCACCGCCGCCACTTCCTCGGCGGCGAGCTTCCGAGAAAGGGTGCGCAACACCGCTTTGGGCTCCTCTCCCGCAGTTTTAAGGACGGTGAGTTTGACGAGCTCGTGCGCGTCGAGCGCCGCCGACACGTCCGCAACGAGATTGTCGTTGACGCCGCCCTTGCCCACCTGAAACCAGGCGGGAAGCCCGTTTGCCGCCGCGCGAAGCGCCGCCCTCTGTTTGCCGTTCAACATCCCGACCTCCTCTCCGCCGCGCCGAGGGAGGGAAAGATACCGCTCTCCTCCACTATGGACGCCGCGAGTCCGACAAGTTTTTTGCAATAGGGTTTCATGGAGTTGTGCGTATCCCCGTGCGGATGCGCCGCGACGAGATCGCGGCAGACTATACTGCCCGCCCTTTCACGGAACTTTTCGGCAAGCTCTCTCTCAAAGGCGTAAAGCTCCTCCTTCTCGGACTTGTCGAGGGTGTCCCACCCTCGGGAAAGCCCCAGGAGCATCGCCATGCCGCTCACCGCGCCGCACACCTCGCGGAGCCTGCCCATACCTCCTCCGAAAGGCGCCGATATCCTTTCGAGGACGGCGGCGTCCACGCCCGTGACATCGGCAAACGCCAGCACCACGGACTGCGCGCAGGTATACCCCTCGAAAAACAGCTCTTCCGCTTTTTGCGCTCTTGTCATATCCTCTCCTCTCGCGCGCCTCTGCGTGCACGCGCTCGGAATTATTTCACAATGATATCACATCGCAAAAACAAACGCAACAAAACGAAGGGCACAAAAAAAGGACGTCAGGCGACGTCCTTTTCCCTCAAAACGGCGTCAGTCGGGCTTTTTTTCGATCACCTCTTTTCTGCTCTTTTTCGTGAGGAGGATGGGGTCGGGACGCTTGCCCTCGTGCACGTCCACCTGGAGATTGGGAGTGAGATATCCCTCCCCTTTCAGGGCGTTGTACACATTCTCGGTCATGCGGTATTTCACCGTCCAGTAATCTTCCGTGAGAGTGAAACATTTGAGTTGCATCTTGACGCAATTAGTATCCTGACCGCTCATAACGATGCTGTGATCCCTCTCTTTTGACAAAAGCGGCTCTTCTTCGGCGACGGCGGAGACTATCCTGCGCACCTCGTCGGGGTCGCATCCTTTGTCCACCGCGATGTCAACCACCACTCGCCTGAATTTGCATCCTTCGTAGTTGATGATGGGGTTGTTGACCGCCTCGGAGTTGGGGACGATGATGACGGTGTCGTCATCCGTTTTCAGGGTGGTGTTGAAGAGGTTTATCTGCGTGATCCTGCCCTCCTCCCCCGCTATCTCAACGAAATCGTCCTTTTTGAAAGGTTTGTTGAAAATTATCATTATCCCGCTCGCGATGTTGCCGAGGCTGTCCTTCAACGCGAGACCTATCGCCACGCCGCAGGTGCCTATCACCGCGATGATGGACGCCGTATTGATGCCCATGGTCGCAAGCGCGGTTATGAGCACGACCACTTCCAGGATTATGTTGACCAAGGACACTATGAAGCTGGACATCGCCTCATCCCTTTTCGCCTTGCGGAGTATCTTTTTCAGCACCAGCTTGATGAGTTTGACGATGATGAGCCCTACGATGAGGATGATGAGCCCGTAAAGGATGTTGAGCCCGGCATTCTTGAAAAAGTCCACTATGCCCTTCCAGAATTCTTCCATATCGACCTCGCTTCGGTTTGATGAGGATATTATAACACATCCTGCGCCGAAATCAACCTTGCTACCGCGGGTCGCCGAGAGGGATACGTGCGAAAGCGGCTTGCTTGGCGCGGGAGTGTATGGTATAATTTTCCTTGCGGACGCGCGCCCCTGTCCGAGCCGCGAAAAGCGCGGGAGAAAAGGCGGCGCGCCCGTCTGTCGTGTTCGGACAGCGTCCCGCCGCACCTCAAAAAAAAGAGGAACGCCAAAAAACGCACAACATATTTTCGGAGGCAAAACATGAAAGTCATCATCCCGAAAGGTTTCACCGTAGGCGCCGCCCAGGACGAATTCACGGGAGTCACCGTGATACTCTCCGAAAAGGGCGCGATGGGAGGAGCGGACTGCCGCGGCGGCGCGCCGGGCACCCGCGAGACGGACCTCCTCCGTCCCGAAAAAATGATGGACAAGGTGAACGCCGTCGTACTCTCGGGCGGCTCGGCATACGGGCTCGCCTCCATGACGGGAGTGTCCGATTGGCTTGCGGCAAACAACTGCGGATTCAAGTCCATGGGCAAGCTCGTCCCCATCGTGACGGGGGCGGTGCTCTTTGACCTCAACCAAAAGGAGATACACTACCCTGATGCAAAAATGGGGTTTCAAGCGTGCGAAAACGCAGGTAAGACCCCGTTTTTGGGACAATACGGCGCGGGACGCGGCGCGACGGTGGGCAAGATACGAGGGTTGAGATACGCCTCGAAATCGGGGGTGGGAGCGTACACCGTCAAGGTGGCGGGAGTCACGGTGACAGCAATAGTCGCCGTCAACGCGCTGGGGGATGTCTTCGACCCCGAAAAGGGGGTCATAGTCGCGGGCGCGAAAGCGAACGACGGCAGTCTGCTCGACACAGAGAAGCACATCGTCTCGGGCGGGCTCATGAAACTCTTTATGGGCACCAACACCACGATAGGGTGCATACTCACGGACGCCAAACTCACCAAGCCTGCGGCAAACAAACTCGCCTCGGCTTCGCATGACGGGCTCGCGCGCGCCATCCGTCCCGTGCACACGGACTACGACGGCGACACGATGTTCTGTCTGGCTTCGGGACACCGCCCGGTGGCGAACATCATGCTCTTGCAGACCGCCGCCGCATACGCCGCCGAACGCGCTGTGGTGAACGCGGTGTCCGACTCGGGCTCCCTCACCGTGATATACGACGAGACTGACCCCGAGACGGACGTGTGGCAATGCGACTGACTCCCGAGCGACAGTCCGCGCGACAGGCGCGGCGCGTCATATCCGCCCGAGCGGCAAAAAAGGAATACTTTAATGGAAATCGCGATAATACTCAATTCCGGCGTGCCGGTCACAAGAAAGATCGACGCCGACAAAGTGATATGCACGGACGGCGGCTATCTGCTCTCCCCCGTGCGCCCCGACTATCTCGTCGGCGACCTGGACTCTCTCGGCGAGCCGCCCGAGGGGATACCCCTCCTGAAACACGACTCCCACAAAAATTTCACGGACGGGGAATCCGCCGTCTATTTCGCAAAGGAGCTGGGCGCGGACTCTGTGACCCTGTACGGCGTGACGGGAGGAAGGTGCGACCATTTTCTTGGAAACCTAGCAGTCATGGCGCTTGCGATGAAGCTCGGCATGAGGGTGCGCTCCTACGACTCGGACGCCGAGATATACGGCGTCTCGGCTGAGCTGGATCCCGAATTTTCGATAGAGCTCAAAAAGGGAGAGACTTTCTCCATACTTCCCCACGGCGGTGCCGCCACCGTGACAGAGGCAAAGGGCACGGAATATCCCCTCGACGACCTCACTCTCACCCCCACGGACACGCGCGGCGTCTCCAATCTCGCCGTCGCCGACAGAGTGAGCTTCCGCGTGACGCGAGGCAGAGTGTTTTTCATCCGCGATCTGTATTTCAGGTGACAGGCGTCGGGGGCGCGGACATCCCTCATCCGCTATATGACGGCTTTGCGAAGGATTTACCGAACAGACGAAAAGGCAGACAAAAAAGAGCGGCAAGCGCCGCTCTTTTTTGTGATGTAGGAAGGCTTACGCCAAGAAAAAGACTCAGTTTGCCTCTCCGTTCGCCTCGCCGCCCTCTTTGTGAGAACCGCCGTCGTGGGTGTAGATGTCGTCCTCTTCATCGAGGTCGTCCTCGATCGCCGCGCCCGCGGTGGGCTGAGTGGCGATGTCCATCTGCCTGCGGAAGGAGGGCGACAGCATGAGCAGTATGCCCGCCGCAAGGTCGATTGCGAGATCCACCACGGTGAAGGAGTTGTACGCCAAAGAGTAATAGAAGAACTGATCCACGCCGTATCCCCCGTCTATGGCATACGCGCCGAACGCGAACGTACCGGAGAGGAGGTGGCACAGATAACGCAACACCACGGCGACGGTCGCACCCACGACGAATGCCGCTATCTTATTCTTCCTGATGGGCGTGCGTTCGAAGAAGAGACCGCTTGCCGCGATCATACCGAATGCGAGCGGATAATCCAGCATGAACTGCACGGGGTGGATAATGTAGGTATCTTGAAGTGCTTGCAGGAAGCCGTAAATGAGGCAGACCATCACGCCCCTGCGGGTGCCGAACATCGCGCAGTAGATCATGAGGGGCAGGAGGCTTGCGAACGTCACGCTGCCGCCCTGGGGCAGATCCACGAGTTTGACGTAAGAGAGCGCGAAGGACATGGCGATGGCGATCGCGCCGTAGACCACGGACTTGGTTTCGTTGACTTCCCTCTTCTTGCCGACAAAGTAGATGGCGATGAGCGCGACCAGCATTGCCACGAAGGAAATGATGAGCGCGGTGTCGTTCATGTAGGGAGAATAATATTCATCGCCCGATATGTTCTCTTTGAAGTAATTCGCCAACACCACCATGAGTGCTATGAGTCCGCCCAACAGCCCCAGCCCGGTGATGACGGTCGCCACCTTGGTGAGGAACTTGTTGAATACGGACGCAAGCCCCATAAGGCAGCCGCCGCAGAGCGCGATGAGCACGAGCGCGAGTATCGCCGGGAAGTAAGGCATGAAAGAGTCATCCGCCTCCATCTCGTAGAACGTCGCTGCCGCGAGCAGCGCGGTGGCGGTCAGGGCGACCCCGATCAAGGTGCCTATCGCCACTTTGGAAAAGTCTTTGAGCTTTTCTCTGCGGAACTTATACAGCAGTAGCGTGATGATGCCGAACGCCGCTATGAGAGCCACGACCGTATAAAGCAACGCAAAGCCCAGTTCTTCCGTCATAGTTGTATCCTCCGTAAAAAGTATTTTCGTTTTGCGCGGGGAATGAAAAACCCCGAACGTATGCTCGGGGCGTTCAACAAAGGAATAAGGCTCGTATGCTTCCTTACGCGAGGATTATCTCACAAGTTGAAGGGTATGATCTCAGCCTTTCGGCACCCCTAGCGCATTTATCCTATCACCGCCCTCCCCTTCTGTCAAGCGTGTTTTCATTCCAAACTCAAATTAATCCGAGACCTTCCGCTCTCTTTTCCTCCTCACTCGCGCACCCGCATTTTCTCCAAATGTATAAAAATGCTTGCATATGCGCGCGCGTTATACTATAATTCAACAAGCCTTGCGCGTAGGCACGCGAAAGGCAGATGATAACGGGAAGAACAAGAGAAGAACTATCGCTCATGAGGATATCCGAATGAAAAAACTCAAAATGCCCAAGCTCTTCACCGAATTCAAGGAATTCATCACCCGCGGCAACGTCATGGGGCTTGCAGTAGGTATGATCATCGGCGCCGCTTTCACGGCGATCGTGAACGCGCTGGTCAACAGCATCCTCAAACCCCTCATCAACGCCATCCCCATCGGCGACGGCGTGAGCGGACTTGTGACGATGCTGGTTTACAAGGACGCCGCCGGCACCATCCTTACGGGTGATTTCGACCGCGCTCTCATTGATATGACCAAGTCCGTCTACATCGACTGGGGCGCCTTCATCATGGCGATCATCACCTTCCTGCTCACCGCGCTGGTGCTCTTCTTCATCCTGAAAGCCATCGCCTCCGCGCAGAAGGGCTTCGGCGGATTGAAGAGCGACATGGAAATGCTCTCCTCCGAAGAGGCGGAAGAGCTCCGCAAACAGGGCAAGAGCCGCAAGGAGATCAAAGCCATCATGCAGGCTCGCGCCGAGGAAGCCGCGGCAAAAGCGGCGGCGGAAGCGGAAGCCAACAAGCCCGAGACCACGGACGATATCCTCAAAGAGATACGCGACCTTCTGCGCGCACAGGCGGCAAGCAAACAGGACGCCGCAAACGAGTGACCTATTTATCTTTTGTACGGAGAGCGTTTTTGTTGGACAACACGCAAAAATGTGTTAGACTAGCTGTACGGAGACATTCGTTTGGACAATATGACTGAAAATACCATCGCCGCCGAGCGACCTCGGCGGCGCCAACTCAAATGGAAGCCCTCCACCATGCAGATACTCGTGCTCGGGTATCTCGGCATAATATTGGTGGGGACTTTCTTTTTATGTCTGCCCATCTCGGCGAAGAACAACGGCTGGACTCCCTTCATCGATTCCCTGCTCGTCGCCACCTCCGCCACCTGCGTGACGGGGCTCATCACGGTGGACACCTACATCCATTGGACCACTTTCGGACAGATCGTCATCCTCCTGCTCATCCAGATAGGCGGGCTGGGGTTCATGACCTTCGTCACCCTCTTTTCTCTCGCGCTCGGCAGACGCATAGGGCTCTTCGAACGCGGGCTCATCGCGCAGTCGGCGGGCGCTTTCGGCAAGGGCGGCATACTCAGGCTCATCAAGCGCATCCTCATCTTCACATTCTCGGTGGAAGCGATCGGCGCGTGTATGCTCATGATAAGTTTCGTACCCGACTTCGGCGCGCAGGGGGTATGGTTCGCCCTCTTCCACTCCGTCTCGGCGTTCTGCAACGCGGGCTTCGACCTGATGGGCGTAGGCGGGGAGGAATTCGTCTCCCTCACCTCCTACGCAAACGATTGGGTGGTCAACCTCACCATATGTTCCCTCATCCTGATAGGCGGGATGGGCTATGTGGTGTGGAGCGACATCTGGGACAAACGCTTCCGTTACAGGCAGTACCGTCTGCACACCCGCATAGTGCTGTGGGCGACCGTGCTCCTGGTCTTCCTGCCCGCCCTGCTCCTCTTCGCGTTTGAGCAGAACGGCGGCGTCATAGAGGGCAAAAACTCCGCGGACAGCTTCCTCATCTGCCTCTTCCAGGCGGTCACTCCGAGGACGGCGGGGTTCAACACCGTGCCCATAGGCGAGCTTTCGGACAGCAGTATCCTCCTCATGCAGATACTCATGTTCATAGGCGGCAACAGCGGTTCGACCGCGGGCGGCGTGAAAGTCACCACCATGGTGGTCATCCTCTTCGGATTGTACTCCTCGGTGCGCGGACACAAGGATATCGTGATAGGCAAACGCTCGCTGGACCTCTCCCTCGCGAAACAGGCGATGTCCCTTTTCACCATCTATCTCATCTTCGTGCTGACGGCGACGCTCATCATCTGCGCGATCGAACCCGCGCACATCACCCTGCGGGACGTCAGTTTCGAGTGCGTCTCGGCGATAGCGACGGTGGGGCTCACCACGGGGATAACCCCCTATCTGCACGCGGCGTCCAAGTTCATCGTCACATTGCTCATGTTCTCGGGCAGGCTCGGAGTGCTCACTCTTGCTTCCGCCATGATGAACGCTAAGGTCCAGCCCGCCACCAAACGTCCGACGGAAAAAATATTGATAGGATAGCCGTAACGCGGCAAAGGAGTATATATGAAATCCATACTTGTCATAGGAATGGGACGCTTCGGCACCTACCTCGCTCTGAGGCTCACCGAACTCGGCAATCAGGTCATGATCGCCGACAAGGACGAGGACAAGATAAACCGCCTCTCCCACAACTTCACCGACGCGATAATCGGCGATTGCAGTCGCGAGGATGTGCTGGAAGAGATCGGCGTCAACAATTTTGACATCTGCTTCGTCACCATGGGCGAGAGTTTCCAATCCTCCCTGGAAGTCACCTCTCTTTTGAAAGACATGGGCGCAAAGTACGTCGTGTCCAAGTCGGGGAGCGAGATCCAGACCAAATTCCTCCTGCGCAACGGCGCGGACGAAGTGGTGTACCCCGAGCGCGACCTGGCATATAAGACCGCCATCCGCTTCAACGCGGACAACATCTTCGACTTCATACAGCTCGGCACGGACTACGGCGTGTTCGAGATCAAGGTCCCCCGCGAGTGGGTGGGCAAGGACGTCGTGCGCGCCAATGTGCGCAAGGAATACGGGCTCAACGTGCTCGCGGTCAAGAAGGGAGACTCCTCCTTTGCGCTCGTCTCGGGCGATTACATCTTCGAGAGCACGGATCACGTCATCGTCGCGGGCGCGTTCAAAAACGTGGACAGACTGAAAGACTGAAAAGGAGAGCCCTCCCGAAAACAAGCTCCTCTCCCCCTCCGGCGCTCGGAGGAGGATAAAGCAAAGGATCGCTATGTAGCGGTCCTTTGCTTTTGTAATGTATCATACTGTTAAGTACAACTGCCGAGAGGTCAGGTTTTCTTGTCCGAACTCGGTCGTGACGCGCCGCAGTCAACGCGTCGGCATATCGAAAGGTCAAGACCGAAAGCCCTCCCTCGAAAGGGGAGCCCGCCTTTGCGGCTTACAGAAATCTCCCCTCCTCCACGTCATACAGCCCGGTGTCCAACAGTCTCATCCGAGGGATGACGGGGAGCGCGACAAAGGAAAGGGTCGTGAACGCGTCCACTCCCTTGTTGACGCCCATGGCGTGCGCCATCTCTTCCAGGCGGGCTATCGCCGCCGAGACCTCCTCGGCGTCCCCCGTCGCCATGAGCCCGAACGCGGGCATGGAAAGTTCGCCCGCCACCTTGCCCTCCGAAACTATGACGTAGCCGCCGCCTATCTCCCTCAGCCTGGCGAGGGCGATGGACATATCCCGTCCGTTGTCCCCCGCGCACACGGCATTGTGGGAATCATGCGAGACAGAGGTCGCGATCGCGCCGCCGCGTATGCCGTAACCTTTCAGACGGCACACCGCGAGGTTGCCGTTTTTGTCGTGTCTTTCCGCCGTGGCGAGGAGGTCCTCTCCCTCCGAAAGCTGCTCGCTTTCAAACTCCTCTTTCACCGTAAGGAGCTGTCCGTCCACCAATCCGATCCCCGTCTTTTTCAGTCTCTCGGGGAGGACGAACGCCTCGGGAGGGATATCTTTGAGATGCACCGTATTTTCAAAAACAGCGTGTTTATCATCACGTTTTGTATTTGCTGACACGAGTTTCTGCGATCTTGCGACAAGTTCACCTTCCTTGAACACCAGCTCGACGCGGGTCCCGTCCTCCCTCATCGCGACGACGTCCGCTCTGAGCCCCGCGCGCACGTTCCCTCTGTCCGACAGCCCGTAATAGCGGCAAGGATTGAAGGACACCATGGCGGCTATCTCCCCCCAGCCGAAGCCTTTGCCGAGAGCCATGGACGCGATATAAGAGATGTGTCCCTCAGCGGCTATGGTCGCAAGATGTTTGTCGTCCGTACAGAAAGCGAAACGGGAGATGTCAAGCCCTCTCTCCTTCACGCCGTCCAAGAGGTCGGAGGCGTTGCGCGCCGCGCTCCCCTCCCTGATATAGATGTTCATCCCCATGTCGTAACGGGCGAACATACTCTCCTTGGAGGCGCATTCGTGGTCGTTTTTCACGCCTGCGGCGACGTAGGCGGCGAGCATATCGTCAGGCATACCCGAAGTGTGACCGTCCACCGTCCTGCCCTTGAAGAGCGCGAGTTTTGCCGCCATCTCGGGCTCGCCGTTCGCCGCGTCCGCAAAGCGCATGACCTCTCCCAGCCCCACCACGCGGGGATGGGAAAGGAAGGGTCGCATATCCTCCGCGAGGAATTTGCCCCCTCCGTTGGTGTCCAGCGGCGTGGCGGGCACCCCGGACGGCAGACATACGAACACGTCCACGCGGGAGAGCTCGCACTCCTCCAAAAAGAGGGAGAGCCCCTTCGCGCCGGCGACGTTGACCACCTCGTGGGGGTCTGCGATGACGGCGGTGGTGCCGAAAGGAAGTATTGCCTCCCCGAACGCTCGCGGGAGCACCATGCTCGATTCCACGTGTACGTGCGCGTCCACGAACCCCGCCGTGATCACGCATCCGCCGCAGTCCAGAGTCTCGGCGTCCTCTGCCGAGAGCCCCTGCCCTACTGCGGCTATCCTGCCTCCTATCATCAACACATCGGCGGGGAACACCGTCCTACTTTCGCCGTCCGCGACAAATCCGCCTTTGAGCAGATATTTCATCTTTCCTCCTTAAAACGGGTCCGAGGCAATCCTCGGACCCGCGTCATTATGCCGCTTTTTCACTTGATGTTCTCTTCTATGAGCGCGTCGAGATAAGTTTCCAGCTTTCCGTCCGCAAGCACGCTCGGATTGTCGAGCAACCATATCAGAAGACTGACCAGCGCGCCCGCATAGCATATCGCCGTCATCTGCGAGGGCACGGCGGAGGGATGTGTGGCTTTGAACTTGCCGAGCTGATAGCGTATGGACTGCGCGAGAGAATCCGTGAGCGTGTGCACCACTTTCTCGTTGCGGTTGTATTCCACTATCCGCGCGACATGGTTGTGCTTGTCGGAAAGATACTCCACCGCCATGAACAGCAACTTGCGGTAAAGCTCCTTGGGAGAGGCGGCGGGCACCTCCTTCGTGAAGCTCTCATAAACGGAATCTTTGAGCTCCTCGAGCGCAAATGAGAGCAAATGATATTTGTCCTCGAAGTGGGCGTAGAAAGTGGCGCGGTTGACCATCGCCCTCTTGCAGAGGTCGATGACGCTTATCTTTTCGATGGAGCACTCCTCCATCATGTCCAGCAAAGTGGCGCTGAGCAACTTGCGCGTGCGGATTATGCGCAGATCTTCCTTATATTCCATAGCGAATTTCCCTTTCGTATGATTTGGAATATTATCCCACACATGAGCCGTGCTGTCAAGATAAAATACACAAGTCTGTTATCATACACGGATTTGGTCTACTTCCTATCCTATCTCCGCGCGCGGGAAAAGAGCCGGCTTTACCGATTATGTTCTTTCTTATCAATATATATTTCATCCTACGCGCGTACGCGGGGAAAGAGCTCGGAGAGGGTGAAAGCCCTCCTCGCGAAGAAAAATGTCGATGAAAACCCGCAAATCTCGTCAATTTGTTGTAATATGCACGATAATCTGTTATAGTTGTTGAATGAAGTGCTTTTACGGGCATGAGCCCGCAGGCAAAAGGAGCGGAAGGATATGAGAGTTTCAAAGGATATCCGAGAAGAAGCGGTGGATTACAGCTTCCGATCCATCAAATATATCTGCGATGAGATAGGTCCGCGCGAATCGGGTATGCCCGCCGAACGCAAGGCGCAGGAGTGGCTGAAAAAGGAGCTCCTCGACAACGGTTGGGCGGATGAAGCCGAGATCGAGCCTTTCACCGTCTCCCGTCACGGACTGGTGGGATTCACAAAGATAGTGTCCGTCATACTCGTGATCGCGGCGGCGATACAGTTTGCGGCATATTTCGCGGGCGGCGCCGCAAATCTTGCCGCAGGCATCGTGACCATAGTGCTCTGCGCGCTCGCGTTCACCGTCACGGTGGCGGAGTTTTTGATGTACAAACCCTTCATCGATCCCCTCCTCCCCAAGACGGAATCGGGCAATGTCTACGCCAAATATAAGAGCAGCGGCGAGACAAAGAGGCGGATAGTGTTTTCGGGACACTGCGACTCCGCCTATGAGTGGACGCTGATGAAGATAAAGCCCGCGTTCATGATCGCGGTCATAGCGCTCTGCGTGGTGGGCGTGCTCGCCTCCGTCGCGCTGTGCATAGTCAACCTCGCAAAGGGCAGGACGGAGGTGTGGAGCCTCGTGGTGACCTCCGCGTTCATCCCCTTCTACATCCTGCTCTACTTCTTCTGCACCTTCAAAGTGGTGGTGCCGGGCGCGAACGACAACCTCACGGGCGTGCTCGCCTCCGTCGCGGTGCTGAAATGCCTCAAAGAGAGCGGGATACGCTTTGAGCACACCGAAGTCGCGGTGCTTCTCACCGGCTCCGAAGAGGCAGGGCTCAGGGGCGCGTTCGCGTGGGCGCGCAAACACAAGAAAGAGATACTCTCCGACGGCACCGAGACGGTGTTCGTCGGGTTGGAGACCCTGCGCGACTGGGATCACCTCAACATCTACAACCGCGACCTCACGGGCACCGTCGCCCATGACGCCGGCGCGGTGAAGCTGCTGGACAAGGCGTCCGCCGCCTGCGGCAGACCTCTGAAACATTTCTCGGTGTTCTTCGGCGCGTCCGACGCCGCCGCCGTCACCAAGGAAGGGCTTCGCGCCACCTGCCTCGCGGGCATGGATCCCACCCCTGCGGATTACTATCACAACGTCAAAGATACTGCCGACAATATGGACAGAAAGACTTTCTCCCTCGGGCTGGACATCGCGATCGAAGCCGCAGAGATATTTGACAGAGAAGGTGCGCCGGAATGAGTCGTACTTTCGTGAAAGAGATGATCAAAAAGACCGCATACGTCCTGGCAACGGCGTTGCTGGTCGCGGGATTTGTGGCAGTACTTCTCACCTGCGCCGCCTGATACGGGGTGGGGCGCTTCAAAGACAGTCAAAACGTCCGCCGTTGACGGCGGACGTTTTTTCTCGCTTTGCGTCGGCAAAGTTAGCCGACCGAGGACAGAGAAGGAGGGTCACTCCTCCCCTCTTTCTTTCTCGCGCAGAAGCAGGGCGCGGAGCAGGATGACGACTGCGGGGACGAGCGCCGCTTGGAGCAACAAACCGACCAGCCCCGTCTCTATCTGCGACCATGCGGTCGCCGCAGAGAGCGGAGACACGCTTTGGAACACGGCGGCAAGCGTGAGGAAGGAGAGCCTGCCCGCGATCCCTGCAAGGAGCACCGCAGGGAACGCCGCCCACGCATTTTTGACTATCAGGGAGGAAAAGGCTCCGCTCACGGCGGCAAACACCGCGAGTTCCGCCATCATATACGGCAATCTCGTTGCCGCAGGCATCGCGTTCCCCGCCGCAGACGTGATGAGAAAGCTCACCACGGGCGCGAGCAGTCCTGCGCACACACCCCATCTCACTCCGAGGATACATCCTCCGAGGAGCACGGGCAGATACATCGGGAGCCATTGCATCCCGCCCGCCGCTCCCGCCGCGGCGTGGACTATCTGCGGGAGCGCGACCGCCAGCGCGACTATCGCCAGCGTAACGGCGGACTTCACCGTGAACCTCGCGCCCGCCGCGATCTCTTTTCTTTCAAAATACGCATTAAGCAACATACTCTTTCTCCTTTAACCTTTCAGCCTCTCGGAAAAGTCTTTCATGACTTCGGATATCTTGATCTGCTGAGGGCACACCTTTTCGCAACTCCTGCAACCTATGCACGCGCTCGGACGTTTTTCCTCGGGCAGAGTGCCGACCGCCATGGGCGCGATGAATCCCCCTCCCGTGAATCTGTGCTCGTCGTACAGCTTGATGAGCGCGGGGATGTCCAGATGCTTGGGGCAATGCGTGGTGCAATAGCGGCAGGCGGTGCAAGGGAGCACGGCGGAGGATATCATCCCGTCCGCAACGCCGAGCAAGGTGTCCCACTCCTTTTCGGAAAGGGGGAGCTCACGCTCGAATATCGCGATGTTCTGAGAGAGCTGTTCCATGTTCGACATCCCTGAGAGGATCATGGTGACCTCCGGGATGGTCTGCAAGAATCTGAACGCCCACGCGGTCACGCTCTCCTCGGGACGCAACGCGCGAAGGGGCGCGCTCTCCTTCTCGGAGAGGTTGACCAGCCTCCCGCCGCGAAGGGGCTCCATGATCCAGACGGGGACTCCCCTCTTTTTCATCATCTCCACCTTCGCTTTCGCGTTCTGGAACTTCCAGTCGAACCAGTTGACCTGGAGCTGGCAGAACTCGATGACGTCGCCGTATCTGTCCATGAAGCGTTCCATCACATCGAGATCCCCGTGGAAGGAGCAACCGAGATGACGTATCTTGCCCTGGTCGCGCATCCTTTTGAGGAAGGAATAGGTGCCGTATCTCTCCTCGTCGAGATAGGAGTCGATGTTGAGCTCGCACACGTTGTGGAAGAGGTAGAAATCGAAATAGTCCACCCTGCACTTTTCAAGCTGTGCGGCGAATATCTCCTCCGCCTTGCCGAAGTTGGCAAGATCGTAGCCGGGGAATTTGCTGGCAAGATAGAAGCTGTCGCGGGGATAGCGGGAAAGCAGACTGCCTATGACCCGCTCGGATTCGCCGTCATGGTAGCCCCACGCGGTGTCGTAATAGTTGATGCCGTGCGCCATGGCGTAGTCCACCATCTCAGAGGTGAGCTGCACATTGATGTCCGCGTCCGCTTCGCTGTTGCGCGGGAGGCGCATACACCCCAATCCCAGCGCGGAAAGTTTGATGCCCTGAAAATCTTTGTAAACCATGTTCCCTCCTTTGCCCGCAAGGAGCTCGACTCAATGCTACCACACCCGCCCGAAAATGTAAAATGACAATATTTCATCACCCGTCATTCCGCGCGGGAATGATGCCGCGATATGTGCCACGGACGGAGGCTTCAAAAAAGTCTCCGTATGGTCGGAGACTCAAGCACCTTGTCGGTGCGGGATATGCGGCGTCATTTGCGTCTGTCGGTAATTTTTCCGCCCTCTTTCGGAATCCGTCCGACCGCGGCACAAATGACTTTGGACAAAGCTCCCTATTGCCGCTCGATCGCGGCGGTCCGCTCTGTCTATGTCTATATGATACACCCGTTATTTTCACATTTCAACCCCTTTTTCAACAAGATATGCCCCTCTTTTCGGGATGTATGTCGGATCGGAAGGATACGGATCGAGTCCCGCGCCGCCGATTTCCGCCCGAGGCGCGTCATTCGCCTTGCCGATGCGGCGGGGCTCTCTTTCGGGGATGCCACGACCAAACTGCGCGGAGCTCTGAAAGCAAGGTCTCATTCCCGCATCCGAGCGGTATCTCTTTGCGGCGGGCGCGCATGACCTCCCCCTCTTCCGTAAAATATAATATTGACAATATCCGTCCTTGCGGTTAAGCTGTACTTGGGGAGGTGATATCATGACTTGTACAAATTGCGGACAAGAGATCAGCGACAGCGCGTACGTCTGCCCGTATTGCGGGGCGCGCACTCCGATCTCCTATCAACAGCCCGTGGCGCCGCCCGCCAACAACGACATGGCGATAGCGGGGCTCATTCTTGCCTTTTTCATCCCCATCGTGGGTCTCATACTGAGCTGTATCGGGTTGCACAACTCCAAACAGATGAACGGCGCGGGACGCGGCATGAGCATCGCGGGCATCGTCATATCCGTGGTGCTGATGGTGTTTGCGATAATTTTCGTCATCGTCTACGTGGTCGTCCTGATAGAGGTGCTCAACGCCGTGGCAGACGGCATAGGCGACCAACTCAACGACCCGAACACCTATGTCGGGCTCGCCGCGATGGTGAGGGCGAAATTACCATTCTGAGCATTTCATCCCGAAAAAACGCATCATAAAACCCCGAAACCGTGCGTCTCGGGGTTTTATACGATTTGTCATATCCTCAAATGCGCAGTTTGCGGCGACATCCGCTCGCCTGCGTTTTTAACGCTCCGGGCGCATACGCCGAAGCGGACTCATTCCTCAAAGCGGTATTTTGCGAGATCCACGGTGAAGTCCTCCCGCACTTCCACCCCTTCATCCCTGAGCAGACGGGCTTGCACCTCCCGCCCTCCGAAAGCGAACGCGGGGGCGAGCGCGCCGAAGCGGTCGACTATCCTGTGGCAGGGGATGACCCCGGGACGGGGATTGCAATGCAGGGCGTAGCCCACCGCGCGGGAGGCGTGCGGAGAACCGCACATCAGCGCTATCTGACCGTATGTCGCCACTCTCCCCTTGGGGACGCGCATCACCTGTTCGTACACTTTGTCGTAAAAGCTCATATCCTTATTTTGCCTCGTTTCGCGGTCTATCATCCATAAAGCCATGCCCGCCCATCATCGCGGCTCTTTCGGCGCCGACGCGCTCGGCCGCGCCCCGTCATCCGCTTTTTCGACGTATGGCGCGACGGGATGGAGATCTCAGCAAGAAAGCCCGAGCAGTTTTTCAGCCGAGACGTGGAGTATCTTCTGTTTGTCCTCCTCCGACAGATCGCAGGAGCGTATCATGTCCGCCGCCTCGGCGGTGTCGCTCCACGGAGAATCGGAGGCGAAGAGTATCCTGTCCGCGCCGTGCTTTTTAACGATGAACTCGAAAAGATCCTTCGGGCAGTATTTGGTCGCCATGGAGGTGTCCATATAAAGGTTCTTGCCCGCAAGGAACTCGGCGGTCTCCACCCATTGTTCCTGCCCGCCGAGATGCGCCACCACCATTTTGCCGCCGTCGAACCTCTCGGCAAGCGCGGCGAATCTGCGGGGATTGCTCCTGTACGGAGGGGTGCCTATGGGGTCGTACCCCGCGTGCCAGAGCACGATGAGCCCCTTGGACATCGCGTACTCGTAGAGAGGGAACATCCTCTCGTCATCGACATAAAAGTCCTGATACTCCGGGTGCAGTTTTATGCCTTTGAGCCCGCGCGCCACTATGTCGTCCACATCCTCTTTCCAGCTTTCCGAAAAGGGATACACCGCGCCGAACGCGATGAGCCTGTCGTCGTTTATCTCGGACGCCCACGCGTTTATCTTCGCGGTCTGAGAGGGCTTGGTAGCGATGGAGAGCACCACGCTCTTGTCTATGCCGTGCGCGTCCATATAGCCGAGCAATCCCGCACGGGTCATATCCGTGCAATGGGTGTACGCTCCGTGGGAGTTGCGGATGAGCGCGGCGCGCGCCTTGGGCGCGAGATCGTCATTGAAAATGTGAGTGTGAAAATCTATTACCATACCACGCAATTTTACTCTTTCGCGCCCTCTCTGTAAAGCGCTTTTTTAAAAACGCAAAGCGGAGAAAATTTTTCCGCCCGATCCGCGCTCGCCTCATCCGAACGCTCCGGTCTCATCACAAAAGATCCTTGACCGCCTTGTAGTTGTAGTTCTTTTTCAGCACGCGGTAGAATGTGGGGATGGAGGAGAATCCGCTTGCGAGCGCCGCCTCGGACGCCGTGCATCCCGTATTTTTCATCACGTCCAGCGTGTGCATGAGCCTGACTGCGGAGACGTAATCCGTGATGGAAGTGCCGAGAGCCGCGTTGAAGAGCCTGGAAAAATAGTACTTGCTGTAACCGAAGTGCTCCGCCATACCTTCCAGGGTGATCTCGTCGGCGTAATGTTCGCCGATATATGCGAGTAGCTCGTCCACGAACCCCTGTCTGCCGCGCACTCCGTCGGCGTACCCCAGCTTGTCGGCGACCTTTCCCAGGAGCATATCGCAGTGCGCCTGCGCGAGGAGCCTGTTTTCCCCTCCCTCGGCGAGCGCGACGAAATGAGGATACACTCCCCTTGCGAACTCCTCGTCGTCTATGACGCAACCGTTCATCAGCTTGTCCCCGAACACGTCGTAAAAGTCGCGGAGCATATTGTTGGGAAAGACGATGACGGTCTGCCTGCCTCCGTCGCTCTCCTCGTAGCCGTGCATCTCGTAGCTGTTGGCGAAATAGATGTTGTCGGGGCGCAGGATGAGCTCCTTCCCGGAGGCGAAGACCTTTTTCTCCCCCGCGAGGACGTACATCACCTCCACCTTTCTGTGGAAGTGCACGGGGCACACGTTGTCGCGGTCCGCCCCGACGAACATATTTTCGTCCCGTTCTCTGTTTATCTCATAGCGTGCCAGCATGACGACCTCCTCCCCGAAAATTTACAATTTCGGGCTCATCATCGCAATATATGAGAATAGTATAACCAAAAATTTAATGCGCGTCCAGCGAATGAGAGCTAAAATGTCGGCGAAAAATAAAAGAGAAGAAAAACGCCGGGCGTATCGCGTTCGGCAAACACAAGGAGGTGCATCATGAAAAACGTCAACGCAAGACATCCCCGCGACAACAAGAGCACGGGCATTGCAAAGCGCATCGGCGAAGCCCTCTTTTGGGCGACCCGCAGATGAGCGGGATCCGATCGACTATCACGCGAAAGCCTCGGGAAAGCCCGCGGCTTGCATCAAAAAAGCGTCCGCAGAGCCTGCGGGCGCTTTTCATCACTTTTTTCAAAGAGGCTTTGGTCATCCTCCATCGGAGGTCATCCGCCTTTTCGGCGCGCTTGTCCGTTCTCATGCGCGGCAGAGCGTCGCTCTCCGTTTTCGGCGCGTTTCGGACGCGCTCACATCTCCTCTTCGGAGACAGCCTTTTCCAGCTTTGCCGCAAGCTCCTCAAGGTACACCTTGATGACGCTCATCACTTTGTCGTATTCCTCCTGCGACTTGTAGAGGAAGGGATCGGGGATGGGAGTGTATTTCCCCTCGGCGGCTTCCGAAAGGGTGACGAATTTTTTGCGGTATTTGCGCGGAGTCAGCCACTTGTGCATCTTTGACATCCCGACGATGACGTCCGCGTCGCGGAATTTCTCGGGCTCCGTCCATTTGAAGGAGGGCTTGAACGCAGCTATCTCCTCCTCGGAAAACCCCTCTCTTTTCAGACTGACGGCGGCTTTGGGGAAGATGACCTTACTGCGATTGAAAACGGCGGAAGAGCTCACCTCGATGTTTTTACGGGAGAGCACGGGGCTGTTTTTCACTATGCGGCGGAACACGAGCTCCGCAAAGGGGCTCCTGCACACGTTGCTGGAACACACAAAGAGTATCTTCATATCACCTCCGCCGCAGGATCCTGCGGCACGCTTATCTCCATATCGCTCTCGGGATAGGTGCAACAGGGGTGCACTATCCCGCGCCGTACATCCTCCGAAGACCTCTCGTCATGCTCGGGATGCACCGAATACCTCCCCGCCGTCACCGTGCTTCGGCAGAACCCGCACTCCCCCACCCTGCATTGCGAGAGCGCGCCGAGCCCCGCTCTTTCCATCGCGACCATGAGGGTCTCCGAAGCCCGCGTGGGGATGACGTACTCCCTGCCCGCGAGGTGCACCGAGAGTGAAAACATCCTGTCGTCCTCCCTGTCCGTGACGGAGTTTTGAGAGAATTTCATGCCGCGGACGCTCCCGTCTCCCGCAAGCTCGCGCAGGATGTGACCGTAGAGCTCGTTGCCTCCGCAGGCAAAGAGCGTAGTTGCCTCATTCACGTATTTATGCAACAATTCGCGCGTAAAAACTCCGCTTTCCGCAAAATCGGGCGCGTCGCTCTCCACGACATAGACCACCTGCACGCGTCCGCTCTTCATGCCGTCCAGCACGTCGCGGAAGAGAAACTCGTATGCGTTCTTCACGCAGAAGAAGAGGGTCATGCGGTAGTTCTCGCTCCCCTCCTCCGCCGCCTTCGCCATGGAGAGCATGGAGGTGATGCCCGCGCCTCCCGCCACTCCCGTGACGTGCGCGCAGTCCTTTCCGCGCTCGTAGACGAATCTGCCGGCGGGACGGCTGACTTCCAGCACATCCCCCTCCTTCACTTCGTCCACGAGATAGGAGGAAAGTATCCCCGCCTTCTTGACGGTGGAGATATATATGCCGCTCTCCGCCTCCTTGGGCGAGGAGGCGAGAGTGTACGCCCTCGTGACGCGGCTCCCGCCCACGTCTGCGGTGATCGCGATATAGTTGCCCGCGCGCTGGGGCGCGAGGGTCTTCGTCCTCTCTCCGTCCGCCCGGAACACGAAAGTCCTGAGCCCCGGGAAATGCTCGATGACTCTCTGCACTCTTACAAATTGTTTGCCGCCGTCGGCGGGCGCGAGGGAAACGTCCGTATACTTCATATCAATCCATCGCGAGCACTATCCTGTTGTAGAGGATCTCGCTCCAAATGTCATACAAGAACATGAACGGCCACAGCACGAAATTGCAAATGCCCGTGATGAGGGTCCCTACCCTCCGCGTCTCGAAAAATCTGATGATCCGCAACAGCCAGGGCATGATGAAACAGAACATCAGTATCAATATTATTTTGAGCAACATCGGATACTTCTCGAAACGCTGGGTGGGAGTGGTCTCGTCGGGGAGCTCGGGGATCCTGACGCTGAAAACGGAGCCCTTCCCCTTTTTGGAGCGCACCCTTATCTCTCCGCCGTGACGGTGCGCGATCTGTTGCGCGACGTAAAGCCCCAGCCCGGAGTTTTTGGAATCCGTGCGGGAGGATTCCTCCATAAAGAACTTGTCAAAGACGTAAGGGAGATTTTTCTTTTCGATGCCCCTCCCCGTATCCTTGACTTTCGCGATGAAAAATTTGCCGTTGTGCTCGAAGGAGACGGTGATCTTCCCTCCCTCTTCGGTGTACTTCACGGCGTTGGAGATGAGGTTTTGAAACACCCTTTCCAGCTCCCGCCTGTCGGCATATATCTCCACGGAAGGGATGCGCCTGACTTTGTAGGAGATGTTCTTGGCTCTGGCGAGCGACTCGAATTTGTCCAGCACCGCGCCGAGGAACATCCTGGTGTCCACCTTTTCTTTGAGGGAATCTATCTCGTCTATCTCGTGCTTTGAGGTCTCCACGAGTTTGAGGACGAGCCCGTTGAGCTGTTCCGTCTTTTCGGTGATGAGGGCGAGATAATCCTTGTCGTCCATGCCGTCCTGCAAACACTCCGCGTACCCCGAGATGAGCGCGAGCGGAGTCTTGACGTCATGGGCGACGCTGGCGATGGCGAGCTTGTTCTGCTCTATGGCGCGGGCATGGGCGATCTGTTGCTCCAACGTCGTGACGCGGAGCTTTTCGAGGGCGCGCAGTATCTTCCTCTGCAACGCGGTGCCGCAAGGCTGTATGGGCGTGGAGTAGTCGCCCGCGTTCAACGCGTCGACCGCCGCCTGCACATAGTTTTTGCGACCTCTCAATCCTGCCATTTATATCCGAGCCCCCATACGGTCACCACGTTTTCGATGCCGTACTTGGAAAGTTTTTCTCTGAGGCGCGCCACGGTGACCGCGACGGTGTTCTCGTCGATGTAATCGTCATATCCCCACACCACGTCGATGAGCTTCTGTTTGCTGAATATCTGATTGGCGTTTTTGGTGAGGAAGTCCAGCAGATTGAACTCTTTCAGAGTGAGAGGCACGCTCTCGCCGTCCACCTTGACCTCGTGGCGGGTGGAGGAGATCTTCATGTTGCCGTACACTCTCTCGCTCCTCTCCTGGGTGTTGAGTTCGTAATAGCGGCGGAGCTGGGCGTTCACCCTGCCCACCATCTCCTTGAAGGAGAAGGGTTTGGTCATATAATCGTCCGCGCCGAGCTCGAACATCCTGAGCTTCTCGTCCTCGCCCACTATCGCCGAGACCACGATGACGGGGATGCTGTATTCGCGGCGCAGAGACTTGCACACCTCATAGCCGTCGATGACGGGCATCATGATGTCGAGCAACACGAGGTCGGGCTGCATGGTGCGCGCGTATTCCAAAGCCTGCGCTCCGTTGAACGCCTGATAGACAGAGTGCCCCGCCTTGATGAGGTAGTTGCGCATCATGTCGTTGAGTTCGGTGTTGTCTTCGGCTATGAGTATCTTTCTCATATTCCCCTCCTACTTCTTTTTGAGATCTATGCCGTGTTCTCGGAAATATCTCACATACACTCCGCGCCAGTAGGCGCAGACGTCCTTTCTCGTCAGTCCCTCGCGGGGCGGCGCGAACTTGTATGCGCCGTTCACCCTCCAACCGTTGAGTATCCCGATGGAGATGGCGTCCGTGGGACAGTTGAAGGAACACGCTGTGCACCCTATGCAATCCTTGCCGAAGGAGGGCGTCCCGTCCTTCATCTCTATGTTGAGCATGGGGCACAGCTTGGCGCACTTGCCGCAGGACACGCACTTTTCCTTGTCCGCCTTGAACAGTCTGCCCATATAGGGCATGGCTTTGTGCTCTATCGCCACGACAAAGCGGGTCGCTACCGCGAGCGGGCTCGCTTTCAACTGCCTCTCCTCCCCCGCGAATATCGCGTCCGCGTCCGAGGGCGCGGTGTTTTTCGCCGCCTGCCAGAGGAGTGAAGCCATGTCGTCGGAGTGGCGGAAGATCATGTTGTAGGGCATGACGTAATGGAATTCTCCCTTTTTGACATACCCTTTCTTTTTCAGCGCTCTGTCCATCACTCGGGAGGACGCGTCGTTGACGTGCAACGGCTCGCCGCTGGTCTTGACTACATAATACACTTTATCCTTGCATTCGGGCAAGTCTTTTGCGAGATCCACCACGTTTTGAGGGGCGTTGAACCCGTGCACGGGATATCCGATGACGAGAACGTCCGCCGCCGCGACGTCGGGGGCGCTCATATCCTTGCGGATACGCACCGTCTCGCACTCTGCGCCGCGCTCTTTCAATCTGTCCGCAAACAGCCCGCACACCTTCATGGTGTTGCCGCTCGCCGAAAATACGACAAACAGAACTTTCATCAGTACCTCCTGTACATGGCTTTGTCGCCCTTGAAGAAATATTCGGTGTTCTCCTCCCTCGCGTGAGTGTCGTACCACACCTGAGCGTAGAAGGGCATGAACTTGGCGAGCCTGTCGAAATCCCAGGGTTCGGGCTGACAGCACACGGGGCACCAATGTCCTGCTTTGAGCACGGTGTAGGGAGAGGCGTAGAAGGTGTGACCGTCATGGCACTCCCACTGCAATTTGGTGTAAAGGTCGCCTTTTGTCATGCTCTCGCTGAGGCACTTCCCTCCGCGATACGCCGCGGCGGAACGCATATCCTCGATGTCGAGCTCGCTGTCCGGCTTGCTTTCGTCATAGCCGTGATTGAGCAGGAAACCGTACTTTTTGATGTTCTCCGCCTTGCGCATGGCGTCGTAATCAATGTTGCCGTCCGCCACCTCGCCCTTTGCGAGCACGGGGAATTCCTTCCAGCTCTTTGCCATACATTTGAGGTTGTCCTCGCTCCCGAAAAATGCACGAGTACGCCCTTTATCTCCCGATTTGACCCATTCAAGCGGTGAATTGATGTGTTTGAGCAGTCTTTTGAACCCTATCGCCGAGATCACCCCCGACGGCACCACCGCCGCCGCTTTGTAGATGGGAAACTTCTCCACTATCGCTTTGCAGAACTCGTCGATGGTCTGGTGCTGATAGTCGAACATATCGTTGAGCACGTGTCCGTCCGCAAACCACAGCCCGTGGAAATTGCGTATGGAGTTCCAGCCCGGACTCATCACCTTTTCTATGTCGCTGCCTATCGTGGTGAGGAGCTTCTGATAGGTGTCGAAACCCGTCACGCGGTTGACTTCGCCGCCGCCGAGGTTGTAACACTTCTTCCAGAATGCGTCCACCTCTCCTTTGAGGTCGCGCTCCACTATGCGTTTGATGAGCAGACCGCTGTCCGGCGCGGTGGACCACTCCAAAGGCACGTTGACGCAGGTGTGGAACATCAGCCCGTCGCTCATGTTGTCCTTCATCATGTTGTAGTGGAGCATGGCGGTCTGACGTATGACAGCCCAATTTTTGAGCCCGCTGTCCAGGACGTATCTCTCCCCTTTCAGCTTGCTTGCCGCGTACACGTCGTAGACGCTGGGCAGGAGAGGATCGCCCACCCTCCCCCAGGGGTGCAGATAGTTGCGGTGACCGTACAGCGCGACGGTGGAGATGTGCACGAACTTGGGCTGTGCCTCCCCCATCCCTTCGACGGCGTCCACCATGTTGCGGGTGCCGAGATGATTGGCGCGTTTCGCCCCCTCGGGATCGTGATCGGACGCGGGAGGGATGACCGCTCCCACATGGAACACATATTGCGTCCCCGCCACGAGCTCGCGGCAGGACTCCGCGTCGGCAAGGTCGCCGAAGACTATCTCCGCTCTTTTCCCGTACGCACGTTTTGCCGCGGACGCGAACTGTTTATCCTTGTTGCTGCGGCGGAGGAGTATCTTGACCTTTTCCACTTCCTCCAATTCCAAAAGCTGCCTCAGGCACTCTCTTCCCATATTGCCGCTTGCTCCCGTGAGCGCTATTACGACGGACATAATGACCTCCTCGATGTTTCTGAGGTCAGTATAGCTCGGGGAAATTACCCTGTCTTGACGAAAATCTTACAGTTTTCTTACATTTTCCGCGACGCGACCTCGGCGTGCTTTCCCGCAAAATAGGATAAAAAGCCCCGCGCACACAAAAGACCTCCGACACATCGGAGGTCTTTTGACGTCAAATAAAGATCCGGCGGTATTACGGCGGTCTTTCGGCTTCAAAAAGCGTCCTCGAACGGACGCCGTTTGCCACGCCTTGCGGCGATGATCTGTTCGGGCGGGTCAGCCCGCGGCGGTGAAACAGAATGTCACGTCGCCGTATACGACATAGAGTTGAAGATAGCGTTTGCCGTCCTTGTCCTCCACCCTGCCGCAGGTGCCGTAAGTCGGCTCTCCGTCGAAATCGTATTCGATGAGAGTGGTATGCCCCATGCTCTCGCCGCCCTTCTTCCAGCTTCCGTATATCTCCCTGCCGTCGGGCAACACCAAAAACACCGCGTTGCCCGAAAAGCTCACGGTGACGAAATCTTCGTCCACGATGAGGGCTTCTTCATCCTCCACCCCCTCGCTCAACACGCCGTCGTATACGGCGCCGGTCCCTACGGTGTAGTTGTTGTTGAAATATTCTCCTTTCTCCACGACGCTCAACAACGTCCAGGAGCCGCTGTCTGTCGGAAGAGGCGCGCCCTTTTGATCGCACGCCGAAAGCGACGCCGCAATTAATGAGACCAGCGCGATGAGAACGAAGAGCGCTGAAAACCTACTTTTCTTCATATACCTTTCAGTCCGACTCCTCTTTTTTCTTTTTTTCGGCAAACACTTCCGCCACAAAAGCCTGCGCCTCTTTCAGGCACTCTCTGCCCGAACGCGCGAGCTCGCACGCAAGCGCGCCCGCGTGTACGCCGTTTACGCCCGTACAAGTGAAATATCCGTACTTCACGCAAGCGTTTTTGAGCTCTTCCGCGAGAGCCTCGGATTCCTTTTTCAGCCTGTCCGCTTTGGACGCCACGATGAATGAGGGCGGGAAATCGTGGTCGGCATACGCGTCCGCCGCACATGGCAGACCTCCCTTGCGGGAGCCGTACTGCACAAGATCTTCGGAGGATACGCCCAAAAGCGCCCTGACATAGAGCGCGATGGAGGGGAATCGGGTGCCTATGGAGCGCACGGGGTCGAAAAGCCCGCTCAGAAGCACGCACGCGGACACTTTGAAGCTGTCGCGGTATTTGAAATCTATGCCCAGCTCGTCATAAAGCGCGGGATGTGAGGCGACCGCTCCCACAAGCGCGGCGAAGTAGCCGCCCGCGCTGTCCCCCGCAACGACCACGCGGGAGGCGTCGATGCCGTATTCCTCGGCGCGGTCCAGCACGAATCCTATGCCTTTGAATATCTGTCTTATGTGCTCGGGATGCGCGGCGTCCAATGCGTGATCATATCCGATATTTGCCGCAACATAGCCTTTTTCCACCCAATTATAGCAATAAAACCTGCGATTCGTGCGGATACCCGAGACAAACCCACCCCCGTGGATGTAGATGAACAGCGGGAGTTTCCCCTCCGCGTTTTCGGGAGAAAAGACGTCGAGCGCGGTGCGTTTGCCCTCGGCGTACCACAGCCCCCGCCTCTTTGTTATCCCTTTGTGCGCGCGGGCGAAAAACAGATATAAAAACACCTCTCCCACATTGAGATAGGCCTTAGACAGCCTGATCGCAAGTCTGTCACGAAAGGTCAGTGGCATCGCATCCTCCTAAAATTTCAGATAGTATACGAAATTGCCGTGCTTGCGGATGAGGGAAAGGAGTTCGTCCGAAGAGAGCCACACCGTGGCGGTGTTGTCGCAGGGGTGAACCCCTATCTCCCCTCCCCTGAAATCGGAGTCTATGACGAATTTCACCTTTTTCGCGGAATCGTTCATGAATCCCAACGGAGTCACGGAGCCCTTTTTCAACCCCATGAGCGCCGCGAGCTCCTCTTCGGAGGCAAAGCTCAGCCTGCGCGATCCCATGCTCTCCTGCGCGTCTTTCAGGGAAACGTGCTTTGATTGCCCCACGGTGAGGACATAGTAGTTGAGCTTTTTATCGTCTCGCACGAAAAGATTTTTGGCGATCCTGTCTCCGCCCTCCAATCCCAGCGCGATCACGTCGTCGATGGTGTCGGCATGGGCGTGCTCGGCAAGGCGGTACTTCACCCCTGCCGCGTCAAGCATGGCAAGGCATTTCGATTTGTTGTCTTCCAATGTTTCCTCCGAAAAATGCGGCGATGACTCGCCGCCCGTGCGCGCTCGCGGGCAGAAGCCCGCGCCGCGACCCTTTTCCGTGACACCGCGACGGATGCGCCTCGGACGCTTTCCGGCTCTTACGCCCGCGCTTTGTCACGCACTCGCCTTAGACGGCAACGACGCATGACTCATATTTCGGCAAGCCCGAGAATAACACACGATAAGTGTTTTATCTCTTCCCGCTCCGCAGGATACTCCGCCGCTTTATACACGATATGTGTTTTATTTTTCTTTCCGTGCGTTCGCCGCATTTGCCCGCACCGCGACCGCCCCGCGCGATGCAGTTTCCCTTGTACAGAGAACAACTACCCCTTATGCGGGATATATCGACCGCGCGCAGGCAGAGAACGCCCGACGGGATCGTCTTCCGCCTGCCTCGGGCGTCTGCCCGAGGCAGGTACACTATACGTGTTTCAGAGTTTTTCGGCGATCTCCCACGCTTTCCACACCACCGTGCGAAGATTGCCCACTTTTTCGGCGTCGCCCACAATGTGGACGTGCGCGCTCTTTTCGGCAATGGGCGCGGGGACGTAACCCACGGACACTATCACGTTGTCCGCCTTGATCTCGCGGGTCTTGCCGTCCTTTCCCTCCACCGTCACTTTGCCGTCCTCTATCTTCTTCACCTTGCTTTCGAGAAGCACGGGCACCTTCTTCCAGGCAAAATAGTCCCTGAGGTAGGAAGAGTTTGCAAGACAGAGCCCGGGCGTGGTGATGATGTCGTTCTGCGCCTCGACTATGACCGGGCGTTTCCCTTTCAGGAAGAGGTCGTAGGCTATCTCGCATCCCGTGAGCCCGCCGCCTATCACCACCACGTCCTCGCCGACGGGGGCGCCGTTGAGGTACTGTATGGCTTCCATGCTCTTTTCGATGCCGGGGATGCCGAGCTTTCTGGGCTTCGCGCCTGTCGCGACGACCACCTCATCCGCATCGAGGGAGGAGATGTCCTTTATCTCTGTGTTGAATTTGACTTCTATGCCGAGCTTGGCTATCTGTCTGCGGTACCACTCGATGAGAGCGCGGTCCTTTTCCTTGAAGGAGGGGGCCGCCGCAGGGATGAACACGCCGCCCAGCCTGTCGCTCTTTTCGTAGATGGTGACTTTGTGTCCGCGCAGGGTGGCAATCCTCGCCACTTCCATGCCGCCGACGCCGCCGCCGATGACCGCGACCTTCTTGACTTTCTTGGCGGGGAGTATGGTATATTTCCCGTTCTGCATCGTGAGGGGGTTCAGAGCGCACCTTGCCATATGCTGGGCGTCCGAGATGGGCGCGTCGTTGCCCGTGCCCTTATGCTTGGACATGGTGAAGCACCCGTTGTGACAGCAGATGCAGGGCTGGATGTCCTCGAGCCTGTCCTCCATGAGTTTGGTGACCCACTCGCCGTCGGTCAGGAACTGTCTTGCGACGCCCATGCCGTCTATCCTGCCTTCCGCGATGGCTTTGGAGGCGGTGTCCACGTCCATCCTACCCGCGCAGACGACGGGGATATCCACAAACTTCTTGATGTGAGCCACGTCGTCCAGGTTGCAGTTTTCGGGCATATAGGCAGGCGGATGCGCCCAATACCAAGCGTCGTAGGTGCCGTTGTCGGCGTTTAGCATATCATATCCCGCGTCCTCGAGATATTTCGCCGCTTTCTCGCTTTCCTCCATATCCCTGCCGACCTCGACGTAATCCTCGCCGGGCACCGCGCCGGAACAGAAACCTTTGGTCTTGCTCACCACCGAATAGCGCAACGAAACGGGATAGTCGTTGCCGCACTCCGCCTTGATGGCTTTGACGACCGCGACGGGGAAACGATATCTGTTTTCAAAACTGCCGCCGTATTCGTCCGTGCGGTGATTGGTGTATTTCAGGGTGAACTGGTCAAGAAGATAGCCCTCGTGCACGGCGTGGACTTCGACGCCGTCCACCCCCGCCTCCTTGCACATTTTGGCGGTCTGCGCATAGGCGTAGATGATGTCCTCGATCTCCTTTTTGGTGAGAGCGCGGCAAGTGACGTCCTCCGTCCACCTTGACGGGAGCTCGCTCGGCGAAGCGCTGATATAGGACGGATCGAGGATGGGTTTCATGAGCGCGCCCACGAATTTGTTCCTTATGGGCAACGCAAGCAACTCGCTGAGTGCGAAAGAGCGCCCGAATCCCGCCGTGAGCTGCACAAAGAGCTTCGCGCCCGTCTTGTGTATCTCATCCATATAGGATCTGAGCTTCTTGAACGCGCCCTTGGCTTTATAAAGCCACTGACCTCCGATAAGGTTCCTGAGGGGCGCTATGCCGGGGATGATGAGTCCCACATTGTTTTTCGCGCGTTCGAGGAAGAAAGCCGCCGCATCCTTGTCGAGATGATGGGGCTCCATCCAGCCGAACAGCGATGTTCCGCCCATGGGACAAAGCACGATGCGGTTTTTTATTTCCACATTGCCTATCTTCCACGGCGTGAACAGAGGTTGATATTTGGCGTTCATAACCGACGTTCCTCCTTATCATTGTCGTCGGTATAATTATAGTATACCGTATACCAAAAGTAAATGGTCAACTTGCCTCTTTGTGCCCGATTTCGGGGCAATATCCCAAAAAGGAAAGGGAGCTTCGTCCGAAGCTCCCTTTGATTTGCTTTGACATTTGCCGAACGGGCTCATTTGCCGAACTGCTGATCGAACTTTTCAAGGCACTTCACGCTTATCGCATAGCAATCCGCGAGGCAGTTCTTGTCCAGGTTGGTGTAGGTGTCCTTCATGGTGTGATAGTAATCCTCGAGGACGTGATTGAGCGCGGTGATGCCCGTCACTTTGTAGCCGCCCTGCGCGAATGCCGCGGAATCCGTCGCGCCGCCGAGAGGAGGAACGAGAGTCTTGTTGCACTTGATGCCGAGCTCCTTGGCGCAGTTCATGAACATATCGCTGACTTCCTTGTCCGCCTTGACCGTGGCGTTGAGGTCGCGGTAGTTGACGCCGAGGAATTTGCCGTCATGTATGGTGTCGTAGGAATAGATCCAGGTGGGCACGTCGTCGAACTCGCCCTTGTGCGCTTCCACCCACGCTTTTGCGCCGCGGAGACCCGCCTCTTCGGAGCCGGAAAGGATGACGCCCACTTCGGTGTGCTCGAGCTCTATGCCCGCGTCCTTCATGGCTTTGAGGATGGCGATGCCCATATAGCAACCGGTGAGGTTGTCGTTTGCGCCGTCCACCGTCGTCTTGGGATCCCACATGAAATACATCAGGATGAGACCGGGTACGAAGACGAGCTGAGCGATCCCCGCCCAGAAGAGCTCCTCGCCGTAGACGATTTCATACGCTTCCAACGTGAACACGTCCATGACCTGTCCCTTGGTGGCGACCGCCGCCGCTATGCACAGCGCGAGCGCGATGAGCGCGCCTATGACGCTGGAACCGATGTGCGCCTCATAGACCTTGCCGCCGAACTTGTTGTTGACGGGCCAGTTCCACGCCGCGTCGGGGTGACCGTTGAAGAAGATGCGCGCCTTGACTTCGCCCGTGCACTTCTTGATGGCGGTGACGTTGTGCCCCGTCTTTTCGGGGAACACGAAGTCGATGGCTTTGCGGTAGAGCCCGAATTGCGCGATCATGATGGCAAATCCGATGCCGATGAGCACCGCTCCGAGCGCGGGAAGGAAGAAGAAAAGCACTATGCCCGCAAGCGCGAAAGTGATGGTGAAATAGATCCATCCGAGGAAGGAATAGGGATGTTCCTTGAAGGACTCCACATCGGCGCGTTCGCACCCGCCGTCCTTTTTCAGGACCTCAGCCATATACTCGCACGCGAGCTTTTCGCCCTCTTCGCCGGGAGCGCGTTTGGGCAGGTTCTTGCAGATGTGCGCGATCTCGTCCATCATGTACTGCGCGCTCTCCGCTTTGTTGTCTATGAGCTTTTGAAAATTCGCCATAGGACAGTCTCCTTATCTTAGAATAGTTAAATTGTAACACATCTTCTCCCGCCTTTCAATACCTTTTTTATCAACACCCGCAAACTTGGATCCCACGCACACTCATTCGAAGTGGAGCCTGAACTTTACGTCTCTCTTTTGGAGCGTGCTTGAATCCCACGTACACTCATTCGGGGTGTGCTTGACTCCCACGTATACTTATTCGGAGACGGAACTACGCGCCGCTCACCCAAGCGTTCACAGGCGGCGTGCCGCCTCTTGAACGCCGCGGCGCGCCCCCTGAGTGCCGAGCAACGCCGTAAATCTAAAAAGACACGGGCTTTAACTTGCGAGCGCCGAATTCCTCCTCCCGTGCCGGGTCATCAGCAAGTGCAGGTCTCCGCTTGATTATGTGAGTGCGATATAAAAAACTTTTGTAGGAATGCGAAGTCAGTCCCGCATGATGCGGGGACTGAACTCGTTCGGACACGGGGGAGGAAAGCCCGCAGGGAAGGAGGGGGAGCCAACATTCACCCGCGAGACGTACAGTATGAAAGAGCGTGCTTGAACCCGACGAATAAGTGTGCGTGGGGTTCAGTCTAATTTAATTTGGGGGGGTTACGTCCCCGTGACAGGGAAGTATTGTTGCCCCCTTCCTGCGGGTTTCCCCCAAAATCGTTCCCCCTTAAAAGGGAACCCACCATTTTGGGGGAAACCTTCGGCGCTCGGGCATGAGGGCTACCGAGGACGGCGCCTCTGCGGCGCCGCCATGTTATGCCGCTTGCAATGCGCCCGCTTCGCGAAGAGAGTGGCGCATTGCTGGCGCACTTTGCGTCTCGCCCTCGGCACTCACTTCGTCGCCGCCGACTTGCAAGAGGGCTACGCCCTGTGCAAGTTTGGCTGGGCGGCTCCACTCCGAATAAGTTCACGTCGTGTTCAAGGACGCTTCGAATGAGTTCACGTGGGAGTCAAGTTCCACTCCGAATGAGTGTACGTGGGAGTCAAACCACCCTCACTCCTGCCCCCCCTATCCGCTGAAAGGCGTCATTTGGATGCAGAACGCGAAAGCGCCCCTGTCGAGAGGCGGAGCGTACACAAACGTACGTGAGCATCTACGACAGAGGCGCTGACAAAGTTCTGCGCCAAATGACGCCTTTCAGATCAGGGTGGAGTGTATCACATACTCCGCCGTAGCCTTATTCGTCGCTATCGGGATGTCGTAGACGACGGCGATGCGGAGGAGCGCTTTGACGTCGGGGTCGTGGGGCTGGGCTTGGAGGGGGTCCCAAAAGAAGATGACGAGGTCGATGAGACCTTCGGCGATCTTGGCGCCTATCTGCTGATCGCCGCCGAGAGGGCCGGAGAGATATCTTTCCACATCGAGACCGGTCGCCTCAGAGACGAGCTTGGAGGTGGTGCCTGTGCCGCAAAGTTCATAGCGGGAAAGGGTGTCGCGGTTTTTCATTGCCCAGCTCACCATTTCCGCCTTTTTGTTGTCGTGCGCGATGAGAGCTATTCTTTTGACCTGTTTCATATCATTGACCTCTCGGGCATTATAGCACACATCCCGCCCGATTTCAAGAGCGTGAAAACAACTGCCCTTTTTTGCGTACGTTCGGGCGAAATGACGACATCGGCATTTCATATGTCAAAAACGAGAGATAAACACATTTGTTGTGAGGTATATCCTTTGAATATGATCCGACGCTTTCTCGCGCTCTCCTTTCAAAAAACGAGCCGTCATTCATTGCGGCACGCCGGATCGGCATAAGGCTTGCATACGTCCACCCAGCCTTTGGCGCGGGAAAATGTTTCAAGCTCGGGGATGGTGAGCTCGATGGCGCTCATCGCGCTCCCGCAAGCGGGATATACGGTGGCGAATCTTTTGAGGGACTCGTCCAGCCACACTTCCACTCCCTCTTTCACCGCAAATGGACAGACGCCTCCCGCCGCGTGTCCCGTGAGACTTTCTGTGTCCTCACGCGCGAGCATCTTGGCTTTTGCCGCGAATACGTCCTTATACTTGCGGTTGTCCACCTTGACGTCTCCCGCCGCCACCACCAGGATCACCCTCTCCCCCAGCATGAAGGAGAGCGTCTTGGCTATCCTCGCCTCCTCGCACCCGAGCGCTTTTGCGGCGAGCTCCACCGTGGCGCTCGACACCTCGAACTCCCGCACTCTGTCCGCCGCGCCGTACGCGGCGAGATACTCTTTCACTCTCTGTATGGACATATCTTCCTCCGTCCTTTTTATCGGTTACGTTATGTCAGATCGGGATAATACGGATCAGGTTCGGCGTCGCTGATTTTATCTCGAAACGCGTTGTCCGCCTTGCCGATATGGTGGGGTATTAACGGCGGCGACTTCCTTGCTCAAACAAAAATCGGCAGACGCGGAACTGCTCGCACCTCAGAGCAAAAGATTTTCGGATGATTTTTTGCCGATGGGGCGCAGTCAATAGTATACATATTGGCAAGCCACAACTTCGGAAAAGCGCCGAAAAGAATTGCTCTGAGGCTGATTTGTATTGTTTCGGTCTGGCATGTCAGACCGGAATAATACGGATCAGGTTCGGCGTCGCTGATTTCATCTCGAAACGCGTCGTCCGCCTTGCCGATATGGTGGGGTATTAACGGCGGCGACTTCCTTTCTCAAACAAAAATCGAGCGACGTAGAACTGCTCGCACCTCAGAGCAAGAGATTTTCGGATGATTTTTTGCCGATGGGGCGCAGTCAATAGTATACATATTGACAAGCCACAACTGCGGAAAAGCGCCGAAAAGAATTGCTCTGAGGCTGATTTGTATTGTTTCGGTCTGACATATATTATAGCACTCATGATAAAAAACGTGAAGTCGCTTTCAGGTATGTCTGAGCATATTTTACGCGCCGAGCCCGACATGGTCCTTGCGTCGGCATTATGACGTTTGCTTTACTTTTTTTTAATTTTCTTTTAAGCTATCCTCGCGCGCGAATAAAGCGTTGACATTAACGGTCGTTTAATACAAAATGTATGTATAATCGTTTGGGGGAGGACATATGGCGGATATCGACAAAATCGCCGTTGCGGAAGCGGCGGAGGAACAAGAGGAAGTGAAAGAGGCGGGTCTCTCCGACGAAAACACCGACTCTGAGGAAGAAAACGCAGGCAACGCGAACTCCGACAGCAAATTCGCTGTGGCTTTCGACAAGGGCAAGCGGTTCATGACCCGCCACGGCAACATTTGGCAGATCGTCAAATTCACGCTCATAAGCTGCATCGCGTTCATTGCGGAGTTCGCTTCCATGTATGCCCTGCAATACGGGCTGGAAGGCGTGTGCGGCAACGAGCATTTAAAGTTCTTCATCTTCGACTACGCCCCAGGCAGAGAGGGCGCGTTCGGCACCGCGGGCTTCATCGCGATGCTGGGCTCCAAGTGTATTGCGGAGATAATCTCCTTCACCATCAACCGCAAAAAGACCTTCAACGCCAACAATAACGTGGTGTTCAGCGCAATCATGTACGTCATCACCGTCGTCGCGCTCATCATCTTCACCACCTGGCTCGCGGGCGTGCTGGGCGACGCGATGGGTCCCGCCATCGGCGCGGGCGCCGGCAACACCATCAGCAAGATGCTGAGCTCCGTCATCAGCTTTGTGGTCGTCTTCCTCATGGACAAGTTCGTCATCATGCGCAAGGTGAAAGGCAAAGATGACGCCGAAGAGACTGCCGAGAACGGCGAGGACGGCGAAGGCGCAGAGGTGCTTGTCGCGGATGCCGCCCTTGCGGCGGACGCCGAGGGAAGCGAAGCCGTGACGGAGATCTCCTCCGGCGACCGGGAATAAGTACGCTTGTCAACGGACTGCACACGCACGCCGCGGCATGACGCCGCGGCGTTTTGCGTGCGCCGAACACGGCAGCTCTGCCAGGCGGCACTGCCCTGCCGGTCCTCTCTGCGACGCGTATCTCCCGGCAGCCGGACGCACACCTGCGCGGCTTACAGAGCATGACAAAAGAGAGCGCGCCGCGCTCTCTTTTGACGTATTGTCCGATTTTCATGCGTCCTGCCCAAACCTCCGCGCATCGCAGCGGAGCGGCGCAAGCCGTCATGCAGGCGGCGCGAGGGCCCGTTACGCCTTGGGCACTACGATCTCCATGTCCGAATCGGGATAAGTGCAGCAGGGGTGGATGTAGCCGAACTTCCCGTCCGCGAGTCTGCGCTTGTCCGCGCCGGCGATGGAGAATTTGCCGGCAACGAGCCTGCTGTGGCAGAAACCGCAGCCGCCCGCGCGGCACTTGGACGGCACTTTCAGCCCCGCCCTTTCCATGGCGACGAGCAAGGTTTCGCCTGCGTCCGCCTTCACCTTGAAGGTATCGAAGCCGATATGCACGGTGAGGTCGTACACCGCGGGCGCGGCGTCGCGCACTCCCACGCAGTTCGCCTCTTTCTTGACGCGCTTCAGCGGCAGACCGAGGGGCGCGAGCTCCTTGTCCTGGAAGGCGTACATCGCGGAAGGTCCGCACATCATCACGGTGAAATCGCCGTCAACGTACTTCTTCACGAGAGCGAGATTCACAAACCCGTGCTCGCATCCTTCTTCCTCCTTCTCGGTCACGTACACGACCTTGAACTTGCCGGGCATTTGAGCCGCAAGGGTGTCGAGCCTGCTCCTGAATGCGAGATCGGCAGCCGTCTTTGCCCCGTAGAAGAGCGTGAGCGAATAGTCGTCGGTGCCGTCCGCAAGCGCCTGCGCCATGCTGTAGAAGGGAGTGATGCCGCTGCCACCCGCGATCGCAACGATCTGCTTCGCGTCCTTGATCGGCTCGTAGCAGAAATCACCGGAAGGATCGCCTATGACAAACTTGTCGCCCGGCTTCGCGTTGTCAAAGAGCCATTCGCTGAAAAATCCCGCTTTCTTGACGGTGAACGCGGCTTTTTTCGCAAGCGCTTCACGGGGCGATGACGAGAAGGCGTAGGGACGGGACACCTCGCTCCCGCCCGCGTTGCAGCCGAGAGTGGCGTACTGACCGGCGCGGAAGTAGAAAGGCTTCTCCGTTTCGAAGACGTACGTCTTCATGTCCGCGGTTTCGAGCCTGACTTCGGTGAGAGTCGCGGACTGGTAGCCGGGGTGGAGGATCTTCGCCGTTTCGTTCACCTTATAGGTCGCGGGCAGCGGAGTCGCCGGCGCTTCCGCCATTATCTTTCTGCGCTTCGGCACCATTTTCTTGAAGCGCAGGAGGTCCATAAATCCGAAAATCTGTTTCTTGAATACGAATGCCATAAGTTCAGCCCTCCCTCTTGATGTCGCCGACGGTCTGCCTGCCGGAGATGTCGCCCGCGAAATACGCGCTGGAATAGCCGGACAATCTCATCGCGTAAGCGCTGCCGAAACGCAGTCCGCGCACGCGGTGGTCCTCCGCCATCATCTGGAGCCTGGGCATGAGCCCGTCCCAATACTGCGATTCGTAGCCGTAGATCACGCCTTGCGGATGTCCGCAGTAACGCGCGTACGTCATCGGCGTCGCGACTGAGATCTCCTCTATACTGTCGCGGATCTTCGCGCCGGTATCGTGCTCGAAGCGCGAGATCATCTTGTCCGCGACGTAATTCTTGGTCTTGTAATAGTTTTCGGGAGTCACCTTCGCCCAGTCGTCGGACATGTAGAGCGTGGTGAAGTACATCATGCATGTGCCCTCCGGCGAGCAGTCGGGAAGCGCACGGTTAAGGCATACCGTCGCCTGCACGCTGTTGTCCTTTATCGTCCGCATCCTGTCGTACTGCGCGACGGAATCCATCGTGTCGTAAAGGAAATAGTTGTGGTTCTCGATGCCGAGTTCGTCGGCGGATTTGTTGAGTCCCAGGAACATGGTGAAGCCTCTTCCCGAGAACTTGCGCGAATTGGACGCACGCACCTCCGACTCCGGCACCTTGTCCATCATCCTGCCGAACACGACGTGCGGCGAGCAGTTCGCCACGACGTGGCGCGTCTCGATCTCCGTCCCGTCGTCCAGCACGACGGCGCGCACTCCGCCGTCCTTCGGATCGGTGAGTATCTTCACCGCTTCGGTGTTGAACAGGACGTCGCCGCCGAGTTCGAGTATGCGTTCGGTCAGCGCGAGAGAGATCTCGTGCGAACGGGACTTCGGCATGCTCGCGCCGCGCAGGATGTAGCGGTTGACCATGGACGCGTAATGCACAAAGCTCAGGTCGTCGCAATGCGCGCCCAGGTAGCACCAGTACGCCGTGAGGATGTCGACGGCTTTCTTCGGCATTTTGAGCGCCTTGAGCACTTCGTTCACGGAGTAGGAACCGCACCTCACGAAGTTGCCGTAATCGCGCACCATCACCTTGGAATCAGCATTGCCGTTGACCGACGCGGTGTAAGCCTGTCCGAGCCTGATCTCCTCCGCCAGTTCGAAAAATTCCGTGACGGATTTGCGGCTGCCGGGCACATAGCTCTCCATCTTGTCGATGAAGGCTTTCACGCCGAAAGGCATCGTCGCGTCGAGCTTTTCCGCCTGCGAGATCACGCGGTACGCCTCCGGGATCTGCACCCACTCGATCTTGTCCGTCACTCCGAGTTCGTCGAAGAGCACGCGGACGTCGCCCGCGTTGTCGGCGGTACCGAAGTCGTTGAGCTCGTGCAAAGACGCCTCGAACTCGAACCGCCCCCTTCTGAAGCTGGTCGCGAAGCCGCCGGGAATGTTGTGCTTTTCCACAAGCAGCACCCGCGCTCCGCCCTGCAGCAGCCTGATCGCCGCGGTAAGTCCGCCGTTACCCGCACCGATAACGACGGCGTCGTATTTTTTCATTGCAAACCTCCTTTATTCAGACGGGCGGCGCACCGCCCGCACTTTCAGACATCCATCAGATTGAGCCCCGTGGCGTCGTCGAAAAACCTCGTCACCCTGCCGTAGACGGTGTGCAGGACTAGTTCGCAAGTGGCGGAAATGACCGCGCGTTTGAGATGTCCGCCGATGACGGTGCCATCCGCCCTGCCCGCCGAGGCGTGCAGATGCAGATACGGCTTTCCGTTCTGCTCCGTCACCGTCCCTGACATACTCACGATTTCCAACGGTTCGCGGAAATCGTTGTCGAAATATTTCTTCGCCTTCACGTCAAACACGGACACGAAGAACTCGTCCACCGCTCCTATGCCGCTCACTTCCGCGAAAGTCACGCCTTCGCTCTCCGCTATCTCCGCAAGCGAAGCCACGACTTCCTCGCCGACTTCCAGCCTGACCACTATGTCTTCACCGAACCGCTTATATTTCATACCGCGCCTCCGCACGCGCGTCGTAAGCGCACGTTTGATATATATATTTTACACTTTCGCGCGCGAAAATCAATAAAAAATTAAAAACGCCACCTTTTCCCGTCTGCGGCGCGTCCGTCGGCGGAGTTCTTCTCTCCTCCGCGTCGCCGACGGCACTGCGGCAATGACGACGTCCCCGCCTTTCCCCAGGCTCTTCACCGCTTCGTCAAACGGAAGCGCACGCGTGCCGAGCCGCTCGGCGCATTCTCATTTCCCTTTCAGCCCTGCCTTTCCAGGACGGCGAGGGTCTCGACGTGCATGGTCTGGGGGAACATATCGTAGGCGCGGAGAGATGAGATCGCGTAGCCGCGCGCGAGGAGATATTTGAGGTCGCGCGCGAGGGTCGCGGGATTGCAGGAGATGTAGACTATCATCGAAAACTCGGCGTCCGCCGCCGCAGAAAGCACGCTCTCCTCACAACCCTTGCGGGGAGGATCGACTATCAGCGCGCGGCGTCCCTTATCTTCCGCGAGCGCGCGCATATGCTCCGCCGCGTCCGCGCACACCTCCCTCACTCTGTCCGAGAGCCCGAGCGTGACCATGAGACGTTCGGCGTCCCGCACGGCTTCGGGAATTATCTCCACTGCGGAAATGCGCACGGAGGGAAGTCTTGTCGCAAGTTCGGCGGTGAGCAGTCCCACCCCGGAATAAAGCTCCACGATGTCGCCGTCAAGATCCGAGAGCGCGGCGCAGACATCGCCGTATATCCTGTCGCGGATCTCGTCGTTGACCTGCAAAAAGCTGAGAGGGGAAAGTACGGCGGCAAAGGCGCCCAGCCTTTGCGGCGTCTCACAGCCCCCGACGAGCCTGACCGTATCCCCCATTATCACGTTGGTATCCGCCGTGTTGGAGGAGAGGTAGAGCGCAAATTCGGGAAATCTCGCCGAAAGCCTCTCTGCAAGTTCCGAAGAGTGCGGGAGTTTGTCGGAATTGACCACCACGGTGAGCGAAAGCGACGTGACGTATCTCGCCACGATATGCCTGAGGAGCCCCTTGCCCGTCCTCTCGTCATACACCGAGAGCCCGAATGCGTTTGCCCAATCCGTGACCGTGGCGACGACCTCCCTCGCCCACTCGCCGTGCAACGGGCACTCCTTCAAGGGCACGACTTTGTGAGACCTCTTTTCGTAAAACCCGAGCACGACTTTGCCCCCCGACCTCCCGAAAGGGAGAGCGAGTTTGTTGCGGTACGCCCACCGAGAACCGCAAATCACCTCTGGCACTTTCACCTCTTCGCCCAGAGCCTTTTTCAAAGTGCGCTCCAAATTGAGACGCTTGACCTCCTCCTGTACGGGGTGCGCAAGATGTTGCAGATCGCACCCGCCGCATTTGCCGAAATGACGGCAAACGGGTTTTACACGGTCGTTTGACGGAGATAAAACCTCGATAAGCTCACCGAAGGCGTAATCCTTCTTGGCATGGACGATGCGCAAACGCACCCTCTCGCCCTTGATGGCGCGGGGCACGAAAACGGGATAGGCACCGTCCTTGACGATGCCCTCCCCGTTCATACCGAAGTCGCTCACCACGCCTTCGTATTCATCTCCCACAGAGAATTTTTTCATCTCATCACTTTTTGGCGTAAATCTTTTTGAGCTTCGCAAAGCGCGGGAGCCCGTTTTCCTCGGGCACTTTTACGTCCCCCTGTATGAGAGGCAGGGCGTACTTGACAAATTCGTCGCTGATGCCGGTCCCGTTGTCTATGATCCATTCCTTGGGGACGGTGCGTTCGGTGTTGGCGGCGTGTTCCAGCGAGACGAGCGCGGGACGGCTGACATAGGTGTCCGCGTCGTAATCGCGCTCAAAGACGACCATCTTGTCCGTCTCTCCCGCGACCGCGGCGCGCACGGCGTAAGACCCCGCCTGGAAAGCCTCGTCCACGTCTATCGCGGAGGCGAGATGGGCGGCGCAACGCTGCATGAGGCTGAGCTCGATGGGACGCACCTTGATGCCCAGTCTCTCCTTGATTATGCCGCCGAGGATGCCCGCGAGCCCGCCGAGCGCGGCATGACCGAAGTGGTCGTGCGCACCCGCCTTGAAATCCCCGACATACTTGCCGTTTTCGTCCTTCAACCCTTCCGCGACGACGGCGATACACTTGCCCTCGTTGCGCTCGCAGACGTTGAAGACGTCCTGCACGAACTTCTCCACGCTGAAAGGTATCTCCGGAAGATATATAAGATCCGCTCCGAGCCCGCTCGCGTCCGCAAGCGCGGCGGAGGCGGCGAGCCAGCCCGCATTCCTGCCCATGACCTCGATGATGCACACCAGACCGAAGTTGTACACTTTTGCGTCCAGATTGCATTCCATCACCGTGGTGGCGATATATTTCGCGGCGCTGGGATAGCCGGGACAATGGTCTGTGCCGAAGAGGTCGTTGTCTATGGTCTTGGGCACGCCGATGACGTTCATGTCGTAATCCTGCTCTTCCATGAACTTGCTGATCTTGTTGCAGGTGTCCATGCTGTCGTTGCCGCCGTTGTAGAAAAAGTAGCGGACGTTATACTTCTTGAACACCTCCAAAAGGCGCATATAATCGGTCGGATCCTCGGTGTAATCCTTGAGCTTGTATCTCGAAGACCCCAACGCGGAGGAGGGAGTATGCCTCAACAGTTTGAGCTCGTTGACGTCCTCTTTGGAAATGTCGTAAAATTTTTCCTGCAATATGCCGAGCACGCCGTGTTCCGCGCCGTAGACTTCCGTGATGGCGTCCTGTTTGAGCGCCTCCAAAAACACGCCCGCCGCGCTGCTGTTGATGACGGTGGTGGGTCCGCCGCTCTGGCAAAACATACAAGCACCTTTCAATCCCTTCATAATTTCTCCTTTCTCGCAATGAGTGGCATTCACCACGTTATATTAGATATTATACTCTCTCCCGCCCCGCATTTCAACCCCCGATTCCGAGCGTGTGCGCGACTTAGCCTACAAACTCCGCCATATGTCGGGATGTCCCCCCTCCTCAGATCCCTCTCGGGAGTGCACCTCGCGGCGATATCGGCTTGAAATTTCCCGCCGCAGGTGCTAAACTATTGCGGGAGGAAAACCTGAAAAATGAAAAAGATAGAAAGTTTCACCATAGATCACCTCGCCCTCTTGCCCGGACTGTATCTCAGCCGCCGCGACGAAAAGGATGGCGTCGCCGTCACCACTTTCGACCTGCGGTTCACCGCGCCCAACCGCGAACCCGCGATGGACATCGCCGCGCTCCACACCGTGGAACACCTTTTTGCCACCTACCTCAGAAACTCCGAGATAGCAAATGACGTGGTCTATTTCGGTCCCATGGGGTGCAGGACGGGATGCTATCTCCTCCTCTTCGGCGAAAAGACTCCCGAGGACGCCCTCCCCGCAGTCCTGGACGCGTGCGACTATACCCTCAGCTTCGATGGAGAGATCCCCGGCGCGAAAGCCGCCGAATGCGGGAATTTCCTCGAACACAACCTCTCCCTCGCAAAATATTACGTCGCCCGCTATAAGTCCGAACTCCTGACCCACCGCCGCTTCACCTACCCGAGATCCTGACCGCCCTAAAACGGGATATCGAAACCCGAAAGCCGCTCGGATGAGCGGCTTTTGTGAAGTGATGGGTGCGTCCTCTGACAGGGAAGTGTGGAAAATCCCTGTTTATAGGGTTCCCGCCGTACTCTTCTTCGGGGGTGTGCCTGAACCCCACGTAGACTTATTTGGAGCGTGCTTGAACCCCACGTATACTTATTCAAAGTGTGCTTGAACTTCACGTGAACTTATTTGGAGTGGAGCCTGAGCTTTACGTCTCTTTTTCGGAGCGTGCTTGATTCCCACGTTCACTCATTCGGAGACGGAACTACGCGCCGCTCAGCCAAACTTGCACAGCGGGCGTTTGCGCCCGCTCTTGCAAGTCGCGGCGCGTATCTGCGATCTCGCAAGCTAGATGAGAAATTAAGTAGACACGGGCTCGGTGCGCGTCGAGTCGCCCTCCTCGCCCCGCGAGCGACGTTCGGTAAGTACTGGTATCCGCTTGATTATGTGAGTGCGAAACTCAAACCTTTTTCAAGAGGTGTTTTCATAAAGGCGCGATTTGCGCCTTTATGAAAAAGAAAATCCCGCATTTTAGGAGGAATGAACTCTATCCCGAGTGGGGGAGGAGTCCCGAAGGGGAGGAGGGGGTACAATACTTCCATGTTAGGGGACGTAAACTCCATTAAACAAGCCTGAATACGACGTGAACTTATTCAGAGTGTGTTTGAACACGACGAATAAGTGCACGTGGGGTTCAATCTAATTTAATTTGAGGGTTACGTCCCGTGACAGGGAAATATTGTTGCCCCCTTCCTGCGGGTTTCCCCCAAAATCGTTCCCCCTTGAAAGGGAACCCACCATTTTGGGGGAAACCTTCGGCGCTCGGGCATGAGGGCTACCGAGGACGGCGCCTCTGCGGCGCCGCCATGTTATGCCGCTTGCAATGCGCCCGCTTCGCGAAGAGAGTGGCGCATTGCCGGCGCACTTTACGTCTCGCCCTCGGCACTCACTTCGTCGCCGCCGACTTGCAAGAGGGCTACACCCTGTGCAAGTTTGGCTAGGCGGCTCCACTCCGAATAAGTTTACGTGGAAGTCAAACACGCTCCGAATAAGTTCGCGTGGGGTTCGGAGAAACCCTCGCTCCTACCCCAATCCGCTGAAAGGCGTCATTTGGATGAAGAGCGCGAAAAAGCCTCTGCCGAGAGGCGGAGCGTACACAGACGTACGTGAGCATCTACGGCAGAGGCTTTGACAAAGCTATTCGCCAAAATGGCGGCTTTATTTGCTTATGGTCGTGGCAAGCGCGAACAGATTATCATCAAAATTCTTCTTCGCTTTCAGGGCTTCGATGACGTTCATGTCGATGGTGTCGCTGCCGTGGACGCCGACGACTCTGCCGCTCTGACCACACTCGATGAGCTCGACTGCGCGCGCCGCAAGACGGCTGGCGAGGACGCGGTCGAACATGGAGGGGGTGCCGCCGCGCTGTATGTAGCTGAGCGCGACATGGTTGACAGTCCTGCCCGTGGAGGCTTTCACCTTCTCACGCAGTTCGTCTTTGAGGTCGTTCCTGCCCTCGGCGAGGACGATGATGGTGGAAGTCTTGCCCTTGTCGAAGCCCTTCTTGACGCTTGCCGCTATGGCGTCCACATCCGTGGGGGCTTCGGGGAGGATGACGTATTCCGCGCCGCCGGCGAGAGCGGTCTTCAACGCGATGTCGCCGCAGTGTCTGCCCATGACTTCGAGGATCATGATCCTGTCGTGGGAGGTGATGGTGTCGCGGAGTTTGAGCATGGCGTCGAGCACGGTGTTGCAAGCGGTGTCGAAGCCGATGGTGTAGTCGGTGTATCCCATATCGTTGTCGATGGTGCCGGGGATGCCGATGACGTTGACGTCCGTGAGCTGATGCAGGTCGTTGACGCCGTGGAAGGAGCCGTCGCCGCCGATGACGATGAGGTTGTTGATGCCGCGCTTCAAAAGATTCTGCGCCGCTGCCTGAACGACCTCGGGTTTCTTGAACTCGTCCGTCCTGCCCGTGCGGAGGATGGTGCCGCCGGTGTGGACGCAGTTGGAAACGCTGCCGTACGGCATCTCGATGATGTCGTCCTCAATGAGCCCGACATAACCGTGGCGCACGCCGTAGACTTCATAGCCCTTGCTGAGGGCGTAACGGACGGCAGTCCTGATGCAGGCGTTCATGCCGGAAGAGTCGCCGCCGCTGGTAAGGATCGCGAGTTTTTTTGCCTGTTTGGTTGCATTCTTAGCCATATTAACCTCCGGGGCGGATGTCCCCGTTTAATCCGTATATGGTTGCGCGCTCGCGCGCACACCTGAGGACATTATATCCGCAGAAAGTTAGATTGTAAAGCAAAATCCGCCCCACTCCCCTCCGAAACGCAAAGAAAAGGAGCGGAAATTTTTTCCTTCCGCTCCTTTTTCCCGAATATCTGCTTTTTTCCTATTTCGCGGGGGCGTAGCGTACTCTGTCCTCCCCCACGAGATTGGCGATGCGGCTGAGTAGTTCCTCGTTGGGCTCCACTTTCTGACGGAACTCGCGCAGGCACATCCTGCCGTCCTTGCCCTTCATCTGGGCGCGCACGGGCACATCTCCCGGGAACATGGCGAGAAGCCCCGTGACTATCTTGGTCATGGCGGGATCGTCCACCAGCACGTATATCACTCCCGAGCGGGTGACGTCCGTACGTTTTTTCGCGCCGTTCTCCCATATCTCCAGCCTTTCGAGGGAGAGCTTGGGCTCGCTCTCGTCCCTGAGGTCCAGCTTGCCGTACGCTTTCACGGGGACGTCGGACTCCAAAAGACTGCCGTAGCTCTCGTATGCGCGGGGATACATGGAAAACGCGACGCTCCCCTCTCTGTCTTCCAGCCTGCCCACGGCGAAACGCTGTTGTTTGCCCGTCATCTTGCGCTCGTGAGATTCCACTATGCACCCCATGCACACCGTCTTTCCCGTGAGTTCGCGGTTGAGCACCGAGATCTCCTCGCCGTTTTCGTCATAGTCTTTGACATAGAGCATGGAGGTCACGAAGGTGAACTCGTGCTTGGTGTCCGCATAGTCGTCGAGAGGATGTCCGCTGACATACATCCCGAGCACCTCTTTCTCGCCCGCGAGCAGTTGCATGGTGTCGTACTCCGCGAGCTCGGTATATTTCACCGTCACGTCCTCGATGAGGGAATCAAAGAGGGAAAGCTGTCCTTCCACCTGATTTTTCTTGTCTGCGGCGACCGCGTCCATGATGCGCTCGTAGGACGCCATCAGAGTGGAACGCGTCTTCCCGAAGCAGTCGAACGCTCCGCCCTTGATGAGGCTCTCCACCATGCGCTTGTTCACTTGTCCGGAACATCTTTCGGTGAAATCGCGCAGGTCGGTGAAAGCGCCTCCCCGCTCGCGCTCGCCGAGGACGTACTCCATCGCCTGTTCCCCCACGTTCTTGATGCCCATCAGTCCGTAACGCACGTTGCCGTCCTCGATGGAGAATACCTTGCGGGAACGGTTGATGTCGGGCGCAAGAATCTTCACCCCTGTGCGGCGGAGGTAGTTGATGTAGTGCTTGACTTCATCCGCGTTGGTGATGCGGTTGTTGATGACCGCGGTGATGAAGTGGGTGGGATAATAACATTTGAGCCATGCGGTCTGATAGGCGAGCACGGCATAAGCCGCCGCGTGGGACTTGTTGAACGCGTAACTCGCGAATTTGAGTATCTGTTCAAAGAGCTCCTCCGCTATCTCCTTGCTCACTCCGTTCGCCACCGCGCCCGGGATATGCCGCTTTGTCGTGTCGTCCGCGAGCACGCCGCCGTTGATGAATATGTCCTTTTGCTGCATGAGGACGTCAAGTTTCTTTTTCGCGATACTGCGCCTCATGATGTCCGCGCCGCCGAAGGAATAGCCCGCCACTTTCTGCGCTATCTGCATGACCTGTTCCTGATAGACTATGCACCCGTAGGTATTTTCGAGGACGGACCTCAACAGCGGATGAGCGTAGTGCACGGAGGAGGGGTCCCTTTTCCCGCGGATGAACATATCCAAAAACTGCATGGGACCGGGGCGGTACATGGAAATGCCCGCCATGACGTCTTCGAGATTGGTGGGCTGGAGCTGCATCATGAATTTTTTCATGCCGCCGCCCTCGAGCTGGAAGACCGCCTCGCAGTCCCCGCCCGCGATGAGCGCATAGACGTTGGGATCCTCATATCCCAGCTTGCCGAAGTCCACCTCCACGCCCTTGTCCTCTTTGACGTACTTCACCGCCTCGCTGATGTCGGTGAGGGTCTTCAAGCCGAGGAAGTCCATTTTGAGGAGCCCCTGCGCCTCCACCATGGTCTTGTCGAACTGGGTGGTGATGTCGTTGCCGTTGCGGGAAAGGGGGACGTGCTCCACGATGGGATCCCCGCAGATGACGACGCCCGCCGCGTGCATGGAAGTCTGACGAGGCATACCTTCGAGCTCTATCGCGGTGTCTACGACCTTTTTCGCTGTGGGATTGGTGCGGTAGAGCGCGGCGAAATCCTCCGAATAGAGGCTGCTCCCCGGGGTGAGGCACTGCTTCAGGAGCACCTTGCCCACCGGGATGTCCTTCACCCAGTTGTTGGCGTCGGAATAGGGCACGTCGTAGACCCTCGCGACATCCTTGACCGCCGCCTTCGCGCTCATCGTGGAATAGGCGATGATCTGCGCCACGTTGGGCGCGCCGTATTTGCCCACGACGTACTCGATGATCTCCGGACGGCGCACGAAACAGAAGTCGATGTCGAAGTCGGGCATGGACACCCTCTCCTCCGAAAGGAACCTTTCGAAAAGCAGACTGTATTTTAGGGGATCCACGTCCGTGATGCCTATGGAATACGCCACCAGACTGCCCACGCCGCTCCCCCTCCCGGGTCCCACAGGGATGCCCATGTTCTTCGCCGCGTTGACGAAATCCCAGACTATCAGGAAGTAGTCGTTGAAGCCGCACCTGTCGATGACGCCGAGCTCGTGATCCAGCCTCTGCTTTATCTCGGGAGTGATGACGTCATAGCGGCGGTGTATCCTCTCCCACGCGAGGTCGTGGAGATACTGCCTCGCGTCTCTGCCGTTCATATCCTCCGTCTCGAAGTGCGGGATGAAGGTCTTCTTGTATTTGACCACGAAATAGTCCCCGTCCACCTTGTCGGCGATCTCCTTCGTGCTCTCGATGGCTTCGGGGATCCAGGAGAAGAGTTCCTCCATCTCCTCCCCGCTTTTGAGATAGAAATTGTCGTTTGCAAAGCGGGCTCCTGCGGGATCCGTCTTTTTGCATTGCAGGTTTATGCACATCATGGTGTCCTGCGTGTCGGCGTCGGAGCGGCGCAGATAGTGCGCGTCGTTGGTGGCGACCACCTTGACCCCTATCTCCCGCGCGAGGGAGACGAGCGGGCGCAGGATACGCCTCTGTTCCTCGAGACCGTGGTCTTGCAGTTCGATGTAAAAATCCCCCTCCTCGAACATCCCTTTGAGGCGGAGCGCATACTCTTTCGCGCCTTCGTAGTCGTTTTTGAGCAGGAGTTGGGGTATCCTGCCCGCAAGACACGCCGAACAGCAGATGAGCCCCTCGGAATACCGCGAAAGGAGGTCGAGGTCTATCCTAGGCTTGACATAAAATCCGTCCACAAAGGAGACTGTGGACAGCTTCATCAGATTTTTGTACCCCGTGAGATTTTTGGCGAGCAGGATGAGATGATCCCTCCTGTGCATGGTCTCGGGGGTCTTCACGCGGTAGTCCTCCGCGACATAAAACTCACTGCCGATGATGGGTTTGAGCCCCGCCGCGCGCATGGCGGAAACGAATGTGTGCACGCCGTAAAGATTGCCGTGATCGGTGATGGCGCACGCCGTCATGCCCATATCTTTCAACGCCTGAGTGAGGGGCGAGATGTGCAGGATCTTATCCTTTTCCTCGTCGGAAAGCACGCTCTGATTCAGCCTTATCGCGCCGTCGAGGAGGCTGTATTCGCTGTGTACGTGAAGATGTACGAAATCGCTCATTTTTTCTCTTTATCCTTTGTCCTTACTCTGCGCCGCCCTTTTCCTCGGCTATCTGCGCCAGCTTGCGCAGACGGTGATTGAGACAGCTCTTGCTCACTCCCAGTATCTCGGCAAGCTCGCTCAGGCTCGCCTGCGGATATTCCATCCTCGCATTCGCCGTATCGCGGAGGGCGGGAGTGAGAGATTCCAACCCCACGCTCTCCTCGATGGCTCCTATCTCCATCAGTCTGCGGGAGGCGGCGGCGTAGGTCTTGTCAAGATTCGCCGCCTCGCAGATGGTCACTCTGTTGATGCTGTTCGCTGTCTCGCGCTCGTCGATTATGCTTTTGAGTTTCAGCACGCTCTCCGCAAGCCCGAGGACAGCCAGGACGGAAAGTATCTCCTCTTTGTCTTTGAGATACACCAACCTCAGCGCTCCTCTTTCGCTCACTTTGGCGTGCACTCCCTCCTTTTCGAGCAGAGCGGCGAGCTCGGCGGCGTAGTCGTCGCCGTCCACCGCGAATTCGAAATGATAGCCCTCTCTCTTTTCCTCATCCCCCTCCGAGGACGGGACATAGACGCTCCCGCACACCAGAAAGAGACCTTTGAGATAGCTCTCTGCCGTGCGGCGGGTCTCCCTCGCAAACGACGGGATGCCCCCTTCGGCAAGGGCGAGATCCTCCACCGCCTGCGCCGCAAAGCCGGTGGGCACCGAAACGGAGAACGCCGTGCTCCCCCTTTTCATGCCCGCTTTGACGTGTTCTGCCGAGATCTCGAACTCGGTGGGATACATGGTCTTCAACAATTCCACCACCGCGAGGCACTCGGCATACGAGGACAGCCCGAACACCAGATTGCGCCGTCTGCCTACGATGTGGATATACCCGCCCTGCTTCGCCGCCGCAGACAGGAACGCACGCACTTCGCGCGGGTCTTTCGGCAAAACGGTGAGCAGTTCGCTTTCGACATTATCTTTGAATGACGCCATGTTTATCCTCTCATTTCGTAGCGATAAAATCTTTTTTAGGGTGAAACTCCGCTTTCGCTCCCATGCCGACCACCCGTTCTTCCTCTATGCCGTGACGCTTGATGAACTCCTCCGTCCGAGGGAACGCCCCCACTCCCTTTGCAGAGTGCGCGTCCGAGCCCAGGATGAACTTCACCCCCGAGGCTATCACTTCGTCGGCGTAGGCTTCCAGCGCGTCGATGTGCTTTTCGTTGAGCTCCACATATATCCCTTTCTCGGCGGCAAGGCGGCATATCGCGGCGGCGTCCACGGGGGCTCTGTGCCCGAGGTGGCACAATACGTCCACGGGATATCTGCGCATTGCCGCGAGCCATGCGCGGGTGTTGAGCGCCTTCAACTTCTCTTTCGCACGCTTGCTCCCCCAGCCGTTGACGAGCAGGAAGGAGGGAGCCTTCGCAATATAGCGCAAAGAAAGGAAGCGATGGAATCCGACCACCAGCACGTCGCAGGCGCGGATCATCTCGTCGGGGACGTCAAGCGTTCCGTCCTCCCCCGTTATGCTCCCCTCTATGCCTGAGAGCACTCTCACCCTCCCCTCGTCGCGGAGCTTTGCGATCTCGGTCTGTTGCGCGCGGAATTTTTCCTCGGTCTGCCGAAACATGAAGCTCCCGCACCCGTGGTCGGCAATGGCTATCTCAGACAGTCCCGCCTCCTCGGCGCGGCGCGCCATAGCGGCGACGGTATCCCGTCCGTCGCTTGCGCGGGTGTGCATATGATAGTCGCCGAAAATGCCCATGTTCCCCTCTGTTTAGCCGCATCGCGGGATCGTGCGCGTGCGCGGAAAACGGTTGTTGGAATATTATATCACAAAATGTCCTCAAAAAGGCAGATCGTCCGAAAGATGTTCAAATTCATTTTCCAGCCGTATGCCGAAAAGTTCCTCGACGCGGGCGCGCGCAAGCTCCGCGAGCCTCAAAAAATCTCTTGCGCTTCCTCCCCCGACGTTGACGATGAACCCTGCGTGCACGCGGGATATCTCCGCGCCTCCCTCTCTTATCCCCTTCAATCCCGCCTCCTCGATGAGCGCTCCCGCAGGCGCAATGCTCCTCTTGAACACGCTCCCGCAAGAGGGCGCGCGCGGTTGATGTTTGCGGCGCAGAGCGAGATATCCCCTCCTCTTTCTCTCCCCCTCTTCCGCACTCATGAACGGGAAACGGAATGTCGCGACGAGCACGAACCCCTCCGTCCCCCTGCGATAGCCGAACGGTATCTCCTCCCTTTTCATCGCTCGGACTTCCCCCGTGGAGGGGTCTGCGACTTCCGCCTCAAAAAGGATATCCGCCGTCTTGGAGCCGAACGCCCCCGCGTTCATCCTCACCATCCCTCCGACGGTGGCGGGCACTCCCGCAAGAAATTCCGCTCCGCCGCAACCGTACCGCCTGCACGCCGCGATGAGCGCGGCTACGCCCGCGCCGCACTCCGCCCTGAGGTACACCCCGCTTGCGTCCTCGTCCACGCGCTCTATCCCGACAAGACGGGAGGTGAGCAATACGGGGCGGGATACCTCCCCGTCCGCCATCACGGTGTTGCTCCCCCCTCCCAGGATGTACACCTCGCCGCGCTCCTCCTCTGTGCACGCCCTCCAAAACTCCGCCGCGCACCCGACGCAAGCGGGCAGATATACCCTCTCGCACACGCCGCCCCCTCTGTAAGTGGTGAGTTTCTCCGCCGACATCCCATGAAGCACCGCCGCTCCCGCGCGCACCGCCCGCGCGTCCGTCTCTCTGTAAAGACTTTCCATACGCGCATTATATGCGCCCCGCACCCCGTATGCGTACATCGACGGATTTTGACTCCCACGTGAACTTATGCGGAGTGTATTGAACTTCACGTGAACTTATTTGGAGTGTGCTTGACTCCCACGCATACTCATTCGGAGTGTGCTTGATTCCCGCGTAAACTCATTCGGGGCGTGTTTGAACTCCACGTATACCCATTCGGAGTGGAGCTTGAACTTTACGTCTCTCTTTCGGAGACGTGTTTGAACCCCACGTATACTTGTTCGGAGTGGAGCCGCCTAGCCAAACTTGCACAGGGCGCAGCCCTCTTGCAAGTCGGCGGCGACGAAGTGAGTGCCGAGGGCGAGACGAAAAGTGCGTCAGCAATGCGCCATTCTCTTCGCGAAGCGGGCGCATTGCAAGCGGCATAATATGGCGGCGCCGCAGAGGCGCCGTCCTCGGTAGCCCTCATGCCCGAGCGCCGAAGGTTTCCCCCAAAATGGTGGGTTCCCTTTTAAGGGGGAACGATTTTGGGGGAAACCCGCAGGAAGGGGGCAACAATACTTCCCTGTCACGGGGACGTACCCTCAAATTAAATTAGATTGAACCCCACGCACACTTATTCGTCGGGTTCGGGGACGCTCTGAATAAGTTCACGTCGTATTCAGGCTAGTTTAATGGAGTTTACGTCCCCTAACATGGAAGTATTATGCCCCCTCCTCCCCTTCGGGACTCCTCCCCCACTCGGAATAGAGGACTGTCCTCCTAAAATGCGGGATATACTTTTTAATAAAGGCGCAAATCGCGCCTTTATGAAAATACCTCTTGAAAAAAAGTTTGAGTCTCGCACTTACATAATCAAGCGGCGACCAGCACTTACCGAACATCGCTCGCGGGGCGAGGAGGGCGACTCGACGCGCACCGAGCCCGTGTCTACTTAATAGCCGTCTAGCTTGCGAGATCGCAGATACGCGCCGCGACTTGCAAGAGCGGGCGCAAACGCCAGCTGTGCAAGTTTGGCTGAGCGGCGCGTAGTTCCGTCTTCGAATGAGTTTGCGTGGGAGTCAGGCTCCACTCCGAATAAGTGTACGTGGAAGTTCAAGCACACCCGAATAAGTTCACGTGGGAGTCAAGCACGCTCCGAATGAGTTCACGTGGGATCAACGCACAGTCACCCAAGTGACGGGCAAAGCGGGTGAGGAATGTGTTTCGGGCGAGGAGATTTGCGTTTGTGCAAGGAAAGCGCCGCCGCTAATACTCTTGCGGTATTAGCAAGGCGCTTGACACCGCACAGGCGGAAATCCACCGCCCGAAACGCTTTCCGAACCCGCTTTGCACGTCACTCCTCATCATCCACCGGACGATTCTTTTCCATGAGTCGGTTGCTGAGCTCTTGCAGCGCGTCTTTGCCCATGGTTTTGAGGCGGAAGTTGCGGCTGGCGGCTTCGATGACGACGGCGAGATTCCTGCCGGCGGAGACGGGCACCACTATGCGCTGGAACTTCACCCCGAGGATCTCGTAGGAGAGGTCCTCGTTGCCGAGCCTGTCATAGCTCTTGCGGTCGTCCCACTTTTCCATTTCGATGACGAGATGTATACGCTTTTGATTGAGCACGCCGCCCACGCCGTACATGGCTTCCACGTCGATGAGCCCCACTCCCCTGACCTCCAAAAAGTTGGAGATGCGCTTGGGAGGATAGCCGTATATCTTGTTCTTTATGCGTTTGACTTCCACGAGGTCGTCGGCGACGAGCATATGTCCGCGGTGCACCAGCTCAAGGGCGGTCTCGGACTTGCCGATGCCGCTGTCGCCGATGAGCAGGACGCCGATGCCGCTGATATCGAGGAGTTCGCCGTGTATGGTGTCCGTGGCGGCGAGCGCGGTGGTGAGATAGTGAACCACGTCGCTCTCTATCGCGGAAGTGGAGCCGTCGCTGACGAAAAGAGGGGTCGAAAATCTCTCCGCCATATCCGCCATCTCCGAAGTGACGGCGTGTTTGTGGGTGACGATGACGCAGGGGACGCCCTTTTTGAAGAGCCTCTCCAACTGCACCGCCCGCGCCCCGCCGTCCAGCGATTCGAGATACGCCATCTCGGCATTGCCCAGGATCTGTATCCTGTGTTCGGGGAAAAATTCCTCGAATCCGGCAAAGAGCAACCCCGGGCGATTTGTCGCCGTGGAGCGGAAAATTATGTCCTCCGAGGGGGCGTATGCCGTCTCCAATTCGAGATCGGCGGCAAACTTTTCGACGCTTATCGCGACTTCGCTCTTGTGGGTGTAATTCCTTACCATATATCCTCCCCGAAGCGGCGCGTCAACGAGCTACGCCGCTCCGCTATGATCGTTATGCGATGTTTATCATGCTATTTCTGCGTTTCATCACCATTATTTGGCACATTGAGCGCTTCCAGCAACTTCTCCGCAGAGCTTCTCGAAAAGCCTTCGAGAGCCGCTATGTCCTCTGCCGAGGCATGGCGCACGTTCTCGGCAGAGCCGAATTTTTTCAAAAGTTCCTCGGCGCGTTTCCTGCCTATGCCCGGCGCTTTCATGAGCTCGGACTCGGACATATGCTTCCCTCTCAAAGTGCGATGATAGGTGATGGCGAAACGGTGCGCTTCGTCGCGGACGCGTTGGAGCATCTGCAACGCCACGCAGTCCTTGGGGAGCAGAATGGAGCGTTTGGGGTCGCTGCCCAAAAACACTTCCTCCTCCCTCTTGGCGAGGGAGAGTATCTCCAAGCCCTCCTCGCCGCAATCGGCAAGAGCCTGCAATGCGTAGGCGAGCTGTCCTTTCCCGCCGTCTATCAGGATGAGATCGGGAGGAGTGGCGAAGCTCTCGTCCTCCCCCTCTTTCATGCGCATGAGCCTGCGGGTGAGCGCCTCTTTCATGCACGCGAAATCGTTGTTGCCCTCCACGGTCTTTATGCGGAATTTGCGATAGTGCGACTTCTTGGGTTCTCCGCCCTCGAAGACCACCATGCTCGCCACCTTGTCCGTCCCCGAGATGTGCGAGATGTCGTATGCCTCGATCCTGTTCGGAAGCACGGGGAGGGAGAGCAATTCCCCCAGCTGTCTCACCGCGCCCTCGGTGCGCAACGCTCTGCGTTCCTCCCTGCTGCCGTACTTTTCCAACGCGTCGAAGGCGTTGGAGTGGGAGAGGTCGAGGAGCTGACGGCGCACTCCCTGCTTGGGCTCTATGACGCGCACGGTATGCCCCGAGAGGGTGTTGACGGCTTTTTCAAGCGCGTCGCCGTCCGAAACGGAATCCGTGACTATCTCGTCCGCGACGGGAGGATTGCCGAAATAAAACTGATAGATATAGGATGAGATGTCCTCGTCTGCGGCTTCGAAGACGCGGTTTTCGCCGCCCACCAGCTTGCCGCCGCGCACGACGAGCATATTCACCGCTCCGAGCACCCCGTTGGTCTCGTACGCAAAGATGTCGAGGTCGAGGTCCTTCGGGAGGGCGCTGACCTGCTTGCGCACCAGATTGTCAAGCACTTTGAGCTTGTGCTTGTATGAGAGCGCGACCTCGAAATTCTCCTCTTCGGCGAAAGCCATCATCTTTTTAGAGAGGATGCGCTCGATCTCCCTGTCGTTGCCCTTCAAAAAGGATATGACGCGGCGGATCTCCTCTTTGTAATCCTCCGATGATATCTCCCCGGCGCAGGGCGCCGAACACTTCCCCAGATGAAAATTGAGGCAGGGACGGGAGGGCTTTGACATATCGCGGTTGCAATCCCGCACCTTGAACGCCGTATGGATGAGCTCGGTGATGTCGCGCACGTTGACGGACTGCATATACGGTCCGAAATATTGCGCGCCGTCGTTTTTCAGCCGCCGCACCAGCCGCACGGTAGGGAAATCCTCCTTCATGTCTATGCGCAAAAAAGGATAGGATTTGTCATCCTTCAAAAGGATGTTGTATTTGGGCGTATGCTTTTTTATCAGATTGTTCTCTGTGACGAGCGCGTCCACCTCGCTCGGACAAATGATATACCGAAAATCCGCGACGTGTTCGAGCATCGCCATCACCTTGGCGGTCTTGTTGCCCGAACGATAGAAATACTGTTTCAGCCGCGCCCTGAGCCTCTTCGCCTTTCCGACGTAGATTATCTCCCCCGCGCTGTCCAGCATCATATATACGCCGGGATCCTCCGGCACGTCTTTCAGCTTCGCCTTAAAGTCCACGACGACATTATACCCCATGCGCGCGGATTAGTAAATAACTCCCGCACAAAACCCGTCATCCTCCCTTCCGCACTCCCCCGCCGCGAGAAAAAGCGCGAGCCCCGCCCGCGCCATTTTTGTTTTCTTATACAGATCACTCAAGAAGCAAGCCGCGCTCGCGTGCGATCACGCGTTCCGATCCTCCTCGGGAGAGACGAGGGTGGGTCCCGCCACCGTGAGCGCGAACAGTATGGCAAGCATGACGGCGGTCTCGGTGGAAGATACGTTGCCGTCCGCCGCGAACACCGACATCACGATGAGCAGAAATAAAAACCAGTTTTCGTTGGATGCCATACTCCCCTCGCTTGCACACCAACTTATGCGCCGCCCAAGAAAAATGTGCGCTTTTCGCGCGCCCCTGAGGGTGTACCGCTCCTCCGTCCGCATATCCGCCCCGACCTTTATGACACACGCGCACGGCGTCCCCGCCGCACAAGATCCGAAAAAGACGAAACCGCCGCTCTGACCGCGACGGCTCCGTCTGCTAGAATATCCTCGGGAAAGTGCTCTCCGCTTTCCCCCTTTGGAAGGCGCACCTGAACGGACTTCCCTGCCCTCGCGACGCATGGGATATCGTCATCGGGGCAATATATTGTCTATGTGTAGATATTACTACACGATAACGTGTAAAGTCAACAATTTTACGCAATTTCGTGTAGAAAGTGCTTATGGACAAACGAGAACAGATAGCCGAAAGCCTCAAAACTCTGCGCCTCGCTCGAGGGCTCACTCAACAGGAACTCGCACGGGCGACGGGCATCTCACAGCAAAATATCTCGCGCTGGGAGCTCGGCATCCACATCCCGAACCTTGCCGACTGCATCACTCTTGCGGATTTTTACGGCATTTCCCTTGACGACCTCGCCGACAGAGACCCGAACTGACGGGGACTCGGCAAGTTCCAGCCGAGACGGTCTTTCACGCACGACGCTCTTTTGACCTCCTCCGCCCTCATATTGACAACATCCCCCGCTTTGCGGCATACTTCGCCAAAAGCCCCTCATATGCGCGCGCAAAAGAGAATTATACTGCTGTCATGGAAACCCTCTTGGACACCGACACCGTGGAGCTCATCCGTGACTATGTGCCGCGCAACGCTACTCTGCATATGCTTTCGGAATTTTTCGGAGCGTGTGCCGACGCAACGCGGGCAAAGATCATATGCGCCCTCTCCATATCGGAAATGTGCGTGGGAGACCTCGCGCGGGTGCTCGGGCTCAATCAGACCACCTGCTCACATCAGCTACGCCTGCTCCGCGCGGCGGAGATCGTGCGCGCAAGACGAGAGGGCAAGGTCATCTACTACTCCCTGAAAAACCGCAAGATTGAAGATGTGATGTACGCAGGCGTGCGCTTCCTCGGGCTTTAAGGAATATGAAGAACAAGGGGAAACTCCTGCCTGCGGAGTCTCTGCCGTGCACTCTTTTTGGGCGTGCTTGAATCCCACGTACACTTATTCGGAGTGTGCTTGATTCTCACGAACACTTATTCGGGGTGTGTTTGAACTTTACGTCTCTTTTTCAGAGTGTGAGTGAATCCCACGTGAACTTATTTGGAGTGGAGCCGCCCAGCCAAACTTGCACAGCGGGCGCTTGCGCCCGCTCTTGCAAGTCGGCGGCGACGAAGTGAGTGCCGAGGGCGAGACGTAAAGTGCGTCGGCAATGCGCCATTCTCTTCGCGAAGCGGGCGCATTGCAAGCGGCATAACATGGCGGCGCCGCAGAGGCGCCGTCCTCGGTAGCCCTTATGCCCGAGCGCCGAAGGTTTCCCCCAAAATGGTGGGTTCCCTTTTAAGGGGGAACGATTTTGGGGGAAACCCGCAGGAAGGGGGCAAAAATATTTCCCTGTCGCGGGGACGTAACCCTCAAATTAAATTAGATTGAATCCCACGCACACTTATTCGTCGAGTTCGGGGACGCTCTGAATAAGTTTACGTCGTATTCAGGCTAGTTTAATGGGGTATACGTCCCCTAATATGGTAATATTGCTCCCCCTCCTCCCCTTCGGGACTCCTCCCCCACTCGGAATAGAGGACTGTCCTCCTAAAATGCGGGATATACTTTTTCATAAAGGCGCATTCTGCGCCTTTATGAAAACACCTCTTGAAAAAGGTTTGAATCTCGCACTTGCATAATCAAGCGGATACCAGTATAGACTGAACGTCGCTCGCGGGGCGAGGAGGGCGACTCGACGCGCACCGAGCCCGTGTCTACTTAATAGCCGTCTAGCTTGCGAGATCGCAGATACGCGCCGCGACTTGCAAGAGCGGGCGCAAACGCCCGCTGTGCAAGTTTGGCTGAGCGGCGCGTAGTTCCGTCTTTGAATAAGTTCACATGGGGTTCAAGGACGCTCCGAATAAGTGTGCGTGGGATTCACGCACGCTCCGAATAAGTATATGTGGGGTTCAGGCACACTCCAAATAAGTTCACGTGAAGTTCAAGTACACTCCGAATAAGTGCACGTGGGAGTCAGGCACACCCGCCCCAACGCCCTCAGAGGAGTTCGTCGAAAGGGGGATCGCCGCCGCTATCCTCTGCGGCGATCTCCTCGGGGGTGACGGAGGAAATGTTTTTGTCGCGGATGACGCGGGAGAGGACGCGTTTGACTATGCGGTAGAGATAGTTCATGAAGAGGTCTATGAGGAGAAGAGCTATCGTGCCGAGGATGGCGATCGCCCAGTAGTCGAAATATGCCGCGAAGTCGGGCGCAAGCACGTCGAGGGCTTGCAAACCGTAATACAGGGCGGCGAGGGCGGCGTTGATGAAAACTATCTTGACGGGATAGGAGACGAACCATTTTACGTTTTTCTCCCACATCACCGCAGAGATGAGTGCCATGGGACCGAAATATATCGCGTAGCCCGCCACGGTGGTGACATCCCCCACCAAAAAGCCGAGCCCGGCGGACACCAGATAGGCAAACACGGCGGAAGCATAATACTTCTTGGTGACGGGAGCCATGACGGCGACGCCCGCCGCCGCGAACATTGCCACGGTGACGTATCTCAACACCACTCCCAGCCAAACAAACAAAAGCGCCAGCGCGGCGGATGACCCCGCCAACGCAAGCGCATAAGCCGTCTTTCTTGCGGAACGTCCGCCCCTTCTTTTCATCAGCAACAGCGGATGAGGTCTCCGCCGAGGCACTCACAACAGCAGTCCGCGCAGATGGCGCACTGGCACGCGGTGCAACATCCGTCCGCCGCCGCGGCGGTCTGATCCTGCTGATAGGTACGCTGAGTGGCGTACTGTCTGTCCGCCTGTCCGTCCTGCGCGTTGCCGCCGTTCGCGTTCTGCCCTCTCGCGAAGGCGTCGGAGCCGTCCATCTTCTTTTTCATGTTGTCGAGAGCGCGCTTGTACTTCTCGTTCTCGGGGTCGAGATCCACGGCGAGTTCAAGCTGTTTCTTGCTCTCGTTGAGCCAATTCTTCTCGTAAAAGATGATCGCCTGATAATAGTGCCACTCCCCTCCGCGGTAATACATATCGTCCAAGAGGGACTGCGCCTTGGAAAAATCCTTGGAGGAAATGGCGGCGCGCACTTCCTGATAAGCGTTCTGCCCCTCGGAAGGTTCGCCGCTCACCTCGGCGTGCTCGTGAGTGTAGGTCATCGCGTCCTGATAGGCGGTGTCCAGCAATTCGAGCATACGCGCGGCGTCCGCGCCCGCCTCGCCTTCGTCGAAGACGTGCTGTTGATAGTAGGCGCGCTTGGTCTTGTATGCCTCAAGTATCTCGCTCTGCGAGGCTCCCTTTTCAATACCGAGGATCACAAACGGGTCACTTGGCATTTGTCATCTCCTTTGAGCAACCTCTCCATCTGCATATTCAGTCCGCGATATACGGTGTTGGAAAGCACCCCTTCGCTGACCACGATGTGCATGGCATTGTATGCTCCGACAAGTCTATTATAAGCGGAGCGCAACAAAAAGTCGAGCTCCTGTGCGTTTTTGGAAAGAAATTCCGCCTTGGAAGCGCACTGCCCGTAAGCGGCGATAAGAGGGTTGTACCTCCCCTTTTTGGCGTCCTTCTCCACGTCGTCCACCGCGTCGAAGAGATAGACCAGCCTCCCCAGATTGTAGGTGAAGACGTCGATATCCTCATCCGTGGGGATGAGCGCGCGCGTGACGTCGCGCATGAGAGAGGCAAAACAGTCCGCCACAAGGTCTATATCCGCCGAATCGCGGCTTTCGAGGACGGAAAGTCTGCGGAAACTCTCCTTCATCATGCCGTCTATCTCGGGGAGCCTCCTTGCCGCCGCCCTCTTTCTTGCGGCGAGCGCGCCGACCGCGAGCGCGCGGGAGGGCTTCCCGTCGTGCACGTCGTCCAACGCGTTGTAGTACACCAGCAGTACGCTGATGTCCGCCACCTTGGCGGTGAGTTCATCCGGCTTTATCACCGTCTTTCTCTTGCCGTTAATGAGGCAGAGCTTGCGCTCGAAGCTCACTTCGGTGTCCGTCAGAGAATGCAACAGCGCATTGTAGAAAGTGGTGTCGTAATTTGTGCACAGCCTGGTCAAAGGACCGCCGGTGCGCGCAAGCGCCTTGCACAGCCCGCAATAGTACGCCTGAAAGACCGCGAAGTCCTTGATGTACATATTGTCCTTGTCGGGAATGACGTATCCGAACATATCCTGCTTTCACCCTAACCGCGCATCATTGAGATATGCTTAAAACGCGCTCATTTGTCAAAGGAGACTAACCCTACCTTGCGTTTGACCTTGGAGAGCGTACGGGCGGCTATCCGCGCCGCCTTTTCCGCCCCCGCTTTCGCCACCTCGGCGATGTACGCCTTGTCCGCGAGATAGCGGACGTATTCCTCCCTGACGGGCTTGAACTTCGCCGCCACCGCCTCTCCGACGGCGGTCTTGAACGCGCCGTAGCCGCACCCCGCAAATTCCTTTTCCACCTCCGCCACGCTCTTTCCCGTCATGACGGAATATATGGAGATGAGATTGGATATCCCGGGCTTGTCCTCGCGCATCACTATCTCGTTGCCGCTGTCCGTGACCGCGCGTTTGAACTTCTTCATGATGGAGCTCTCCTCCTCGATGACGGAGATCCAGCCGTTGGGGTCGGGATCGGACTTGGACATCTTGGAGGTGGGATCCTGCAAGGAGCACACCTTTGCGCCCGTCTTGGGGATGTAGCCCTCGGGCACGGTGAAGGTGTCGCCGTAGCGGTTGTTGAAACGGATCGCGATATCGCGCGCGAGCTCGAGGTGCTGCTTCTGATCTATGCCGACGGGCACGAGGTCGGAGCGGAAGAGCAATATGTCCGCCGCCATGAGCACGGGATAATCCATGAGCCCCATATTGATATTGTCCGCGTGTTTGGCGCTCTTATCCTTAAACTGGGTCATCCTGGACGCCTCGCCGACATAGGTGTTGCAGTTGAGTATCCATTGGAGCTCTGTATGCGCAGGCACGTGGGACTGGAAATAGAGCACGGACTTTTCGGGATCTATGCCGCAGGCGAGGAGTTGAGCGAAAAAGCTCATGCACCCCTGCCTGAACTCGGCGGGATCCCTCCTCACCGTGAGAGCGTGAAGATCCGCGATGAAAAACACGGAGTCGTATTCTTCCTGCATCTTCCCCCAGTTGGACACCGCCCCGACATAGTTGCCGAGGGTGATCGTCCCGGTGGGTTGTATGCCCGAAAGCACTATCTTCTTGCGCTGTATCTGAGTTTTATCGTTCTGTTCCGTCATATAAACACCGTATTTTGTGATGATAACCTTTTGCCCGTCGTCGGGCGGAGCTCACTTCTCCTCGCCGAGGACGAAGTCGTAGACCGCCTGTTTCACACCGTCGCGGTCTATCACCGTCTTGTGGCGCACGGGGAGAGAGTTGAGCGCGAGTATGCCGTCGGGGCACTCCGCCGCAGTGAACGCATGGAGCTTCATCACCGCCTTGTCGGGGTCCTTTTCCTTCGCGCCCGCGATGGCGTTGTAGACGTCGCAGGCAAATTTGTAGGGGCTTGCCGTGGAGACGATGACCGTCTTGGTGTCGTCCTCCGTCTCGTCCACGTATTCGCTGTACACGCTCGCCGCCACCGCGGTGTGGGGGTCGAGCACATAATCGTCCAGATCGAAGAAGACGTTCATCGCTTCGTTGGTCTCGTCCTCATCCGCCCAGCCCGCTTCGAACACGCCGAGGTCCAGTTGGGAGAGATCCAGCTCGAAACTGCCCTTCTCTTTGAGGTCTTCGTATATCTTCCTCACTTTGGCGCTGTCTCTGCCCTCCGCCTCGAAAATGAGCCTTTCGAGATTGGAGGACACGAGGATGTCCATGGAGGGGGACATGGTCTTATAGAACTTGCGTTTGACGTCGTACTTCCCCGTGTTGAAGAAATCCGTGAGGATGTTGTTCGCGTTGCTCGCCACGATGAGTTTGTGGACGGGGAGCCCCATCCTATATGCGTAATAGCCCGCCAGGATGTTGCCGAAGTTGCCCGTGGGCACCACGAAATTCACCTTGTCCCCGAGACGCAGTTCCCCGCTCGTCACCAGGTCGCAATAGGCAGAGATATAATAGGCTATCTGCGGCGCGAGCCTGCCCCAGTTGATGGAATTTGCCGAGGACATCTCTATGCCGCGGTCTTTGAGTTTTGCGATGACTTCGGGGTCTGTGAACACCTTTTTCACCGCAGTCTGCGCGTCGTCGAAATTGCCTCTTATCCCCGCGACATGGACGTTTGCGCCCTGCTGGGTGAGCATCTGCCTCTTCTGCATGACGCTGACGCCGTCCACGGGATAGAAGACTATTATCTCGGTGCCCTCCACGTCGCGGAAACCTTCGAGGGCGGCTTTGCCGGTATCCCCGCTCGTCGCCACTAGGATGAGGGTGCGGCTCATGTCGCCGAGCTTGCGCTTTGACGCCACCATGAGGTGGGGAAGAAGGGTGAGCGCCATGTCCTTGAACGCATAGGTGGGACCGTGCCAGAGCTCCAGCATGAAGAGGTCGTCGTCCACTTTGACGAGAGGACAGGGATCCTCCCCGTCAAAGCGGGAATACGCCTTGCGGGTGTAGCCGAGCAGCTCCTCATAGGAGAACCCGTCCAGATACATGGCGAGGACGCTCGCCGCCCTTTCGGGATAATCCATGGCGAGGAGCTCCTCTATTTTCGCCCCGTCCAAAACGGGGAAAGACGACGGAACGATGAGTCCGCCGTCATCCGATATGCCTTTGACTATGGCTTCCGCCGCGGAGTAGGTCCGCATACGGTCGCGTGTGCTCACATATTTCATGATTCTGCCTGATATTTCTTCAAGAATTCAGGGAAATCCTCCTCGTTTTCGCTGACGGTGAGGATAAACCTGGTGTCCGTGTTTTTTGCTATCGAGTAGATGTCCGTGAAGAAATCCTCCATCTCGGCTACTGGACGCGCGAGCATACGGTGCGCGCCGTCGATATAGAAGCTCTCGATGTCGTGATTGCCCGCGAGGATACCGCGTATGAACCCGATGAGTTCTCTCTCGTCCACGGCGGACTGCCCCGCCCTTTTCAGGCATTCGGTGTTGATCACCCTGACCTGATAGCGGAGAGAATACATATATCTGTCCGTATCCGTGAGGAAGACGATGTCTCCCTTTGCGGTCTCCACGTTGTCGTTTGCCATGTTGATGATGATCTTGGTTTTGCCGGTACCTTTTGCTCCGGTGATGAGTTTTATCATATTCACCTCCGATACCATTTTATAGGATATCGCGCGCAAATACAAGAGGGGATTTGGATCCCTTCTCCTCTCACGCGAATTTTGCGAACGCGGCGTGACGCTCGGGGTCGAATTCGGCAAACGTCGCGTCAAGTTCCCCGTCGCTGATGACGGTGGTCCTGCCCGCGGCGTACTGCTCGTCCACCCTCTCCTTCATCCTTGCGATGAGGGGATCGCGCTTGTCGATGTGCATCTCGGAGGGCACGGAATAAAAGGAATTGATCCAGAACGCTATCCCAGCCACTCCGCTGAAAGAATCCACCACGACCCTCGCGGGACGGTGGAGTATCTTCTCTGTGTCGAAGATGTTGTATATCTCCTGGTCTTTGAGCATCCCGTCCGCGTGTATCCCCGCCTTGGTGACATTGAAATTCTTGCCCACAAAGGGAGTGCGCTCCGGGATGTCGAAGCCCATCTCGTGCTCGAAATAGTCCGCGATCTCGGTGATGACCGAAAGATCCATCCCGCCCGTGCCGCCGCGCAGGGAGGCATACTCTATCGCCATGGCCTCCAGGGGGGTGTTGCCCGTGCGCTCGCCTATGCCGAGCAAGGTGGTGTTGACCGCAGAGCACCCGTAAAGCCACGCCGTGGCGGAGTTGACCACCGCCTTGTAAAAATCGTTGTGGCCGTGCCATTCGAGCTGTTCGGAGGGTATCTCGGCGTAATAGCGGAAGCCGTAGATTATGCCCTGTACGCTTCTGGGGAGCGCGGTGCCGGGATAGGTCACGCCGTAACCCATGGTGTCGCAGGCGCGGATCTTGATGGGGATGCCGCTCTCGCGGGAAAGGTTCATGAGCTCTATCGCGAAGGGCACCACGAATCCGAAATAATCCGCTCTGGTGATGTCCTCGAAGTGGCATCTCGGGACTATGCCGCGTTCCAGCGCCTTTTTCACGATGGTGAGATATTTTTCCATCGCCTGCCCGCGGGTGAGGTTCATCTTTTTGAAGATGTGATAGTCCGAGCAGCTCACCAGGATGCCCGTCTCCTTGATGCCGAACTGCTTGACCAGCTCGAAATCCTTCTCGTTCGCGCGTATCCAGGAGGTGACCTGCGGGAAGTCGTAGCCGAGTTCGAGACACTTCTCCACCGCCTCGCGGTCCTTCTCGCTGTAAAGGAAAAATTCGCTCTGTCTGACGAGCCCGTTGGGACCTCCCAGCCTGTGGAGCATCTTGTAGAGCGCGACGATATCCTTGACCGCGAAAGGTTTGGTGGCTTGCTGTCCGTCGCGGAAGGTGGTGTCCGTGATGTAGATGTCCTTGGGACACTCCATGGGCACGTGACGCATATTGAACGCTATCTTGGGTATCTCGCCGTAAGTGAATATCTTGCGGTGGAGATTGGGATAGGGCACGTCCTGCAGATTGGGTTTGTAAGCGTGTTCCTCGATGACATGATGATTCTTGTTGTAACGAATGATCATACTCCCCTCCTCACTCGATGTTTTCCAGAAGTTTGTTTTGCAATGCCAGTTTGAGCGCGGCGATCATCTCGTCCATCTCCCCCAGCATGAAGCGGTCCAGGGTGTAGAGTGTGAGCCCGATGCGATGATCCGTCACCCTACCCTGCGGGAAATTGTAGGTGCGGATGCGCTCGCTCCTGTCCCCCGTGCCTATCTGTGCGCGCCTCGTTTCGCTGTACTCCCTGTCCGCCTGAGAGCGGTAGTGCTCGTACAGTCTGGAACGCAGGACTTTCATTGCCTTTTCGCGGTTCTTGATCTGACTGCGCTCGTCCTGACACTCCACCACTATCCCCGTGGGCAGATGGGTGATGCGGATGGCGGACTCCGTCTTGTTGACGTGCTGACCGCCCGCGCCCCCGCTCCTGTACGTGTCTATTTTGAGGTCGTTCTCATTGACGTTCACCTCGACGTCCTTCGCCTCGGGAAGCACCGCCACCGTGACCGTGGATGTGTGTATCCTCCCCTGCGACTCCGTCTCGGGCACCCGCTGGACGCGGTGCACTCCGCTTTCGAATTTGAGATTCCCCCACGCGCCCTTGCCCGTGATCATGAAAGTGAGTTCCTTCGCGCCGCCGAGCTCGGTGAAGTTCATGTTTATCTCCTCCACCTTCCAGCGCATCCTGTCCGCATAGTGGCGGTACATCCGCATGAGCTCCGCGCCGAAGAGCGCGGCTTCGTCGCCGCCCGCGCCTCCTCGTATCTCCATGATGACGTTGTTGTCCTCGTCGGGGTCTTTGGGGAGCAGGGCTATTTTCAGTTCCTCCGCGTCTTCGTCCAATTTGCCGCGCAGAGCCTCCGCCTCCTCTTTCAGGAGTTCCCTCATCTCGTGATCGCTCTCGGCGGCGAGCATATCCTCGCACTTCTCAAGCTCCCGCTTGTGGGCGAGATATCCTTCATATTTCTCGGCGGCGGGTCGGATGTCGGAATGTTCCTTGGAATAATTTTTGAACGCATTCTGATCGGACACCACTTCGGGACGCGCCAGAAGCTCCCCGAGCTCGGCATACCTCGCTTTGAGTTGGTCCAGCCGCAAAAGCAGCTTTTCGCTCATTTTCATGCTTTTGCGTCCTCCTTTCTCCTTGCCGAGAGCATCCTTTCCCTGCCCTGCATATCGCGGTATATCTCCACGTCGAACGCGGCGAACAGTTCTTTCAGAGCCTCCGCCTGTCCCACGCCGAATTCCAGGAACAGAACTCCGCCCTCCGCGAGATGAGCGTCGCACTCCTTTGCGATGACGCGGTAAAAGTCCAACCCGTCCTCTCCGCCGTCCAGCGCGGAAAGCGGCTCGAACTTTTTGACCTTATCCTCCAATCCCTCTATGTCCGCGCGCGGGATATAGGGAGGATTGGACGCGATGACGTCAAATCTTTCCCCCGCCACGGGCTCGAACATATCTCCCGTGAGCACGCGCACTTTCACGCCCGCGTTGAGCGCGTTCGCTCCCGCGATCTCTGCCGCCGCGCGGGATATGTCCGTCGCGGTCACGTCTGCGCGGGTGTTTTTCGCCACCGCTATCGCGATGGCTCCGCTCCCCGTGCAAAGATCCAGCACTCTCGCGCCCTCTTTGCCCTCCGCCTCTCTTATCACCCGCTCGGCGAGCTCCTCCGTCTCGGGACGGGGGATGAGCACCGCGGGAGACACCGCGAGACGTATGCCGTAAAATTCGGCGTTGCCGAGAGCGTATTGCAAGGGAGCTCCGTCCTTCATCTTTTCCGCCATGGCGCGCGCGGACGCGAATTGCTCCTTCGTGACGGATCTCATCAGGGCGAGCTCGCTCCTTCTCTTTCCCGTCGCCTCGACCAATATCCAGTCCAGATCGCTCTCGTCTGCGGAGGGGGCTATCTGTTTCAGCCTCTCGCGCACGACGGCTACGGGCACGGTGAACTCGAACCCGCGCTCGGGGATGGACGGATCCTCATCCATGGCGAGCACCGTCTTGAATGCGGTGAGACTGACTTCCAGCATATCGTCCGTGGGCTGTTTGGTGGTGAGCTTCTGCATGAGCATCCCGGGCGCGCGGAGTATCCTGAACGGCAGACGATCGGACTTTGCGAGGAATTTGAGGAGTTCGTAAGAAACTCCCGCCACCACGGGCAGGAAGAGGAGTTTCACCCCGAGACGCACCAGGGCGTTGACCACGCTGTCGAAACGCGTCCAGCCTATCGCGTCCAGCATCCAGTTGACGAGGGCGAACACCACTATGCTCACCGCCACCACAAAAAAGATGAAGGTCGTCCCGCAACGGCTGTGCTCGGTGCGCATCTTTCTCGCGTTGTCCACCGTGAGCTCCAGCCCGTGCTCGTAACAACTGATGACCTTGTGCTCCGCGCCGTGATACATGAACACGCGGCGGATGTCTTTCATCAGAGTTATGGACAGGATGTACCCCAAAAATATCGCCAGCATTATCGCCGCCTCGCAAAGGCTGAGGAGGGCGGGATGATCGTTGGTGCCCGGTATCTCGAAAATGAGCCCGGTGAGGAAGTTGGGCAAAAATACAAAGAGCCCTACGGCAAGGAGCAACCCCAGGACGAGGGAGAACGTCGTGAGGATGTGCATGGGGTTGAGCTTGAACTTTTCCGCCATCCACTTGTCGAACTTTGTGGGCTCGGCGTAGTCGCCGAACACCTCGGCGGAACGCATGAGCACCCCCACGCCCATGAAGAGCTGGGTGACGAGATTGACCACCCCTCTCACGACGGGGAGGCGGAAAAAGATGTTGCGCTCGGACGCGTCGGGGATGCGCTTGGCTTCCACCGTGATCTCCCCCGCTTCGGTGCGGACGGCAGTAGCAAGCGAGGTGCGCCCTTTCATCATGACGCCCTCTATGACCGCCTGCCCGCCGATGTAGGTTCGGCAGACCGCTTTCCCCTGTTTTTCGGATCTTACTGCGCGCTCTTTTAGCCGAGACTGTGACAAACTCTATCCTTCGGGAGCGACGCGCCTCGCGCGGCTCCGCACTCATATACTCTTTATATGCGTTATACGCGCTCGCGCGCGCAAACGAGAAATGCAGGCTGTGGAAAGCCTGCATCTCCGGTTTTCGTCAGTCGAGATTGTATCTCTTCTTGAACTTGTCGACGCGGCCGCCGGTGTCCACCAGCTTCTGCTTGCCCGTGAAATAGGGATGGCATTTGGAGCAGATCTCCACCTTGATGACGTCCGTCTTCTTGGTGGTGCCGGTCAGGAAGGTATTGCCGCAAGCGCATTGCACCGTTGCGGTGTGATATTCCGGATGGATGCCTTCTTTCATTGTTCACTCCTGTTTTCGTATTTTTACGCCCACACGCGCCAATGTTTCCCCTTCGGGCGCTCCCGAACAGGGCAGGAGTTACGCGCATATGACATAAAGTTTCTTTATTATATCCGCGCCGCGAGCCGCTGTCAAGCGATTAGACGCCCCGCGCCGCGACATACGGCGAATTTTTGCGCTACTCCGCTTCGAGCAGCCGCATGAGCTCCGCGCGGACGGCGGAAAGCTCCGCCGAGGAGACCTTCCTCTCCCCGCGCGGGAGCGCGATCTCGCCCTCCCCCGCGATATGCGCGGGAGACCCCGCAAGCACCGTCCAGCGGTCGGCGGCAAGCAGACACTCGTCCACATCGTGAGTGACATAGATCACCGTGCGCGGCGAGGATGCGAGCAGCTCCTCGAGCGCGTTCAGCAGACGGAATTTCAACCCGATGTCGAGAGCCCTGAAGGGCTCGTCCATAAGGAGCACTTCGGAGGGGAAGAGAAAGGCTCTCGCCATCGCGACGCGCAGGCTCTCCCCGCCCGAAAGCTCTGTCGGGAACTTTTCCGCCTTGTCGCCGATCTCAAGCCTTTTCAGCATTTCGGCTATCCTCTCGCTCCTCTCCTCCTTGTCGCGAAAAACCTTTCTTAGCACCAGATCAAGGTTTTTACGCACGCTTATCGATGGTATCAACCTGTCTTTTTGAAAAATATAGGATATACCGCCGCTTGGGCGTATCACCTCTCCGCCATAGGGGACGAGTCCCGCTATCGCTCCGAGCAGGGTGCTCTTGCCCACTCCGGAGCCGCCCATGACGACGCTTATCTCCCCTGCGGGAAAAGTTATGTCAAAGTCGCTGAAAACCTTGTTTTCTCCGTATGAGACGGAGAGCGAACGCACTTCCACTCCGCGCGCACCGACTTCTCTTTTCACTTCGCGGGCATCCATCTTCTTCTCTCCTCCCACAGTTTTTTGAGCCCGTACACGATGCCCTCGAACGCGAAACTCATCACTATCGCGACCATCGTCCACGCCATGAGCCGCGCTATCTCGAATATCGCGCTCGCGCGTTGCATCTCCACGCCTATGCTGTCCGCCGTCTGCGCGAGCACCTCCGCCGCGATGACGACCTTCACGCACAGCGACACCGCGCTCCTGCTCCCGTCCGCAACCGACGGCAGCACCGAGGGCAGATATATCCCCGTCAGTCTGTCAACGGGACGCACGCCGTACACTTTCGCCATCTCGATGACGTCGGGATCCACGCCGTCTATCGCGGTGCGGCAGGCGTTGTACATGAGAGGGAAACAGATGAGAAAGCCGATGAGAAAAGGCACCTCGGAGTTGTCGAGCCACGCCACCGCAAGCAGTATGACCGCCATGGTCGGCGCGGCTTGGAGCACGGTGACTATCGGCGAGAGAAAGCGGTGCAAAGGTCTCCACACCGTGCCGATCGCGGCAAGAAAGAGCGCGAAAAGCAGAGACAGCGCGAAACTGCCCGTCACTCTGCCCGCCGTGAGACCTATCGCCCGCCAAGTCTCTTCCAGCGAAAGCACCCGTCCGAGCTCGGAAAATATCTCGTCCGCCTGAGGCGTCAGGATGGGATTGTCCGTCGCCCGAGAGACTATCGCCCATACGGCAAGCACGACGCCGAGCGCGGCAACGGGATAGAGCACGTTGCCGAGCGCGGCGGATATCTTTTTCTTTTTTGCCTCCGTCTTCACTTTACGCCTGCGTGAAGAAATCCATCATGTCCTCTATCGCCGCCGTCACGTCCTCACCCACGTACACGCCGACGTTGCAACGGGGGATGCTGGCGGGAGGATAAGCGGAAGCGCTGCCCGCCCCTTGCAGGAGCGCGGTCATATCGGCGGCGTTTTCGGCGATGTAATCCGTGTTGTCTTCAAACACGCCGATGAGAGCCTCCACGAACCCCTCCTTGTCGGCAAGCGCGCCTTTCACAAAGGTGGAGGACATTGGGAAACCGCTCTCGCTGCCCGTCGCGGCATTGAACTCCGCCTGTATGTCCATGACGATGGAGAACCCTTTTGACGCGCCTGCGGTCGCTGCGGGTTCGCCCACGATGCCGAATTCGATCTGTCCCGCAGAGAGCGCGGCTTGCACCCCCGCTCCGTCCGCGTAATATTTCACCTCCACGTCCTCGGGATCGGCGAGCCCGTTGGCTTCGAGTATCTTGCTCACCGCATATTCGGGCACCGCGCCCTTACCTATGCACCCCACTTTCCTGCCCGCAAGATCCGTGGGAGACACCTCGCCCTCGGTGCGGGAGATCATATAGAGTATCCCTCTGGTGTTGGAGCAAACGAATTCATAGTCCGCGCCTTTTGAGATGAGGTTCATCCCCGCGTTGGCGGGCATGATGACGATGTCGCCGTCCCCCTTCGCCATATGCGTCCCGATCTGGTTGGCGGGCACGATGTTGACCTCCACCTTATACCCCGCCACGGTGAGAGTGTCCTTCTCTGCGATGAGCTGAGCCACCGCGAGCACGGGAGCCCCGTCCGGGACATAGAGTTGCAAAGTCTCGCCGTCGCCCTTGCCCTCATCGTTGCAGGCGGCAAGCCCCACCGCAAACCCCGCGACCAGCGCGAGCGTCAAGATCATGACCAACAATTTTTTTGCCATAGTTTTCATAATATGCCTCTTTATTTGTTATTTTCGCGATATAAACATTGTTTTTAGGTCGTTCAGTCCGCCACTTCAAAGGAGGTAAGGGCGGATTTCACCGAAAGGGAGGGGAACTTCCCCAGCCTCCCGGTGAGCGCGGATATGCGCTCCTGCGAGCCCTCCACGATGAGGGCGATCGCGTTCGCGTCCTTTCTCGGCACGCCCATCCTGCCCGCGATGATGTCCGAAAAGTCCGAGAGCACGCTCTGCATCTCCATCACCGTCTCGCGATCCCCTTTGAGCACTATGCCCACCACGCCTATCCTCTTCATATTCTCTCCTTTCCGCCGTCCGTAATGCGGCTTTTTGTTTTCCCTCCCGCGCGGAGCGCAAAAAAACCGACGTCGCAAGACGTCGGCAAATATCCTCGTGATGACACGCTGTGACCGTCGTCTTACACTCCGAAAACTCATCGTTTGGGACGTATCGATCATACTATGCTCTTCCCTCGCTGTCAACTGCGGAGTGGAAAGAACACAAATTTTCAGTTCTGCAAAAAGAGGATCGCAAACAGTACGAACATCGGATTTTCACGCAACATTTCCTCCACCTCGGCGACGGCGGGGGACTCGACATCCGTGATGTATCCCATGGCGGCGATCCTGTTTATGCGTTCCTTATCGGCATAACTCTCTTTCAGACTTTCCGCGATCATATCCGCGGCGGAGGACGGGACTGCGTTCCCCGTCACGGCGCTTGCGCGTGAGACCGACTCCTTTTCTATCCTCGCCACCTCGTCATACCACTCTTTGGTGTAGGGTCCGCTGTTTGTGACCGTCACCTCCACGGGCTCCTCCCCGTTCTCGATGAGGATGTCGTTGAGGCTTTCCGCCATATTGAGCACGAACCCGGCGGACACCCGCAGACGGTTCTCGTTCCTCTTCACTTCGGGGGCTAGGACGTACCGCCTCCACGAGGTGTGGAACATATCGTCGAACAACTCTCGGAGCAGGGCGAGCACCATCGCCGCGAGCTCTTCCGTCATTTCGACGTCCTCATCGGCGACAGAGACTTTGGTGAACAACGCGCCGAGATACAGCAACATATTCTTGCGGCTGTCCCCGGACTCGGCGAGCCTTCTCAACTCCTTCTCCGTATCCTCGACGGAATATTCCTCGGCAAAGGACGAGAATGCTTCGGCGGCGAGCACGATGAAATTGATCTCCTTCAGATCCTCATCCTCTTCGGCGGCGAGAGCTTTGAGCTTGCGCACCAGCGCATAAGTGTACGCGCCGTCCTCTCCCCTGTCGTAAAGCCCTGAGAACGCGGCGATCGCGTAGTCTATCAAGAGGGGTATCTCGTCCACGAAAGAGGAAAGATATCCGAAGGAATCCAGGATGTCGTATACTGCGTCCACGGGCTGAGCGAAGCCGTCAAAGCACTCCTCCACCTGCAAAAGCGCGTTTTTGACATTGGCGAGCTTTTCCTCGGTCAGTTTCTCGCCCGCCTCGGCAAGCCCGTCCAGCACGCCCGTGAGCCACACCTGCATCTCGCTGTCCGATATCCCCGCAAGCGCTCCCTCTCCCGATGACGCGCTGCCTATGAGCCCGACCAGCCCCGTGCCGCTCTCCCCCGTGCCGAGGATCTGTTCGAAGTCAAAAATGAAGGTGAGCAGAGTCTTTATGTCCTCTTCCGCCTCGTCCAGCGCGGCGAGGGTGGAGGCTGTCTCCTCCTCGTCGCCCATGGTGGAGACTATCCTCTCCGCCCTCTCTATCGCCGCCGCCATGTCCTGCTGACCGGGGCCCACGACTTTGCCGTAGTAACCTTCCAGAGTGGTTTTCAGGGAGGAGTACATCCCCGCGATGTCCTCCACCACGGCGCGCAGGAATCCGAAGCCGAGCCCGCTCATGTCCACGGAGGTGAGCCCTACCGCGTCGATGAGTTCTATCACGGCGTCGGAATTGTATCTCGTCTCAGAGATGAGCGCCTTGCCCTCCTCGTCGGCGGCGAAAGCGGCAAGCCTTTCCAATTTGGATGTAACGAGGGCGGACGAATCCAACACCTCGGCGACCAAACCCGTCCAGAGCACGGCTTCGACGTAACTGCCGCACTCGTCAAGCACCACTATCTCGCTCTCCTCCATATCGGGGAGCCACTTTTCGTCAAAGGCGGCGAGCACGTTCTTTTCCAACTCTTCGAGCGCCGCCGCTCTCCTTTCGGCGTCCGAGGGAGGCGGAGTGTCGTCGCAGGCGGCAAACACGACCGCGACCGCACCCGCGAGGAGCAGGAGCGCGACAAACAGCGCAACGATACGCGTGCTCTTTTTCGTCCTTTCCGTCATCCGCATCAGTTCCTCCTCATCCCGTATCCTCGTTTGAACCCCGCGATGACGGGCACCGCGATGTATGCCGCTGAAAGCACAAGTCCCGCCGCAACGGCGGACGCCGCGTCGAACATGAAACCGAAATACAGCCCGAACATCCTCAACGCGTTGATGAGACACATCGTCGCGAGTGCGCTCACGGGGAGGGCGAGCAGGAATGCGCTCGTCGCCGAAAACGCGTGTTCGAGGGTCTCGGACGCCAGCAGTCCGTTGCGGGAAAGCCCTGCGCAAAGCAGGGTGCTCCGCGTCCTTTCGGAATATGCCCTGACCACTACGACGTTGGCTATCGCGACTGCGTAAGCGAGCGCCGTCAGCATGAACGCAAGCGCGGCGATCAGGTCGAATACATTCTCCAACGCGCGGGTGTCCCACTCGTAAGCCGCAAGCGCGGGCAGAGCGTAATAATTCCTGTCCGCAAAGCGGGATCTCACCTCCCGCGCGACATCGCCGACGTCGCCGTCCGCAAGCAGGACCACGGTGTCCGCCGAAAGCCCGAAGCTCTCCCCTAGCGTCTCTGCGGACACTATCACATAACTTCCGTTGAAGAGGTTGTGGCGCACTATGCCGCCCACCTCGAACCGACGGATCTCGCCGTCAACGTCGAGCAGGACAAAGTCGCCCTTGTCCACGCCGTACAACTCCCTGACGGAGCCGTCCAGGATGACCTTGCCCTCGGCGAGAGCGGCAACGACTTCCTCTCGGGGTGTCGCATATTCAAACTCGACGAGCTCCAACGCCGTGGCGGAGCCCAGTATGTTGACCGTCTTTTCTTCCATGCCGTCGGCGGATATCACGGCTTGACGCCAGACCATGAGGTGCGCTCCGCGCACGCCCTCCACCTCCTCGAGCTCGCTCACGTCAACGTCGGAAGACAGGTTGGTGACCAGGATCATATCCTCGAACTCGGAGGTGAAATCCGAAAACACCGAGGTCGTCAGCGACCATGCGGTGAAAAGAAGCATGGACATCGTCATGCCCACGGCAAGTATGGACGAGGCTCTCGTCGCCCTCCTTTCCCTGAGAGCGGAGACTCCCGCCACGATGACCGAGGGAGAACGGGAACTTATCGCGAGCCTGCCGAAACCTTTCACGATGAAGGGCGCCGCCATCGCCGCGCACGCTATCACCAGCACCATATTCACGGCAGAGAGCGCGCCTTTCGCCCCCGGGAGAAGATTTTCCACGCAAAGAGAGACCAAAGTCGCAAGGACGAGCGCCGCCGTCGCGAACAGTCCTGCGCGCCCCTTTTCGGGAGCTCCGACAAGATTTTCCCTCGCCGTGGAGGAAAACACCCTGACAAGCGGATACAGCGAAGCCGCGAACGCCGTCAGCGCGCCCGTCACCGCCGCCGCGAAAAGCAACGCCGCATTGACGGAAAAACTCATTGCGGAGGACAATACGATATAGAGCATGAGCGCGAAAATGCCCACCGCGACAAGTGAGCCTATCACCGCTCCCGCCGCCGCCAACAACGCGCTCTCTAAGGCGAACATCGCGAATATCCTCTTCTTTGTCCCGCCCACCAGCGCGAGCTTGGCGGCATATGCCCGCCTCTCCCTCACGCCGGACGTGAACACCAGCGCCACTCCCGCTATACAAAGCAGAGCGACCGCGGCTCCCGCTATGGTCACGGGAGCGGACAAATTGCGCGCCCGCGTGGAAATATAACCGAGATCCAGACATTCAGCGACCGTGAGCGCGGAATACTCGGGGATCGCCGCGATGCGTTCCCTCACCTTTGAAATGTCCGCGCCCTCCGTCACCTTCACGAATATCTCGTTGTGCACCGTCCCGCCGCTCAGCATGACGGAGGACATCCTTGAAGAATATCCCAAAACAGTGTATGGCGAATCTGAGGCAAAATAGCCTGAGTTTTCGGCAATGGCGACGACGTAAAAGTGGACTGACCTTCCTGTTGCAGTCATTCCACGCACCGAAAACGAGTCGTCTATCCCGAGCCCGAACCTTTCAGCCATGCGCTCCGAGATGACCACGCAGTCGGTGTTTTCCGCCATGCGGGAGATGTCCCCCGCGACCACGTCTATATCTCTCAGGCTCTCCACTTCGCCGCCGTCAAAGCCGCGTAGTCTGAGATATTCCTCCTCCCCCTCGCCGTCCAACAGCGCGTAAAGGGAGACCGTGGCGGTCACGCTCTCCACGCCCTCTACGTCGTACAAGGGGTCGTCCGGGGCGATCCTGTCGCCGCCGCTCTTTTGGGATATGATGATGTCGCTGTCACCGAAATCGGCGGTTTCTACCGCGTAAACGTAATCATAAACCGCGCCCTCGAATGAAAACATACAGAAAAACATCGCCACGGCAACGGCGATCGCCGCCACGGACGCCAGCGTGCGGAGGGGCTTTGCTTTCAGTGATCTGAGCGCGAGTGCGAATGTCATTTTACGATGAGTCCGTCCTCTATCTCGACTTTGCGGGAGGCGTACGCCGCGTGCGCGGCGGAGTGCGTGACCATGACAAGAGCCACTCCCCTCTCGCGGTTGATGCGTTCGAGAAGTTCCATGACCTGACGACCTCTCTCCCTGTCCAGACTGCCCGTCGGCTCGTCCAGAAAGATGAGCTTGGGGTCGGTAGCGAGCGCGCGGGCGAGCGCGACGCGCTGTTGCTCGCCGCCCGAGAGCTGTGCGGGCAGGTTGTTGAGCCTCTCGTGTATGCCCAAAAAGCGGCACACGTCGGACACGATATCCGCGCATTCCTTTGCCTTTTTGCCGTCCAGCCTGAGGGGCAGGATGATGTTTTCGTATGCGGTGAGATGCGGGACGAGATTGTCAAACTGATAGACGAAAGACACTTCCCTGCGGCGCATGGCGGCAAGTTCCTCGTCCGAAACGGAGGAAAGCTCCCGCCCGAGCAGTTTCACGCTCCCCTCGGTGGGAGAATCTATGCCCGCAAGGATGTAGAGCAATGTGGATTTGCCGGAACCCGACTCGCCGAGCACGGCGACGAACTCCCCTTCTTCCACGCTCATGTCTATGCCCTTCAACACCTCGGAGGTCACATCCCCCACGGTGTAGGACTTTTTCACACCTTTTGCTTCGAGTATGCGCGAACCCATGATCACCTCAATACACATCTATAATACCATACGCGCGCGCGAAGCTCAACACAAATCCGCTCTCCCCCCAAGATGAAAAGAGGATCTTGAGCGAAAACGGGACTGTCGATGGGCTCGACTCCGCAACGCGCATATCCCTCCCGACTTGAAATCGCGGCGGAGAAATGATATAATCCGAGCATGACAAATTCATACGGCACAAAGACGGATATCGACCTCGAACTCGAAAACGCCGAAGCGAGCGGACGCAGGCTCCGCCTGCTCCTGCACGTCTGTTGCGGTCCGTGCGCCGCGGGGGTGTTGCCTCGCATACACGAGCGTTTTGACGTCACTCTGTACTACTACGACCCCAATATTTTGCCTAAAAGCGAGTTTATCAAACGCCTTGACACACTAAAACTCCTTTTGACGCATTTTCCTGACGTCAAACTCATAGTCCCGCAACAGATGGAGGAGGAGTTCCTCTCCGTGGCGAAGGGGATGGAAGAGCTCCCCGAGGGAGGCAGGAGGTGCGAGGCGTGCTTCGGGCTGCGCCTCGGCGGGACGGCGAGATATCTTGCCGAACACAGGGAGGCATACGACGCTTTCGCCACCACTCTTACGGTGAGTCCCCGAAAAAACGCTCCCCTCATCAACGATATAGGGAGAGCGGTCGCCGAAAGGGAGGGTGTGCGCTATCTCTCCTCCGATTTCAAGAAAAAGGACGGCTGGCTGACTTCCACCATACTTTGCAAGGAATACGGGCTGTACCGCCAACACTACTGCGGCTGTACTCCCCCGCCCGGGAGCGCGGATGTCTCTCTTCCCTGACCGCCGCGCGAAAAGAGCGTCAAAAAGCGCCCGATGTCTCGGGCGCTTTTGAATGCGCAATTCGTTCCGATTTGTTGTCACTTGAAATATTTGGCTTCGATGTCTGCGATCATGTCCAGTCTGCGCTGGTGTCTGCCGCCCTCATACTCCGCCTCGAACCACGCTTTCACGATGTCGCGCGCCTCGTCCGGAGTCACCACTCTGCCGCCGAGAGCGATGATATTAGCATTGTTGTGACGTTTGGTCATCTCCGCCATGAACGTGTTGGTGACCACCGCCGCACGAATGCCCTTGACCTTGTTTGCCGAGATCGAGATGCCGATGCCCGTGCCGCACATGAGCACTCCCGCGCCGCACTCTCCCGAAGCCACAGCCTCGGCGACTTTGAGCCCGTAGACGGGATAATCCACCGATTCCTCGGTGTAGGTGCCGAGATCCGCGACCTCTGCCCCGAGAGCTTCCAGCGTCTCTTTGACCGCCTGTTTCAACACGATGCCGCCGTGATCGCAACCGATTGCAACTTTCATAATACACCCCTTATTGGTTGATAAGTTAATTATACTCTCTCCCGCCGACTAATGCAAGACGAAATTTGACTTCCGATGATGTGGGAAGTCTCCTCCGTACACTTATTCGGGGTGTATTTGAATTCCACGTATACTTATTCGAAGACGAAACCACGCGCCGCTCACCCAAACTTGCACAGCGGGCGTTTGCGCCCGCTCTTGCAAGTCGCGGCGCGTATCTGCGATCTCGCAAGCTAGACGGCTATTAAGTAGACACGGGCTCGGTGCGCGTCGAGTCGCCCTCCTCGCCCCGCGAGCGACGTTCAGTCTATACTGGTATCCGCTTGATTATGCAAGTGCGAGATTCAAACCTTTTTCAAGAGGTGTTTTCATAAAGGCGCAGAATGCGCCTTTATGAAAAAGTATATCCCGCATTTTAGGAGGACAGTCCTCTATTCCGAGTGGGGGAGGAGTCCCGAAGGGGAGGAGGGGGTACAATACTTCCATGTTAGGGGACGTAACCAAAAAATTAGCCTCGAGCACGACGTACACTTATTCGGAGTGGAGCCGCCTAGCCAAACTTGCACAGGGCGCAGCCCTCTTGCAAGTCGGCGGCGACGAAGTGAGTGCCGAGGGCGAGACGAAAAGTGCGTCAGCAATGCGCCACTCTCTTCGCGAAGCGGGCGCATTGCAAGCGGCATAACATGGCGGCGCCGTAGAGGCGCCGTCCTCGGTAGCCCTCATGCCCGAGCGCCGAAGGTTTCCCCCAAAATGGTGGGTTCCCTTTTAAGGGGGAACGATTTTGGGGGAAACCCGCAGGAAGGGGGCAAAAATATTTCCCTGTCGCGGGGACGTTACCCATAAATCAACCCTGAGCACGCCGCACACTTGTTCGTCGTGTTCAAGCACACTCTATCATACTGTACGTCTCGCGGGTGAATGTTGGCTCCCCCTCCTTCCCTGCGGGCTTTCCTCCCCCGTGTCCGAACGAGTTCAGTCCCCGCATCATGCGGGACTGACTTCGCATTCCTACAAAAGTTTTTTATATCGCACTCACATAATCAAGCGGAGACCTGCACTTGCTGAAAGCCCGGCACGGGAGGAGGAATTCGGCACTCGCAAGTTAAAGCCCGTGTCTTTTTAGGTTTACGGCGTTGCTCGGCACTCAGGGAGCGCGCCGCGACTTGCAAGAGCGGGCGCAAACGCCCGCCATATTCCGACGAGGGTCATACCCTCCTCTCCCGCGGAGTGAAAATGAGCGAGTGAACGGATAGTTTTGCTTGCAAAACGCGGAGTGAACGAGCGCCTCCGCATTTTCACGACGCGAAAAGGAGCGACCGCGCGACAGACGAGCCTACCGCCGCAACGCGGCGCAAGGCGACGAGCATCGCGCGGATCGCGACGCGGCTGAGCGGCGCGTGAGACCGTCTCCGAACAAGTATACGTAGGATTCAAGCACACTCCGAATAAGTGTACGACGGGTTGGGAGATACCCTCACCCGAACGCTCGTATGGTGAAAACGTCGCCATTTGGATGAAATGCAAGGAAAAGGCACCCTTTTCAAGGGGCGCGTACTAAGTCGTACGTAACCCGCAGAAAAGGATGCCTTTGACACAGCAGTTCGCCAAATGGAGGCGTTTTAGCGTATGCCGATGATGGGAGGCTGCTTGTGCTTGCTCACAGCCGCAGGCGCGTCATAGCTCACCGGCTCGACGTCGGCGGCAGGTATGGGCGCGGGAACGGGAGCGGCGGGGGCGAGGACGGGCGCGGGAGGCAGAGGCATGATGGAATCGATGGGTTCGACCTCCACGGGCACGGGATCGGGCGCGCGATGCAGTTTGACGAGCACGCCGATGAGGATGGCGAGCGCGAGGACGACCACAAAGAGCGCGAGCGCAATGGGGATGAGCCACCACAGATCGACCTGTCCTATCGCGGTATCGACGGTGGAGCCGCCGCCTATCGCGCCGCCGAACACTCCGCCGTGCACGAACACGATGTCGGAGATGTAGGCGGTCTTATAGGTGATGGTGCCGTTTTCCACAGCGTATTCCATGATCTGCGCCAGAGTGCCCTGAGGAGTGACGTAGAAGACCATGAGGTCGTCGTCCACGGTGACGCCATCGGGGATCTGAGCGGTGACGGTGACTTCCTTGCCGATGGAGCTGACCTTGCCGTTCGCGTTTTTGAGCTCGACGCGGATGATGCCTTCTGTGACGAAGCCTTCATCGTCGGTGGCGAGCTTCTGGACGTGCTTGTCGATGGTCCTCCAGTAGCTTGTGCCGGACTGTATCGCGGTGTCGGAGAGGGAGTACTTGTTGGTGACGGGCTCGCCGAAGTCCACGGTGACGTCGGAGGAGGAACCTGCCCCCTTGAAGTACACCTTGTCGATGGTGACGGTGATGGTGCCGCTTGCTCCCGACCTCACGACGTAGTTGGGGTCGTTGCTGGAGATGGTGTAGGAATAGACGCCGGGAGAGCTTATGGAGCTGACCGTCCTGCCGCTGCTGTCGCGGTAGGTGACGGTGACGCCCTTGATCCCGGAGTCTTCCACGGAGTACTCGATCTCGCAGACCTTTGCGCCGTCGGTGACGTCGTGCGTCTTGCTCGCGGGATCGACGGTGACCGAGACGGGCTTGGGATAGACCCTGAGCGAAGAGAGACGGGAGGTGTCGAGGGTGTAATTGGGCGCATATTCCTCACCGATGGTCAACACGAGGGAATAAGTGCCCGCGTTTACCATATTGGGAGTGACGACGCCGTTGGAGGAATACGCCACCTGCACGGTGGGCAAGAACCCTTCCACCACCTGTCCCGTGATGGCGTCCACGGCTTTGAGGTCCGTGGTGCCGTCGATCATATGTTCGTTGCCGTCGTAGTCGAAGGAGGTCTGTCCCGTGACGGTGACGACGACGTTCCTGCGCTCTATCGTGAAGACGCCTGAGATGACATACTCGCCGTCGTACTCATGTTTGAGAGGATCGTCCGCCGAGATGAGTCTCCTGACGATGACGGTGTACTCATACACACCCGCGTTGACGGGCGCCTCGGTGAGGATGACGCCGTCTGCGGACCTCCACTCCACGGTGTAGCTGTCCATATCGTCCAGACCGCCGAGGAGCTCTTCGATGACGACCGCCTCGCCGTTGCTGTTCTCGTCGAGCTCATAGGGACGGGAGGTGTCCGCGACTGGCTCGTAACGAGTTTCATCGAGGACGGGGAGCTCTATGGTGAGCACGGGAGCGGCGGTCACGCCCGCCTCGTCCACGATGGCGACGTCATAGTTGGTGAGGTCGTCGATGACAAGGACGTAGGCGTTGCCCTCCCCGAGGAGGGAGCTTATCTCGTCTGCGGAGGTGATATCCTCACCCGTGCCGTTGAGCTTGTAGGAGTAGGCGGAAGCAAGTTCGCCGAGGATGGCGTCCACGCTGTCGAAGGAAGCGAGCTCCGCCTCATCGATGACAAAGGAGGGCACGGGCAGGTCGCCGGAGTAGTAGACCGCCTCGAAGGAGCCGTCCTGCGCATTGCCGGAGACGACGACGTTCAGAGCCTTCTTTTCCACGGTGACGACGTGGGTGCCTACGGTGGAGATGGTGAAGTTGGGGAACTCGCCCTCCGCCGCGCCTATCGTGACGCCGGTATAGGTGCCCGCGTCGCCGACGGCGATACCCTGCTCGTCCGTGATGGAGGAGCCGTCGGAAGCGGAGAGATAGACGTTGCCGAACTTACCGTTGACGCGCACGTAGTTGCCCACGTTGCTCTGATGGAAGACGCCGTCCACGTCCTGTATATACTTTCTGGAAGTATAGTCATAGTCCTCGACGTAATCGTTGCCGATGCCGAATGCGGTCCTCCAATCCTTGGTGGGGATGTAGGCGTTGCCCTCGCCGTCAAGGCGGACTTCCGTGCCGTTGATGTCGTAGCTCACGTCGAAGCCTATCTGCTCGCCGTAAGTGACGGAGTTGCCCTCGGTGGAGAGGGAGGCGTTGAGCTGGATGGGCGTGATCTTGCCCGCTCCCCTGACGGTATAACCGGTGCCGGCGTTGAAGCGGTAGTTATTGTTGCCCTCTTCGAGGACGACGGTGAAGATGATATCCTTGCTGTCGCCGACGTTGGGATCGGAGAAGGCGATGTCGAAGTTGTCTCCCGTGAGGGTGATGCCGATGTAGTCCACCGAGAGTCTGATGTGGTAGTCATAGATCATCTCGCCGCCCGCCTCGACGTCCTGGACGTCCTGAGGAGACCCGTAGACGGGCTTGGAGGTGTTGTTGAATGTCGCCGTATCGTCAAACTGCTTGGTGAACGCCGCAGGGTCGTCGATGATGGCGGTGAAGGAGACGTCTGCGGGAGACATTGCACCGTATGCGGGCAGATAGTTGAGCTCCCAGCCATCCTCGCTGTCGAGGATGAGCCCTTCGAGCGCATCGCCGGAGAGTTTCTCCTCGGTGAGGTAATACGTCCTTCTGTCGTAGACCATGGATGCGACGATCTTATCCTGCGCGGCGAGACCGGGCGTCCCGCTGTACAGATAGAACACATCGGACTCGCGGAGGTCGAGCTTGTAGTTGACGGCGGCGCCGAGGTCGTTGACGAGTTCAACGCCGAACACTCTGCCCGTCTGCGCCTCGCCGGGGGCGGCGACGTCTGCGGAATCGTAACCCGCCGCGGCTATATCCACTGAATAGTTGCTCTCGGTCGCGTCGCCTTCGATGAATCCCGCGAGCGTATAATCCACATACGCCGCCCCGACGCCCGCATAACGGTTGCCGTCATAGGTCTTGTCGGGGAGGACAAACTCCACGGTGAGGGTGGCGGGAGTGATGTTGCCTTCGAGGGAGCCTGAGCTCACCTTGGTTTCCACCTTATAGCTTCTTGCGATATCCTTGGCGTTTTGGACGTTCTCCTGGGCTTTGATGCCGAGATTTGAGATGGTGACCGTCTTCTCGGAGCCGACGTTGACGGTGTCGAACGCGGCGGAATAGGTCCACTCTATCGCGTTCGCGTCCGTGCCGACGAAGCTGTTGCCCGCGACGTTCTTCGGGAAGGTGAGGTCAGCTCTGGTGGTGTTGTCGTACACTTTATCGACGACTTTGATGAGCGAGATGTTGATATAGACGGGCTTGGGATCGAGCACCGCCGCCTTTTCCATCCTGAGAGTGACGGTGTCGTCCTCGACCGAGATGTCGCCGAGGTCGTAGTTGACGTAATCGAATTCGCCGCCCTCAATGAGCCTGAACGTGGCGGTCACGTCGTGATAGTACTTGCCGCCCTCGGAGTGATCCTGCACATAGGGGAACGCCGCCCAACCATTGTCCTTATTGGCGTAGGTATAGGTGGGTTTGGACCCCTCGTCGTTCTGCACCACGAGGGTCTCCCCCTCGACAAGCCCGCCGAACAGCGGATCGCGCGTGGGAGTGGGCCCTTCCGCGCCGCTGTACACCGCCTCCTTGAAAGTGAGGTCGAAGACGAGCGACTTTTTGGTGATGAAGAATTTGCCTCCCTCGTTCAACTTGGCGTTGAGGGCGCCGGGTTCCGAAGTGCTGAGCCCCGTGCCGAGCGTATAATTGCCATTTTCGTTGATGGCGATCTCGCTGACTTCGAGGTCATATCCCGCCTCCGTCACGTCCTCGCCCTCCACGCTCGCGACGAAGGTGAGCCCGACGGCGTCCGCGTCAAACCCCTCGACCTCGAGGGCGAGAGAGTCGGCGAACTTGAATTTCACCTCGAACGCGCGCGTACCGTCATACACCTTTTTGCGATCCGCTTCCTTGAAGGTGAAGAGGATGTCGTCAAGGGTGACGGGGCGTTTGGTGATGGTGCCGTTGACGACCGCGTCGACGCTCACCGTGAGGGTGACCGTGCCGTCCTCGGCGACATCGACCGTCATGCCCCGCGCGGTAGAGAAGTAATCCTCCGCTTTGCCGCCCGCGGGCACATAGCCCTTGTTTTGCAACACGAAAGTGACCGCGCCCTCACCCGCGTCCTTGGATGCATAGTGCCCATCAACGAGAGTCCAACCTCCCGCGATCCCGTTGAGCGCGCCTGTGATGGTGACTGCTGACGTTATCTTATCCGTGCCGTCGTAGACCTTCTCGGGAATTTGGAATCCCCCGGCGTTTATGGCGATGATGACGGGCGTGATCTTGTACTCCTCACCCGTGACGATGCAGAGCACGCCGTCCTGCGTCACCCCGCCTCTGAGGGTGTAATTGCCCACGTCCTCGCCGCTTATCGCGACGTTGAGGAGGCGTATCGCGTAAAGGTACGACGCTGCGCTCGGGATGAATGCCGAGACGGTTTTGTCGTCATACCAGTAATCCGCTCTTTCAAAGCCTATCCTGACGTCGTCATTGTTGACAACGGGATCGTTGTTGCCCGAGAGGAAATCTATCGTCGCGCTCTCCGCCGTAGAAGAGCCGTCATACTCCTTGTCCCCCGCCGTGACGAGGACGGAGGAGTTGAGGTAGATGGGTCTCTGCTTAATGGTGAACTCGGGGCTCTCGAAGCCCTCCGCCACGACGAGTTTAAGGTTGGTGTCCGCAAATCTGGCGTTCTCCCAGGAGAAGGTGTATACGCCCGCGTCGTCGTAGCGACCTGCGGCGGCGCCGTCCATACCGAGACGCACCGCGCCCGTGACTGCGGGCACGTGCCCCAGCGCGGTTTGATATCTCGAAATATAATCCCCCGTGGGCGCATTCCCGAACGTATACGTGAACGCGAACGTGGGATCGGTCTCGCCGTACACCTTTTCGGTCTCGTTGAGAGTCGCGGCAGAGATCTCGACCTCCGCCTGAGTCACAGTGAGCACGTCGGGGACCTTGCTCCCGTCGTTGGCGTAGTACTCAAAGCTGTAATCCGATGCGTTAAACTCAGACGTACCGTCAAATCCGTCGCATTTCAGATAGATGGGATACGTCCCTACGTTGTTCCTGAACACATCTTTCTCGGCAGCTGAGAAACGGTCTATCGTGACGCTGAGGATGGGCGTATTTTCCCAAGGCGTGGGCTCTTTGTCGCGCACGCCGTCATTGACCGCGTAATATTCGTAAGTGTAAGAATGACCGTCAAACGTGAGCAGATTGCGGTCCCACCACACGCCGTAAGTGGTGGTGAAAGTCACGTTTTCGTTGAAGGTGATGACGAACACGCCCGTGGCGATACGGATGGTGACCGAAATTTTGACATCGCCGCGCGACACCACGATGTTGACGTTGGTCACGTCGTCTGTGTTGTGGGAGGACAAGAGCGTCGAAGCGTCCTCGAGGACGTAATATTCCTGAGTACCCGTCTCATGGTCCTCATGTCCCGTTTGGTCGAGGACGAGGTACCCCGAGATGCCGAACCTGGTGACATCCGCGCCCGAGATGGGGATCTTGATCTCTGCGATCTCCGCCTTGTTTTCCACGCTGTATGCCTGGATATTGCCCGAGGGACTGACCGTGACGGTGACGGGCTCGACCTTGACCGTACCGCTCTGTTCCTCATCGAACGCCTGCGAGAAGTTGCCGCTCGCGATGATGTCGCCGAGCCCCGTGATCTTGTACTCTCCGACGTTCACGAGATTGAAATCGTTTTGGGTGGCGGCGGTGGTGACGAAGGACGCGGGCAGAGTGACCGTGTATCCCTCTCCCTCCGCTGTGACGGTTATATCCGCCTCAAACAGCGCCTGTATCTCCTCCGCGCCGCCGAACATCCTGAGGGTGTCCCAATCGAAATAGGACGCGGGGATGGTGAATGTATACACCGAGGGGAGCGGGTTGCCGTACGTCACGGCGGAGTCGGGGGACTCAACGACGATGTCGAGTTGTCTCGCTCCGATGACGATGCTGTTCGCGCCCGTCTTCCACACCACCGAGATGGTGTAGTTCTTCGTCACGGCGTTGGGGGTGGGAGTATAACTTCCCGCTTCGAGATAGCCGTCCTGCCCCGTGATGGCAAAGGAGAGGCTCCCGCCGAGCGCCGTGATATCCGTGATGCCCTTGTCAACGCCGAGCAGTCCCGCCGGGTCGAGGGTGTAGGCGATCTTGTTGCCGAAATATTTTTCGTTTCCGCTGTACGTGACGAGGTCGCCGTAGGTATATCCCGTCCCCGTCACCTCGAAAGTGGCTGTGAGCTTAGCCTTGGAGACCGTGAAAGTAAAACTCGTGGTCTCGCTTGCGAGCACATAGAACTCCGACGGCTTGCGCGTCAGCGCAAGGGTGTAACTGTCCGCGTTCGTGACATTGCCCTGATACCCATCGGGGTAGACGACCTGATAGGGTATCTTCTCCGATGAAACGTTCGTCATCACGGTGTTGTCCGTAAAGCTCGCGTTGACGCCCGCTTTCAGTTCCGCGCCGTTGTAAGTCGCGCCGCCCGAGAAAGTGGCGTTGACCACCCTGCGGTAGGAGAAGACCAAAGTCGCGGCGCCGTCCTTTATCGGGAGAGCTCCGATGGTGCTCCTGTCCACGGCGAGGACGAGGGTGCCGTCCTCCACTCTTGCGTACTCGTATCCCTCATACACGTATTCCTGCTTCAACGTCGCGTCGATATCCTCATCCCCGTGGGTGTAGACGGGGGTATTCGTGATGACGGAGCCGTCGTCGGACATCTTATATAATTTATAAGGTACGTACGCGCCCGCATGAGCGTTCAGGAGCACGGGCTTGAAGTTGATCTCCTGTCCGCGTTTGAAAGTTTCCTGATCCTCATATTGGAGCTCGAAGGGCTGAGTGTTGTTGAATTCCGAGAGATATCCGTCCGCTATCGTGACTCTGACGGTGTAATTCGTGGGATCCACCAACGCGCCGTACACGCCGAGCTCGCTGACGTTGCCCGCTCTGTCCGTCGAGAAGACGTACATCACGTGATAACCGACCTCGCTGCCTGCGGTGAAGGAGATATTGTGCACGTTGGAGGAGGCATATTCTTCAAATCCGCTCCCCTCTTCTGCAAAAGTCCTGCCCTCGTATATCTCCCTTATCCCTGCGAGCCCATCTTGGAACTTCTCTACAGTGGGGTAATATGTCACAGCGCTCACATACGTGTATACATACTCGTTCTGCGTGGCGGTGAAAGTCCCCGTGAGCGCGGCGGAGTCCGTATACCACCTTCTCTCCTCCCCCTGCGGCACGGTGTCCGTGGTGTTGAGGAGGATGTGATCCGTCTCCTCCGTGCTCCCGCTCTCGGAGATGTCGGGGCGCAAAGGAGCGATCCTGTCTATCCAAAGCCTGATCTCGCCGTTCGTCCAGCCCTCGGGCGTCCCGAACACGCATTGCGTGGAGTTGCCTGTAAGATCCGCGTTGCTGTATACGGTGAAGACGCTCGTTCTCTGGGTGTCTCCGCCCTCGACTCCCGTATATCTGGCGAAGAGCGTGACATTCCCCTCCGAGGAGACGATCCACACTTCCGCTTTTTCAAATGCGCCGCCGACCGTCGAGATCCACCTGTCCTCGCTGTTCGTCCAGCCGGCGGCGTCCCCGCCGTCTCTCGTCTTGACGGAATCTATCTTGCCGTCGCGTATCACGACGTAATAATCCACTCCGTCCGAGCCCGACACTCTCACTCTGTTGCCCGAGAAGTTGGGCGCGAAAGTCAGAGCCACGTCGAGGTACGGCGAGACCCATGCCTCCTCCGAGGGCATGATGATCCCGTTGCGATCCTCATCTCCCTCTGCGAACACCTTCCCGCCCTGCGTGTCGTAGGAGACCTCCGCCGTGACGTCGGGGGCCTCCGCGTCCACCTTGAAGTAGAACGCCTGCCCCGTGCTCTGCATATATCCGGCATAGTTCATGTTGAAGAACGTGATGCGGTAATATCCCGCCCCGACGTATCCCTTCGCCCCGCTCGCGGTGGGCTGACCGTTGAAGAGCCCCGTCTCGAATGAGAACCCGCTGTCGGCGCCCGTTCCTCTGATGTTCCCGTTTGTGCCGTAGCCGAAGGGATAAAGAGTTTTGGTGTCCGTCCCGATGCTCGCGGCGGCGGCGCCGAGCGCCGCGTTTGCGGTGTCAAAACGCTCCAAGGTGTAGTACCACACCTGCGAGACGTTGCCCGTGCCCGCGCCCGTGAAAGAGGGGTTCAGGAGATTGTTGAAAAGCCAGTCGAGGCCGGTGAAGTCTTTCCCTATCTGCTTCTCGGGAGTGGCGCCGAGCCCGCTCATGTCCGACGCCTTGTCGTATATGCCCGCCACTTTGACGGTGTATGTCTCCTCTTTTCCGCCGCTGTCCTTGAGCGTCACGCTCACGCCGCTGTCGCCCGTGTTGTCCTTGAAATACAACGTCAGCGTCCCCGAGTCTCTCGAGGGATCCGCCTTCCAGGAATACCACCCGTTGTTTGTCCCGCCGTTGTAGCTGAAATATCCCTCAACGTAATTTCCGTATGAAACGCCGATAGAAGCCCCGCTCACTCTCCCTCCCGCGACCCCGGAGTAAGGGTTCGCGTTCGCCCTGTTTGCGAAAGTTGACGAGTCTATCCTGTCCTTCACGTCCAGCGTCAGCATCTTGGAGTACTTCATGACGCCCACCGTGATGCTGTCCTTCCCCACCGCCGCGTCTGTCATGTTGATGACGTTGCCGGTGGCTATGGTCGCGTTGTCCTTCGGCGCGTTGTTCTTGATGGTCTCGTAAAGCTCGCTGTCGGGGTTGAGATAAGTCCCGTTGTCCGTCGCCAGCGTGGACTGCAACGTGGAGTTGTCCCCGTTCACCGTCGCCTGCGGCGCCGCCGTGTCGGTGATGTTGTTGACCTTTATCGTGAAAGTGAAGACGTTGTTCGTCGCTCTCACGCCGCCGCCGACTGCCCAACCATATGCACCTTGATGATTGCCTTGTAGTCCGACGTGCACATATTTGTCTGCACTGTTGAGGGTTATCGTTGCGTTTGCGTCAAGGACCTTGGCGTCGTCTCCGACACCGTCTCCTTGACGATACGTAGACCCTTTGGTGTTCCAGGCAAGACTGGTCCATGCGCTTCCGCTCGATTCGAACGAATATCCCCACATAATTTGGCCGCCTGTAAGAGCCTTGCGTCTGCACCATATTTCCGCCTGATGCCTTGCGCTTACGGAATAGCTGGAATTGGATATGAACGCAGTGATTGCGCTGGGTATACGGAAGTTGAGCCAGGAAAAGACGTCTGCTGTTTTTGTATCCGCTTGAGCGCCGAAACCGTCGTTTGCGTCCCACGGCCTTCCGCTCCAGTCATAGTTTGATGCACTGCCCGAAGTTGCCGACATGTCTGAGTAGGATTGCAGGTCTGTACTCGCCAAATCAATCGTGACTGTCACCGAGCCGGCATTCTGCGCATGAAGCGCCGCTTGGATCGCGGCAATTACCTCCGCATCGCTGCTGTATGTCCGCCCGTTGACCTTAAGGTAAGACACCGCCGGAGAATATTCCGCCTCCGCGACCGGTAAGCCGAACCCGCCGCCCATGACTCCCACAGTCAGCACCAGCGCGAATATCAGCGCAAAGCACATCAGCAGCACTACGGCTTTCATGGTTCCGACCAAAAATCTTCTCTGCCCGTTACGGCTGTTACTCATAATCCCACCTCTCAAAAGCAACTTCCCTTGTCACTTCGAAATTTTCTTGAAACTTTCTTCTCCCATGCATATGCGCACCCCTGCGCGCACACACATGATATTCATATGCATGATGATTCTATCACCCTTTCCCCCTCCTTTCAACCCCCCTCAACCAAAGTTACCCCTCCCCTCCCTCCTTTTAATCTTTCGTTTTACCCTCGTCTCGCTGGTGAATGTTGTCCCCCCTCCTCCCCTTCGGGACTCCTCCCCCACTCGGAATAGAGTTCGCTCCTCCTAAAATGCGGGACTTACTTTTTCATAAAGGCGTAAATCGTGCCTTTATGAAAACACCTCTTGAAAAAAGTTTGAGTCTCACACTCACATAATCAAGCGGATACCAGTACTTACCGAACATCGCTCGCGGGGCGAGGAGGGCGACTCGACGCGCACCGAGCCCGTGTCTACTTAATTTTTCGTCTAGCTTGCGAGATCGCAGATACGCGCCGCGACTTGCAAGAGCGGGCGCAAACGCCCGCTGTGCAAGTTTGGCTGAGCGGCGCGTAGTTCCGTCTCCGCATAAGTGTACGTTGGAATCAAACACACTCCCAATAATTTCCCTACGCCCTTTCGGCGCCGCCCCGCCTCTTATATCGACTCCCCTCTTTCCAATTTGGACACATGGGGACGTGTTTATTTTGTCCATTTTTTGGACATTTTAAACACGTCCCCATGTGTCCAAAATCGCAATATAAATCGCTATCTTTCACTTCTTCATCTTTCCCTCTTTTCCCCTCTCCCCTTTTCTTCCTTATTTCGTCATTTTTCCTCAAAATCCCCACCAAACAGTATCATTTCTCATCCCCTCCTCTCCCCCGTTTCCCCCCTCTTCACCCTCTCCATATCGACCTCCATCTTTCCAATTTGGACACTTGGGGACGTGTTTATTTTGTCCATTTTTTGGACATTTTAAACACGTCCCCAAGTGTCCAAAATCGCTTGACTTTTTTAGATTTATCGCTTATACTCAACTCATCAAATCTCCGAGGTGGACCATGCCCCGTATCTCCCGCAAAGACAACTCTTCACCCTATCTCCATGTCGTCGTCCAAGGCATCGGCAAGGAAAGCATCTTTGCCACAAATTCCCTTAAATCCGCCTATCTTGACGACCTCGCGCGCTTCAAAGACGACTACGACGTCAAGATCATCACCTATTGCATCATGAGCAACCACGCCCACATCCTCCTGCGCACCCCCTCCGTCGAGGCGGTGATCGCCTTCATGCACCGCGTCAACACCCGCTTCGCCGGCTGGTACAACAAGGTCAACGACCGCGTGGGCTACGTCTTCCGCAACCGCTATCTCAGCCAGCCCATCTTTGACGACCGTTATGTCATAAACTGCCTGGTGTACATCCACAACAACCCCGTAAAGGTCGGTTTGGTGCAAAACGCGGCGGATTACCTATTCTCGGGGTTGCGCTGTTATCTGGATGGCGAAGGCATTGTCGATCTCGATTGCGCCGCCGAGCTTTTTGACGTCTCTCCCCAAAACCTCCTCGCGATAATGTCCGAAAAGTCCGAGCACGAGGACGGGCTCTGCCCCATCTGGCTGGATCACAAGGAGAGCCCCGCCGCCCGCGACGCTGGCATCGCCAACATCCTCAAAAACGCCCGTTGCAACCTTTCCGTCATCAAGCACGACAAAGAGGAGCTCTGCCGCATCATCGACATCTTGCGCGAGAACAACATCACCCTCGCCGAAGCCGCGCGACACCTCGGCATCTCCCGCAGCACCATCTACAACGCCCTCACCGGCAAGTGACCCCCCCCTTCGGAGCGTGCTTGAACTTTACGCACACTTATTCGGGGTGGAGCCTGACTCCCACGTATACTTATTCGGACTGTGTTTGATTTCCACGTACACTTATTCGGAGTGCAACCTGAACTTTACGTCTCTTTTTCGGAGACGTGTTTGAACTCCACGTAAACTTATTCGGAGTGGAGCCTGACTTCCACGTAAACTCATTCGAAGCGTGCTTGATTCCCACGTGAACTTATTCTGGGCGTGTTTGAACTCCACGTTAACTTATTCGAAGACGATTTCACGCGCCGCTCAGCCAAACTTGCACAGCGGGCGTTTGCGCCCGCTCTTGCAAGTCGCGGCGCGTATCTGCGATCTCGCAAGCTAGACGAATAATTAAGTAGACACGGGCTCGGTGCGCGTCGAGTCGCCCTCCTCGCCCCGCGAGCGACGTTTAGTCTATACTGGTCGCCGCTTGATTATGTGAGTGCGAGATTCAAACTTTTTTCAAGAGGTGTTTTCATAAAGGCGCAATCTGCGCCTTTATGAAAAAGTATATCCCGCATTTTAGGAGGAATGAACTCTATTCCGAGTGGGGGAGGAGTCCCGAAGGGGAGGAGGGGGTACAATATTACCATGCTAGGGGACGTAAACCCCTTTTAACCAGCCTGAATACGATGAAGAACAAGGAAAAGCCTCCCATACGGGCGCTTACGTACACGGGGTCCCCGGGCGAAAATCAAAGATTTTCGGCTGGGGCAAAAAGTACGCCGCGCGCCCGTATGGGAGGCGTTGACGCAGTTATTCGCCCTTTCCAAACGCCAATCCGCTGAAAGGCGTCATTTGGATGAAGAGCGCGAAAAAGCCTCTGCCGAGAGGCGGAGCTTACTTGATCGTAAGTGAGCATCTACGGCAGAGGCTTTGACAAAGCTATTCGCCAAATGACGCCTTTCAGTGGCGCAGTTCGGTCCTCCTGATCTTCCCCGATATAGTCTTCGGCAGTTCGGTCACGAATTCTATGACGCGGGGGTATTTGTAGGGGGCGGTGAGATGTTTGACGAAGGTCTGGATCTCTTTTTTGAGGTCGTCGGTGCCCTCATAGCCGTTCACAAGGACGATGGTCGCTTTGACGACCTGCCCTCTTGTGGGATCGGGGACGCCGGTGACGGCGCATTCCAGCACGGCGGGGTGCTCCATGAGCACGCTCTCTATCTCGAAGGGTCCGATGCGGTAGCCGCTGGACTTGATGATGTCGTCCGTGCGCCCGACGAAGAAGAGATATCCGTCCTCATCGCGATACGCCATATCCCCGGTGTGATAAAGCCCGTCATGCATGGCACGATACGTGCTCGCGTTGTCGCGGTAGTATTCGCGGAAGAGCCCGTACGGTCTGCCCTCCGAGATGTCGATGCATATCTCGCCCGGCTCCCCCATCGGAGTCTCGGTGCCGTCTGCGGACACGAGTTTGAGCTTGTATATCGGGGTGGGCTTGCCCATACTGCCCGGTTTCGGGGTCATACCGACGAGGTTCGCCACCGTGAGCGTGGTCTCCGTCTGCCCGAATCCCTCCATGAGGGAGTGCCCCGTGGCGGCTTTGAGCTGGTTGAAAACCTCGGGATTGACCGCCTCTCCCGCCGTGGTGATGTATTGGAGGGAGGAAAGGTCGTGACGGCTCAGATCCGCCTTTATCATGAAGCGGTAGATGGTGGGCGGCGCGCAGAATGTCGTGATGCGGTATTTTTCTATCATCCCGAGCAGCTTTTCCTGGTCGAACTTCTCGAAATCGTAGGTGAACACGCAGGCTCCGCACAGCCATTGACCGTAGAGCTTGCCCCACACGGCTTTGCCCCATCCCGTCTCGGCGACGGTGAAATGTATCCCGTCCTTCCTGACGTTGTGCCACCATTTCGCGGTGACGAAGTGCGCGAGCGCGTAGGTATGCTCGTGCGCGGCGATCTTGGGATACGCCGTGGTGCCGGAGGTGAAATACATCAGCATGAGCTCGTCGCGCATGGGCGCGGTGCCGTCCGTTGGACGGGGATACACCTCGTCAAACGCCTCACATTCGGCGTTGAAGAAATGCCAGCCCTCCCTCCTGCCGACTGCCGAGACCATGACCGTCACCTGCGGACACTTTTTCACCGCGCTCTCCGCTTCCTCGATGACGTTGCCCGTCGTGGTGCAGATGATGGCTTTGACGCCCGCGGCGTCGAAACGGTACACAAAGTCTTTCTCTTTGAGCTGATCGGTCGCGGGAATGCTGATGGCGCCTATCTTGTGCAACGCCACGATGATGGGCCAGAATTCCCAATGTCTGCGGAGGACGAGGAGGACTCTGTCCCCCTTGCCTATGCCGAGGGATCTGAAATAATTCGCCGCCTGCGCAGACTTGCGCATCATGTCCCCGAAAGTGAAGATCCTCTCCTCTCCCTCCGAAGACACCCAGATCATGGCTCTTCTCTCCGGCTCCTCGGTGCCGTAGTAATCGACCACGTCGAAGCCGAAATTGAAGTCGTCGGGAGCGTGGAAATCTATCCCCGTCAGTCTCCCGTTTTCGTCAACTTTTTCGGTCAAAAATCTTTGGTACAGTTCCATATCCGTTCCTTATTTCCCGCTCTGCGGGATGAATTGAGTCTTGATGTCATCCGACGTGCGGAGCCGCCGCCCGAAAGGAGCTCCCCGTACGCCGAGACGCGTTTACGCGCCGTCCGCACAAAAACGCACAAAAGGAAAATCCGACGTTTCCGTCCGAATTTTCCCCTCATCTTTCAGTATGCGCCGAGCGCGGCGTTGGCGGCGCGCCCTCGTGGGCGCGCCACGCCTTTTTGTCTTATTTCAGGTTGTTTTTCAGAGTGGCGAGCTCGTCCGCAAGCGCCTTGGGCAGCTTGTCGCCGAACTTGGCGTAGAACGCTTCGATGCCCGCGGCGTCCTCTTTCCAGAGCTCTTTGTCCACGGTGAGGAGGTCTGCGACGTCCTCTGTGGTCATGTCCAGCCCGTTGAGGTCGATGTCCTCGGGACGGGGCACGTAGCCTATGGGAGTCTCCACCGCTTCCGCCTCGCCTTCGGTGCGTTTCAGGATCCAATCCAGCACGCGGAGGTTGTCGCCGAAGCCGGGCCACAGGAAGTGACCTTCGTCGTCCGTCCTGAACCAGTTGACGTTGAAGAATTTGGGCTTCTTGGTGACCTTCTCGCCCATTTCAAGCCAATGAGCGAAGTAATCTCCCATGTTGTAGCCGCAGAAGGGAAGCATCGCCATCGGGTCGCGGCGCACCACTCCGACCGCTCCGCTCGCCGCCGCCGTGGTCTCGCTCGCCATGATGGAGCCCACGAACACGCCGTGCGCCCAGTCGCGCGCTTCGTAAACGAGGGGCGCGGTCTTTGCGCGTCTGCCGCCGAACACTATCGCGTCAAGCGGCACGCCCTGCGGATTTTCGAACTCGGGAGAAATGCAGGGGCAGTTCTTCGCGGGAGCGGTGAAACGGGAGTTGGGATGCGCGCCCTTCACGCCGTTTGCTCTGTCCTCTTCCGTCCAGGGATTGCCCTTCCAGTCGATGGCTTTCTTGGGAGGATTCTTATCCAGCCCTTCCCACCATACGGTGTTGTTTTCGAGGTTGTGCACCACGTTGGTGAATATCGTGCCTTTGCGGGTGGTGGCAAGCGCGTTGGGGTTAGATTTCGCATTGGTGCCGGGAGCCACGCCGAAGAACCCGTTCTCGGGATTGATGGCGTACAGTCTGCCGTCCGCGCCCACTCTTATCCACGCGATATCGTCGCCGACCGTGAACACTTTGTATCCCTTCTCGGCAAATTCCTTGGGAGGGATGAGCATGGCGAGATTGGTCTTGCCGCACGCAGAGGGGAACGCCGCCGCGATATATTTGGTCTCGCCGTTCGGCTTCTCAACGCCCAGGATGAGCATATGCTCTGCGAGCCAACCCTCTTTCCTGCCCTGATATGAGGCTATGCGGAGCGCGAAGCACTTCTTGCCGAGGAGCACGTTGCCGCCGTAACCGGAATTGACGGACATGATGGTGTTGTCCTCCGGGAACTGGCAGATATACCTCTTTTCCTCGTCGAGGTCGGCTTTGGCGTGCAGACCGCGCACGAAATCGTCGCTGTCGCCGAGGGTGTCAAGCACATTCTGTCCCACACGGGTCATTATCGCCATGTTGAGCACGACATAAATGCTGTCCGTGAGCTCGATGCCGATCTTGGAGAAAGGCGAACCCACCGCGCCCATGGAGAAGGGGATGATATACATGGTCCTGCCCTTCATCGCGCCTTTGTAGATGCCTTTGAGCAGTTCGTATGCCTTGTCTTTCTGCATCCAGTTGTTGGTGGGACCGGCGTCCTCTTCCTTCTCGGTGCAGATGAAGGTGCGCCCCTCGACGCGCGCAACGTCGTTGACGGCGGTGCGATGCAGATAGCACCCGGGCAAAAGCTCCTGATTGAGCTTGATCATCTCGCCCGTGGAGCAGGCTTCTGCGCGAAGAGACTCGAGCTGTTCCTCGCTGCCGTCGATGAGCACCACTTTGTCGGGAGCGCAAAGCGCTATGCTTTCATCGATGAACTTCTGAACGCCTTTGTTTTCAAATTTCATTTCTACCTCCGACGCACGGACGACTCGCCCGCGCAGTTTTTGATTCGTATTTGCGGGGCGTATCCCGAGACTCGCATAAAAGGATATGCGCCCCGTTGAAACGCCGTTTGCCACTTGCGCTCACGCCCTCGCACAAAGGGGACGATCGCTCACGCACGAGCGCGCGCTTATCTTATATACATTATCGCCGCATATCGCGCGCTACGCGCTCGTATCAGTAATAAATGATACAACCCTTTCCTCCGCCTGTCAATCAAAACCTTTTCCCACCGCACCGCGACAGATCCGAGACAATTTATGGAGGTAAATCCCCTGACACGGAAGTGTACCCCCTCCTCACTATACCCCACAAAATCACCTTTGGTGATATTTGCGGGGACCCCGGGTTCGGGACTCCACTCCCTCCCCCCGTGAACTCATTCGAAGACGTGTTTGATTCCCACGTACACTTATTCGGAGAGTATCTGACTCCCACTTACACTTATTCGGAGACGTGAGGTTCAAGCACGCTCCGAATAAGTATATGGCGTGATTAAGGGAGGCGGTACGGTGCGTTGATATACGTTGCGCGGGAAAGACGGCGGGAAAATATATTCTCAAATATTGCGCCGAAATCGGGAGCCGTATGCCGCGCGACGTAAAGGGGCGCAACTTTGCGCGTGCCTGAAAATGTCTAAAAGCAAGTTCGCTCTGCGCCGCCATCGGTCGGCGAGAAGAGGCAAACATAGTCATATTTATATCAAAACTACTCTTAAACTCCGAGATTTTTGTAATACTTCTCTCGAAAAATAATTTTTTGAGAATACTGCCTCAAAAATTATTCTCATAACGCTAGAATTATAGAGTACTTTTCCCCGAAAAACCCTGCCCTAATAATTTTTGCGAAAAATCCTTCCTCCATGAAGGATATCGGGCAGGATCGCGGAAAAAGCGTCTTCAAAGAGCCGATAGGAGCTTTTCTTGTCTTTTCCTTCCTTTGAAACGCCCGACACGCAGAAATAAGGCAATCTCGTATATTGCGGTCGTTTTTTAGCGTTTTTGCCCTGATCCGTACCTATGAGAGAGAATGCGGCGCATGGGGAAGCTCTCCTTTCTTCTTGCGGTTTTTCGCTTAAAAAGAGGAGAAAAAGTCGGATCGCGACCTCTTTCTCGAAGGACGCCGTCTTTTGTTTTCTTTCCTGCCCTCCTTTCAAAAGAGCGGGTTTTTAGCCGCGCTCGATCTCCTGCGAAAGCCCGCGCCTTTCGCTTTTTCTTCTCTCCTCCGCCCGCTCGTCCGGCGAGGACTCTTTCCCCTTCCTTGCCGCCTCTCTGCGGCGGATATCCCCGTCTTTCCGTTGCGCGCACCGCAAGGAATGTGAGGCAAGCGAAATTCTCCTCCCTCTTGAAATACGGCGAGGTTGAGTGTATAATTTTTATAGAGTTTTATTTCTCGTCTTATCAGGAGGATATACTTATGACACCCGAAACCATAGGCGCGATCGTCGGCGGCATAATTGCCGGCATCATAGTCGTCTTCTTTGCCGCGCTCATCATCCGCACGGCGCTCAATCGTCCCGAAGTCGCCCCGGGAAAAGCGCAGGATCTCCCTGCCATAGACAAGGACGCCGCCGTACGGCACCTGAGAGAGGCGATACGCATCCCCACCGTCTCTATGGTGGAAGATTACGCCGACAACATCCAACCTTTCATCGACTACCGCGATTGGCTGGCGAAGACCTATCCCCTCCTCCACGCCGCCGCAGAGCGCGAGATCATCGCGGGATACTCCATCATCTATCATCTCAAAGGCAGCGACCCCACACTCAAAGGCGGATGCTATCTCAGCCACATCGACGTCGTCCCCGCCCCCAAAGACGGCTGGGAACACGATCCTTTCGAGGGCGTGCTCACGGATGACGGCTACATCTACGGGCGCGGCGCGCAGGATATGAAAAGCCACATGATCGCGCTCCTCGAAGCGGTGGAATATCATCTCGCCCACGGCAAAAAGTTCGACCGCGACCTCTATCTCTGCTTCGGACACGACGAGGAACCCGGCAATTCCACCAGCGGCGCGGCGAACATCGTCCGCCACCTCAAAGCAAAGGGCGTGGAGATGGAATTCGTCATTGACGAAGGCGGCACCGTCCTGGACGGCAAATTGCTCGGTATCCCGCACACCGTAGCCCTCATAGGCGCGTGCGAAAAGGGCAACGGAGACCTCGAACTCGTGGTCAAAAAGTCGGGCGGACACGCCTCCAACCCCAAGCCTCCCACGGCTGTCGGCTTGCTGTCAAAAGCCGTCGCGAAGGTGGAGAGCCATCCCATGAAGACCTACTGGACGCCCATGACCAAGGAGACTTTCAGATCCCTTTCTCCCTACTGCAAAGGCGCGTTCAAGTTCATCCTCACCAACCGCGACGTATTCTCGCCGCTTCTCAAATTCGTGTTCACGAAAGTCGCTCCCATGACCAACGCGCTGGTGCGTTCCACCTTTGCTCCCACCATGCTGTGGGGAAGCGACGCGCGCAACGTCATCCCCAAGGAAGCGCGCGCGAACATCAACTTCCGCATAATCACGGGCGAGACGGCGCAGGACGTCAAGAGCTACCTCAACAAGCTCCTCGGCGACAAGGTGGAGGTCAACCTCCAGACCTATTCCGACCCCTCGCCGGAAGCGGACGTGCATTGCGCCGCCTACAATCGCCTGAGGGACACTATAGTTAATACTTTCGACGACATCGTAGTCGCGCCTTATATGTTCATCGCGGCTTCCGACGCGAGGTTCTACAATCCGCTGACGGACAACGTGTTCAGATTCGGTCCTTTCATCAACTCGCTGGACGACCAGTCCCGCATACACGGCATCAACGAGCGCCTGCACGTCGATCAGCTTGAGAAAGCCACCCAGTTCTTCGTGAAGTGCCTGGACACCATGCTAGCGAAATGAGTATGCACAGCAGGGGCGCCGCCCCTGCGCCTCGGCGGGGATAACATCCCCGCACCCCGAACTTTATATGACAATGCACCGAGGGCTACGGTCTCACCCGTAGCCCTCGGTGTGTTTTGTTAAAAATGTTTTAGTGTTGGTGCGTCAAAACCGCGAGGAGCGAATACGGGAGAGCTTCAGATAGTTCCTATTGGCGAAGAGGGAAGTGAACATCTCATCATTTTTCGCCGCTAAAAGGAGGGGGCTCAGGCCAGCCTCCCGCCGCGAAGCCACGCACGGCGACCGGGCCACGCGTCAGGACAAGGACGCGCGAGCTTATAAACTCCTCGCAAAACGATATGGGGAATATCTATCCCGTGGACAAGCTATATCGCCGAAGAATGAACTCTAAGCGCGGGGACGACGCCGATATAAGCAAGACTGACGTAGTCTGCGCTGCCGTAGCGCACTATACCGTTGACGTGCACGGCACAAGCCACATTGTCCCGCAAATCTATGGGCGAACGCAACCACCACCAGCCGTTGCCATAATAGTCCTGTGTGCTGTCTGCGCTCTTTTCGGGATGGGCGTATGCACCGGTAGCCTTTGCATAATCACTCACAGAGCGTTCGCGGAAGCGGTCGGGGCCGTCATCTTTCAAGAAATAATATGCTGTCGAGGTCATCTCGGCACGGCTTGGCAAAAATATCTTATCGTTTGTATTCTCTGAGACATTGTCGTTGTCGGCAAATCCCGTGCTTGCCGCACTATTGTCGACCTCGGTGACGAGGATGTCAGCACTCTCATCGTCGTTGAACGCCGCTGTCAGGAAATCGCCATTGAGCCACGCCCTGATGTCACTCTCTGCATAATCGGAGTTATCAGCGTCATACGCCATGTTCGCAAGCACTCTGTCGGCAAGTAAAAACATCGTACCGTCCGCATCGGATAGCACCTGCCAGCGAATAGGCTCGACCTTGAAATAGTAAGTCTTGCCGCTTTCCACCGCCGCGCCGGTTGAAAATGCGCACGAACCATGCGGCGCCGCCGTTACCTTTGCATAACGGGCACCGTCGCTCCCGAGATACCATCCGTTTGCGTCCGCCGAACTCTCGTCCACCGTCACATCATCCGCCTTCACCGTCTGCGGGAACATCCCGAACTCTACATATGCGGGATCGGAACGCTCATCCTTAGTGCCGAGAGTGGAAGTTTCGTCGCACGCCGCCAATGCAAACAGCGCGCACGCCATGACCAACATAACCGCGATTGCCGCGGCAATCGTTCTCTTTCCGTTCTTTTTCACATTCGCCTCCGCTGTCATCGCATTGTGCGCTTATTTTCTATATTGTAGCATTAAACCAATTGACTGTAAAGAGCCTTTTCACGCTCTCTTCCTCGCAGAAGGATACGAGGAACATCCCACACCATGGGAAGGCTATACCGAACCGAAATAATACAAACCGGGGTCTGCGCTGCCGTAGCGCGCCAACGAGCCTGCGCGGGACGAGCCCCTTAGAGACCATTTCGGTGAGTCACGAAAACAGATGGCGCTCCCGAGCCGAGCGACCGTCGAGCGCACGGCAGACGCGCGCTTCCCTATATGAGCACGATACGTGTACCATACGGGGAACGCCCTCGCGAAACACTTTTCGTGTTTTAAATGCGGCGCGGGCTTCCTCTTGCGAGTGTGTTTGTATCGGCGGCGCAATGACCTCACAACAAGTTGTGCCGAGCGAAATTTTTCGGACAAAGTATTGAAATGCGCGGCGGATGGTGCTAAAATTCCATTCTGCGTCGGACGGATTATGATGCGGGATGTTTTTCTCGGTTTTTCCGCTCGGCGACAGCCATAAGGAGGAAAAGAGTTGGAGCACGAGCAGGACGGCATCCCCACCAGATTGGACAGCAAGATCCAGAAACTGATCATACTGTTTGTTTTCGACAAGATGGCGATCTCCCTTTCCGAAGCGGCGTTGCTTGATATCTGCACGTCCGAAAACGACTGGTTGACCTATATGGATTGCAAGCAGTATCTCGGCGAGCTCATCGACACCAACCTCCTTTACCGCGTCCCGAAGAGCGAATACATCAACATCACTCAGGACGGCATAGGCTGTCTCGCGCTCTTTTTCACCCGCATCCCCACCTCCATCCGCGATGACATCAACGCCTACGCCCGCGAGAACAGGATGCGCTACAAAAAGCGTCAGTCCTATTTTTGCGACTATTCCAAAAACGCGGACGGCACCTACACCGTCATCATGAAGATAAACAACGACATCGCGACTCTCATGGAGCTGAAACTCGTGGTGGCAAACCGCCAGCTCGCCAAATATCTTTACAAAAGCTGGGTGGACAAGGCGTCGCAGACCTACGCCATAATCCACGACACCCTCCTGGACTGAACGCGATATCCCGCGAATGACGGCGTAAAGCGCACCGCTGTGCGGAGAAGCGCTCTGATGCTCGCCGACTCATCCGAGAGTGCCTTATCATCCAACAACACACTCGCCAACGCATCGCATCAAAAAGCCCCCGTCTCTTGACAGGGGCTTTTTTAGCACACTCGCCCTGATGACGCGGCGAAAGTGCGGTGAGATGCTCCGTTTTCCGCTCTTCTTTTTGTTTTTCCGTCGGTCAACCTTGACTGTATTAACAATGCGAATGACGCGGTTACAGCGGCGATCGGCGACGCCGAACTCGGTTCGTATTATTCCGAGCACCCCTACCTCACGGGCAATCCGTTTATAGTCTTTTCGGGCACTACCCCGTCTTGAATGGGATAAGCAATGTAATACTCGCCGTATTCATCCTCCGCTTTAAAATAGTCCACGCCGTTGTAATCAACACAGTCCGCCCAAACGGCTTGTGATTCCATTGCCTTGACCTCGGCGGGGATCTCGATGGTGGTAGCATTCACGCCGCTCCAAACAAGTTTGTGCTTTTTTATGGCGTCATATTCCTCATCGGAATACTTCACGTCCCAACCTATCTCGATGCTGGTGCCATTCAATTTGACGTAGTCCGTCCCTTCGATGAGAGTATCTTCCGTCACCATCAAATTTCCGTTCGGATCTGTCGTAACGATCCCCGAAAGAGCCTGCCCAACAGCAACAACTGTAACCTTGTGCTTATCGGGATCGTATTGTGCAAGATTTTTATAAGCATAGTCATCCGAGACAAAACCAACATCGCCGAATGTGATCGAGTAATCCACACCGTCCGAACGATATTGACATGCGTAGCCGGAAGAGGAATCCACCGTTTTCGCTCCGATTACCTCCGAACTCGAATTTTCATATATACATCCTTCTTCCGTCGCACGGTTTTGCGCTGTGCTTTCGAGATGATAATCCTCCCCTTTATATGTGCCGACCTCATGATATTCCGCCGAATAAGTCCAACTCCCCGCATTTTCAAGCGCGGCAATGATATCATCTAAGGACGCGTCCTGGGTGAATATCCTGTCCCCCGCTCCGCTTCCTCCGTCCTTGCCACCCTCGTTGCAAGCGGCAAGCCCTATCGCGGCGCACGCCACTATTGCCAAAACCAGCAACAACGCCGATATCCTTCTCTTCATAATTTCCTCCTTTCTCGGCGCACCCCGCGCCGATTTTTTTATATATTGTAAACTACACCCCCGTGTCAATACCTTTCTATCTATTTCCCCGATTTAACTTTAGTTTGCCTCCCATATCGACTCCCCTCTTTCCAATTTGGACATTTGGGGACGTGTTTATTTTGTCCATTTTTTGGACATTTTAAACACGTCCCCAAATGTCCAAAATTGCAATATACATTGCTATCTTTCGCTTCGACTCTTTTTCTTTCTCAAATCTTACCTCGCGCTTGCGATTATCTTCAAAACTCTACTGTTTACTGACATTTACTCTCCTGCTCTTCTCCTCCCTGAACCAAACATTCGCCCTATTATAGACATTTCTCTCTCCAATTTGGACACTTGGGGACGTGTTTATTTTGTCCACTTTTTGGACATTTTAAACACGTCCCCAAGTGTCCAAATTGGAAATATAGAATTAAAAGTATTGTGGTTATAGGATTTGAAAATTTATCTCAACAAAATGGGCTTAGGCTAAGAACATGGGGGGGCATAATTACGTCTGCGAATGAGTGCGCGGCGTGTTCAGTCTAATTTAATTTTGGGGGTACGTTCTCTAACAGGGAAGTATTGTTGCCCCCTTCCTGCGGGTTTCGTCGTGTTCAAGCACACTCTATCATGCTGTACGTCTCGCGGGTGAATGTTGGCTCCCCCTCCAACCCGGGGACCCCACAAAATGCACGCATTTTGCGGGGAGCCCCATTCGGGCTTTCCTCCCCCGTGTCCGAACGAGTTCAGTCCTCGCATCATGCGGGACTGACTGTACATCTCTACAAAAGTTTTTTATATCGCACTCACATAATCAAGCGGAGACCTGCACTTGCTGATGACCCGGCACGGGAGGAGGAATTCGGCGCTCGCAAGTTAAAGCCCGTGTCTTTTTAGATTTACGGCGTTGCTCGGCACTCAGAGGGCGCGCCGCGACTTGCAAGAGCGGGCGCAAACGCCCGCTGTGCAAGTTTGGCTGAGCGGCGCGTGAGACCGTCTTCGAAAAAGAGACGTGGGAGTCAAGCACACTCCGAATAAGTGTACGTCGGGTTCGGGCTAGTTTAATGGGGGTTACCTCCCCTAACATGGGAGCATTGTTGCCCCCTTCCTGCGGGTTTCCCCCCAATTTACCCCACCGAAAATACTTTCGGCGGGGACCCCGCTCGTTCCCCCTTAAAAGGGGACCCACCATTTTGGGGGAAACCTTCGGCGCGACGCGATTGACACTTCGCGTAACAATCGCTGGACCTGATGAGACGCGATTGACACTTCGCGTAACAATCGCTGGACCTTCGGTTCGGGCATGAGGGCTACCGAGGACGGCGCCTCTGCGGCGCCGCCATGTTATGCCGCTTGCAATGCGCCCGCTTCGCGAAGAGAGTGGCGCATTGCTGGCGCACTTTGCGTCTCGCCCTCGGCACTCACTTCGTCGCCGCCGACTTGCAAGAGGGCTACGCCCTGTGCAAGTTTGACTGGGCGGCTCCACTCCGAATAAGTTCACGTCGTGTTCAAGGACGTCCCGAATAAGTATACGTGGAGTTCAAACACCCCTCCGAATAAGTTTACGTGGGAGTCAAGCACGCTCCGAATAAGTGTGCGACAGGTTCGGAGATACCCTCACCCAAACGCCCGTATGGTGAAAACGTCGCCATTTGGATGAAATGCAAGGAAAGTGCCTGCGGGATGGACAGGAGCGTACTTGGTCGTACGTGACTGTTCAGACCGCAGGCACTTGACACAGCAGTTCGCCAAATGGCGACGTTTTAGTCCACGTTGACCACTATCTTATTGTACTGATAAGGATACTCCGCGCATTGCGCGACCATTTCGGGCACTTCGGAAAAATCTATGCGGGAGTTGATGAGCCCGTCTGTCTTGATGATGCGGTTGGCGAGGAGGTTGATGGCGGAGGACATCTCGCCGTAGCCGTCTGCGACGCCTATCAGGCGGAGCTGTTTTTGGAGCACTACGCTGACGTCGATGGTGTGCCCGGAGCGCACGGAATAGCCCGCCACGACGACATCCCCCTTGTCCTTGACGAGGCGGAGCGCCATATTGAAAGGCACGCCGTCGCCGACATAGACAGAGGACTCCGCCATCCTGCCGCCGGTGATCTCCTCAACGCGGCGTTCGAGGTTATCGTAGGTGGGATTGAGGGTGTAATAGACCCCCCAGCTTGCGGCGAGGGCGAGCTTTTCGGCGTCCAAGTCCACAAGGATCGGTATCATCTGATAATAAAGCGCGAGCTGTGCGAGCACGAGCCCGAGGGTGCTTGCGCCGACTATGACCACGAAGTCCCCTTTGTCGGCGTCCAGGCTGTTGAGGACATTGTTGCCGAGCGCGATATACTCGGCGAATATCGCCTCGTCGTCGGGGATGCCGTCCGGGAGCGCATACACGTTTTCGGCGGGCACCGAGACGAAGTCGGAAAGCAACCCGTCCTCGTCAACGCCGAGCACGCTGACGTGCTTGACGCCGTGTTCCTCGTGCATGACGAAGGGGCTGACCACCACACGCGCGCCCAATTTGAGGAAGAGATCGGGATCGTCCTCGGACATATACGCGACGGCGGAATGTCCGGGCACGGTGAGAGCCGCGTTTTTGTTGGGGGTATCCGACGCGAAATAGGAAAAATCCGTAGAGGAGATCGCCACTTTCGCGACCTTGAGTTTGACCTCGCCGGGCTTTTTGGGCAGGACGCTCTCGATGAGCTTTATCCTTTCCAGATTCTCGATGTGCCACGCTTTCATAGCCGCCTCACTTCGGCGGAGGACCGCCGCATAAAAGATGATATCACACCGCGCCGAAATCCGCAAGTGCGGATACCGCCGATCGGCTCAATATACCAGCCTGGCTTCCGCAGGCAGAGTGAGCACCTTGTCGTTGCTCGCGGCGATGACGTGCTCATCTCTCCCGAGAGAGGGGTCGGGGATCAGATACACCCGTCTGCCCTTCCAGAGCTCCGCCGCCTCCCTCGCCATTATCCTGAACTTGAACACGCAATCCGCGACGGCAGGGGACACTCTCGCGATGACGGAGGCGCAGTCCTTTTCCGTGACAAAATCGATGAGCTCGTCCCGCAGTTTCAACGCAAGGTGCACGGATGACACCACAAAGCCGCCTTCACACCTCTCGCAGGGTTCCAGCATGAATGTGTCCGCCGAAAGACGGGTGCGTTTGCGGGTGAGCTCCACGAGCCCCAGCCCCGTCATGGACACGGCGGAAGTCTTGAGCCTGTCCTTTTTCAACGCCTCTTTGAGCCTTTCCACGACGGCGCGCCTGTGCTCGTCCTGTTGCATATCTATGAAATCCACGATGACGATGCCGCTGATGTTGCGGGCTCTGAGCTGACGCGCGACCTCGTCCGCGGCGGCGAGATTGGTCTTGAAAACGGTGTCCTCGAGGTCCTTGCCTCCCACGAACCTCCCCGTGTTGACGTCTATGACGGTGAGCGCCTCGGTGCGGTCGATGACCAGATACGCACCGCCCTCCACGGCGACCTTCCTGTCCGCGAGCTTGTCTATCTGCTCCGACAGTCCGAAATGGCGGAAGATGTTGCGCACTCCCGAGTAATACTCCACTTCCGCGCCTTTCATGCGGGAAGCCAGCCTTTCTGCGAGGAAGGGCTCGTTGACGACTATCTTGTCCACCTCCTCAGAGAAGTTGTCGCGTATGGTGCGCTCCACAAGCTGCGCCTCGCGGAACACGACTGCGGAGGGAGAGGCTTTCATATAGTCCTCTTCGACGTGCCTCCAAATGCGGATGAGAGCTTCCAGCTCATGCAATATTTCGTCATTTGAGGCTTTTACCGCCGCAGAACGCACGATAAACCCCATATCCTGCGGACAAGCGGAGGAGACGAGCTCCTCAAGCTCCGCGCGGCGGACGTCGTTTTCTATCTTGCGGGACACCCCTCTGAATCCCCCTTTCGGGAGGAGCACCAGGGTGTAGCCGGGAAGAGAGATGTCCGTGGTGAGCCGCGCGCCCTTTGCGCCCATCTGCTCCTTGACCACCTGGCACATCACGATGTCTCCCGCAGAAACTTTGCTCCCTCCGTCCGGCGCGTCGCCGATATATAGGAAGCCGTTGCGGGGAAGCCCGACGTTGACGAACGCCGCCTTCATACCGCTCAACACGTTTTCCACTTTGCCCTTGTAGATGTTGCCGACGTGACTGCGCGCGGTGACGTGCTCCACGCCGAACTCCACAAGCTCCCCTTCCTCGGCGAGCGCGACTCTGACGAAGTAGGGATTGTAGTCGATGAAAAGTCTTTTCATTGTTCTATCTCAAAAAATTTAGTTTCTTTTTTCGAGGGCTTCCCTCGCGGGGATGAGAACGCCGCCCTCACGGACGTACTGTTCCGTCTTCACGACGTCCGTCACGAGGGCGTCCGTCCCGAGCGCGCTCTTCAACGCGTCGAACACTCTGTCAGCCCTGAGGGTGACGTTGCCGCTCGCGAGCCTGAGGAGGAGTTTCCCGTCTCTGTTTCCCGCCGCGAATATCCTGTCCGACACGTCCTCGCGCACGGGCGTCCCCTTTTTTACGTAGCTGAGTTCGAGCCCTCGCGAGATGTCGTATGCGTCCGCAGGAAATGGAAAAACGTGATCCGCGGCGGCTATCCTGCCCGCGAGATTGGGGTTTTTGAGGACGCGGTACGCCGCGGACGCCCTCATATCCTCCGAGACCGCCGCGTTGAAACGCGCCAGCGTCTCCTCGGGAGAGAGCTCGGTGTCTATCGCCGCATACTCGGCGACGGAAGCTATCCCGACGGGTGTGGGCGGCGAGAAAAAGAGAAGGGCGTGAGGATTGAATCCTGCGGAATATCCCACGGGGATGTCCGCCCTGCGCACTATGCGCGCGAAGTCTCGGAGCACGTCTATGTGGGAGAGGAAACGCTTTGCGCCCGTGCGCGAATAGACCAACACTACCATTCTATCGTGCACCTCCCGAGCTTGTTTGCGCCGCAACCGTTGCATCCCTCGCGGCAGGAGCGTGTGGTGACCCCCTCATACGCCAGCCTGCGCTGTGAGAGGAGGTATCTTTTGGACACTCCGGTGTCTATGAAACCCCAGGGGAGCTCGGCGTCCTCTTTCCACTCGCCCGTGAACTCCCGCATATCCAGACCGCAGTCCTCGAAAGCGCGCCACCACGCCTCCTTATCGAATTTTTCCGACCAGCTGTCGAACTTGGCGCCCAATGCGTAGGCGCGTTCGATGACGTAGGAAAGCCGCTTGTCCCCCCTCGCGAGCGCCGCTTCCAGCACGGAGGATTCCGCCCCGTGCCATGAGAATGACACCCCTTTTATGCGGCGAAGGAGCCCGCGCAGATAATTCTGCTTGCGGAGCATCTCCTCAAATGTTATCTGCGCCTCCCATTGGAAGGGAGTGCAGGGCTTGGGGATGAACACGGCGCAGGAGACGGAGATGTTGGGTCCGCGTTTGCCGCGCGTCGCGAAATACAATTCCCGCAGTCTGGAACAGATCGCGGCTATCCCTGCGATGTCCTCGTCCGTCTCGGTGGGGAGCCCCAGCATGAAATAGAGCTTCACGCTGTCGTAGCCCGCCTCGAACGCCTTTGCCACGTTGTCTATCTCCTCGTCCGTGACGTTCTTGTTGATGACGTTACGCAGACGCTGAGTGCCCGCCTCGGGGGCGAACGTCAGGGAGCTCTTGCGGGACTCCTGCGCTATATCCCCGCTGAAACTCGAAAGCCTGAGGCTGGGCAGGGAGAGGTTGACCCTCTTCTCGTGCACGAAATCGCGCAGTTCGTCCATGAGCTTGACAAGCCCGGAGTAGTCCCCCGTGGACAGCGAACACATGGCGATCTCGCCGTGACCCGTGTTTCGGACTATCTCCTTCGCCTGAGCGGCGCACCTTTCGGGGGAACGCTCGCGTATCGGGCGGTAATAATAGCCCGCCTGACAAAACCTGCACCCGCTGGCGCAACCTCTGTAAAGCTCGATGACCGCCCTGTCGTGGACGGCTTCGGTGTTGGCGACTACGGGACGGGTGGGATAGGGGGCGTTCTCGAAATCCCGATACACCGCCTTTACCACCTTTTCTCCCTTTTCGCGCATGGAGGGGACGTACACGCCCGCGATGCTCTTCATCCTGCGGAGCATCTCGCGCTTGGACCATCCCTTCTCCTTGCCCTCGGCGACTATTTCCAGGACGGCGGCGTCAACGCCCTCGCCCTCCCCTATCACTATGCAATCGAAGAAATCCGCAAAGGGTTCGGGATTGACGGCGCAGGGACCTCCCGCGAGGAGGATGGGATAGTCGTCTCCTCTCTCCGCCGCTCTGAACGGGATGCCCGCAAGGTCGAGCATATAGAGTATACCCGTGTACAGCAATTCGAACTGCACCGAAAACCCCACGACGTCGAAGTCGCGGAGAGGGGTGGCGGTCTCCAAGGAGAGCAAGGGGACGGAGTCGGCTTTGAGGAGCGCCGCCATATCCTCGGCAGGCGCGTAACAACGCTCGCAGGCAAAGTCCTCGCGGGCGTTGAGCTCGGAATACAAGATCTGCATCCCGAGATTGCTCATGCCTATTTCGTAAAGGTCGGGGAAGCAAAGACAGAAACGCGCGCGGACAGGACCCGTCTTTTTCACCGCGTTCCACTCCCCTCCCGTATATCGGGAGGGCTTTTCCGCCTGCGGAAGCAGACGGAAGAATCTATCTGCAAAATTTTCCATCCGATAAGGAAAGAACTCTCACATCGCAAGCGCCGCCGCGCCTATGATGCCGGCGTCGTTGCCGAGAGTTGCCGCCACCACGTCGATGGGGGGATTGAACTCTGCGCCGTAAGCGTTCTTTTTCACGAATTCTTTGAGGGGCAGGATGAGCGCGTCCCCCTCTTTGGAGATGCCTCCGCCTATGATGAACACCTCGGGATAGAACACGTTGGCGAAGCCGACAAGCCCTATGCCGACATAGCGGATATAATCGTTTACCACACGTTTTGCGGTTTTATCGCCCTGTTTTGCGGCGATAAACGCTGTTTTTCCGTCAATTCCCCTTTCTTTCGCCACTTGCGCGAGCAAACTTTCGGGGTGCCTCTCGACGGCGCGCGCCGTCCTTGACATGAGAGCAGTAGCCGAAGCGTACGCTTCAAAACACCCTCTCTTGCCGCATCCGCACTTCTCGCCGCCCGCCTTTATTATGACGTGTCCGCCCTCTGCGCCTGCGGATCTGTTGCCCGTGAGCAATCTGCCGTCCACGACTATCCCTGTGCCCACGCCCGTGCCCAAAGTGACGGTGACGCTGTTTTTCGCCCCGCGTCCCGCGCCGAACATGGTCTCGCCCAACGCCGCGCAGTTGGCGTCGTTGCTGACTTTCACGTTCTTCACCCCGAGGGCGTCGCCGAGCAACGCGACGATGGGAGTGCGCTCGAAATTGATATTGCAGCTGTATCTGATGACCCCTGCCGCGTCGTCCACCGACCCGGGAGAACCCACGCCTATGCCGCCGAGTTCCGAGAGATGGATTCCGCCCGCTTCGACCACCTTTTTCACGAGGGCGGCGATGTCTGCGACTATCTCCTCGGCGGAAGCCCTCGCACGGGTGACCGCCGTATCTTTCAGGAGGATGTTGCCCTTCTCGTCAACAAGCCCCGCTTTCACGCTCATTCCGCCGATGTCAACGCCTATGAAATACATGATACCTCCGCATATACGCGCGCAGTTTCGCGCGCGCTTGGCAGAGTTATTCTAGAACATTAAATCAAAACTGTCAACCGAGCAAAAGGGTCAACTCCCCCGCGAGGGATGCGCCGCAGGCGGGAGATCTCCTTTCGCGGGCGCTTTGACCTTGGTCATGCTCTTTCTCAGGGTGTCCGAAAGTCTGCCGGAAGAGGCGAGAGCCCTCAACGCGCTCTCTTCAAGCACGCATATCTCCTCGGGAGGGCTCTCCTCCCCTCTCTCCTCCACCACGCGAAAAGTGGTGACCGAACGCCCGTCCACATGGTGGAAGAGTCTGACGAGAGGCGCGTCCGCAGAGATGACGACCTCCCTTTTCCTCACGCCGTAAAGATAATTTTTCCTCCCTGCGGCGAGCACGCTGACATAGGCGTCCTCCCTGCCTCCGAGAGCCGCACCCGCAAACAGGAACACGGCGGCGATACCCGCCGTGAACACCGCCGCTTTGAGAGCGCAGGACAGGATGAAAAGGGCAAAGAGCAACACGCTCACCGCCACTCCCGCGCGTTGCATACGGCGCATGGCGAGCAGTCTGTTCCCCGAAAGTCCCGCCGCCACTCTGGAGCCGTCCAGAGGATAGACGGGCAGGAGGTTGAACAACGCTATCGCGACGTTCGCGAAAAGAAACTGCCGCGTAAAGACGTATACGGCGGGGAAGAGCCACCACAGCGCAAGTATGACCGCCGCGGCAAGCAGGTTGGCGGCGGGTCCCGCAAGCCCCACCACGACGCAGGAAACGCGATCCATTTCCTCCTCCGCGCTCATGGCGGCTCCGTAGGGATAGAGGACCAGGCTCTTGACGACATATCCTCTCGCCCGCGCGGCGACGGCGTGTCCCGCCTCGTGCAGACACACGGCGGCAAGCGTCCACAAAAACGCCGCCGCCTGCCCGAAGAGGATGAGCAAAAGCGCCAGCGCGAAAAACAGAGGATGTATCCTCAGTCTCATCCGAACACAGCCGCCGCCGCACCGCCTATCTCTGCGAGCCCCGCCGACACCGACGTGCCGCCCAACAGCCCCGCAAACAGGAACCCGAGGGAGATGAACACCCCCAGTATCACGGGCAGGAGCGCGATGTCGAGGGGATCCACCTTGCGGTGTTCCTTTGCTTTCCTGCGTTCGCGACGGATATCGCGCTCATTCTCCGCGATGACGTTTTCGCTGACTTCCACTTCGATTTTTTTGGTTTGGTCGAATTCCATCTGTCACCTCGCAATACACCCTATTCCGCCGTAGCGCGGGATATGCAGGGCGCGAGAAGCAAATTTCTTCCTTCGGCGTCGAGAGCCTAAAACGTAAGATACGCAAAATGTTTTGCGGAAGACAGGACGGAGTTTCAGTATTCGGGTTTGGGAAAATCCGCCGTGGTCTCGAATCTTTTCACATCGGAGGCGAGCGCTTTCACGGATATCTCGTATCCGCCCTCCTCTCCCGCCGAGATCCTCACCTCGGGAGGCGATTCCAGCTCGAAATAGTCCTCGAGAAGCCTCGCCGCATCCTTGCAAAGTGAGCTCACGAATCCCTCTTTCACCCCGAGCTTGTCGCGGGTGAGCATCTCTTTCAATCTCTCCGCCATCAGACGGGACGCCCTCAACGCCATCTTCTTCTCCTCCTGAACGTCGCCGGCTCGGCGTACTTTTTGGTGCGGTTCGCCACATTGTCCGCAAGCAGACAAAACGCCTTTTCCGAGAGCGCGAACGAAGGCACCCTCCCCAGTTGCTGATAGAGGGTGACGCAATCGTCCTCGGGTATGACGCCTATCGCGGGGACGCGCAACAGTCTCGCCACGTCCGCCGCCTCCATCATCTCCCCTCTCGCCACCATATCCGGACGCACGCGGTTGACGACGAGGGATATATCCTCCAATCTGTACGCCCTCAAAAGGGAGACCACTTTGTCCGCGTCGCGTATCGCGGACGCGGAAGGGGTCGTGACCACTATGGCTTCCTCCGCCGCCGAGACCGCGCGGTGGAACCCGTTTTCTATCCCTGCGGGACAGTCGATGATGAGGAAATCACACTCGGGCAAAGAATCCGTCACCCCTCTGAACGCCTGCGCGGACATCTCTCCGCCGCCAGAGGAGGGCAATATCTTCGCCGTGCTCTCGTGATCCTGCACCAAAGCCTGAAACACTCGGCATCTGCCCGCTATGACGTCCCCGATGTCATACACCACTCTGCTGTCCACGCCCGTCACCACGTCCAGGTTGTTGAGCCCGACGTCCGCGTCCGCCATCACCACTCGATAGCCCATGTCCGCGAGCTTCCTGCCAAGCGACGCCGTGACAGTGGTCTTGCCCACTCCGCCTTTTCCGGATGTGACGACGATCTTTCTCATGAGCGCAGTTTAATCTCCCGCGCGAGGCGGCGGAAGACGAAATGTGAAAAATGCCGACTTATTTTGTCAAATGCGCGACACGGGTTGAAAGCTCTCCCGCTCGGTGCTATCATGAACGCATGAGAAAGATAGCGATAACCACCGACATGGCGGCGGATATGCCCGAGGGCTTCTTCGCCCAAAAGGGAGTCACCGTCCTCCCCATGCCCTTTTCGGTGGACGGAAAGGATCATTTCGAGACAGACCTCCCCTCCTATCGGGAGTTTTACGACGCCATGCGCGCGGGCAAAAAGGTGAGCACTTCCCAGACCTCCGCCTACGCCGCCATGCGCGAATTCGAGCGGTTGCTCAACCAAGGATACGACATCCTGCACGTCTCCTTCTCCTCCGGGATGAGCGGGAGCTTCTTGAACGTCTCTTCGGCGGCAAAAGAGCTCCTCGTCAAATACCGCGACGGCAGGATACGCGTGGTGGACAGCCTCTCGGGATGCGGCGGACAGGGCATCATGGTCGCGGACGCGCTCAAAATGAGAGACGCGGGCATGAGCCTCGACGACATCGCCGACAGCCTGGAAAAGGAGAGGATGAACTATCACCACTTCTTCATCGTGGAGGACCTCAACACCCTCTATCGCGGCGGCAGGCTCAGCCGCCTGGAAGCCGCAGTCGGCACCATGCTGGGCATAAAACCCTTGCTCGAACTCAACCACTACGGCAAGATCATGCCCCTCCTGAAAGTCATGGGCAAGAAGAAGGCTCTGAGCGCCATCACCGAACAGGTCGTGAAATATTTCAAACCCGAGAAAAACGACTTCATCCTCGTGGAACACGGCAACGACCTCGTCGGCGCGCAGGCTCTTGCGGAAAAGATACGCGCCGCCCTCCCCGATGTCGGGATAGAATTCTGCAACGTGGGCTACCTTGTGGGCGCGCACGCGGGTCCCGGAGCTCTCGCCGTCTTCTTCGTCGGCGCAGAGAGACCCCGATTCATCAACGTGCCCATCCCCGGGCTGAAAACCTCAAAATGACGACTATGTTCTCCTCTCTCAAAGACACTTTCACTTTGAAAAACGGAGTGACCGTCCCCTGCGTGGGGTTCGGCACCTACAAGACCCCCGAGGGCGATGTGTGCAAAAAAAGCGTGCTCGCCGCCCTCGACGCGGGATACCGCCACATCGACACGGCGGAGTTCTACTTCAACGAGGAAAGCGTGGGGAAAGCCCTCGCAAAGAGCCCCGTCCCGAGGGAGGAGATTTTCCTCACCACCAAGGTCTGGAACACCCATCAGGGCTACGACGAGACTCTCGCCGCCTTCGACGCCTCATCAAAACGGCTGGGGACAGCCCCCGATCTCTACCTCGTCCATTGGCCGATCACCAAAGATCACAAGGACGACTACCCCGCCCGTCTCATAGACACCTGGCGCGCTATGGAGACCCTCCTCAAAGAAGGACGCGTCCGCGCGATCGGAGTGTGCAACTGTCTGAAAAGCCACTTGAACGTGCTTTTTGATGAGTGTGAAGTGCCTCCAATGGTGAATCAGATCGAATATCACTTCGGTTTCACGGACGCGGATCAGCTGGAAGCCGCAGAATTTTCCAAAGCGCACGGGATGGTGGTCGAGGGCTGGGCTCCCCTCTGTCGCGGCAAGGCATTCGGGCATCCCGTCCTCGCCTCCGTGGCAAAAAAACACGGCAGGACGGAAGCGCAGGTGCTGGTGCGCTTCTGCCTTGAACACGGCGTGCTCCCACTCCCCAAATCCGCCACTCCCTCCCGCATCGCGGAAAATGCGGACGTGTTCTCATTCTCACCGGACGCAGACGACCTCGCCGCCCTCGACGCGGTGTCCTCCATAGGCCGCCTCGGCCCGCACCCCGACGAAGCAAGACATTGAAGGGAAAGCCCCCTGTTTTCGGGGTTCCCGCCGTACACTCGTTCGGGGGTATATTTGACTCCCACGTATACTTATTCGTAGCGGAGTTTGAACTTTACGTTTCTTCCACTTCGAATAAGTTCACGTCGTGCTCGGGCTGATTTAATGAAGTTTACGTCCCCTAACATGGAAGTATTGCTCCCCCTCCTCCCCTTCGGGACTCCTCCCCCACTCGAGATAGAGTTCATTCCTCCTAAAATGCGGGACTTACTTTTTCATAAAGGCGCAGTCTGCGCCTTTATGAAAACACCTCTTGAAAAAAGTTTGAATCTCGCACTCACATAATCAAGCGGATACCAGTATTGACTAAACGTCGCTCGCGGGGCGAGGAGGGCGACTCGACGCGCACCGAGCCCGTGTCTACTTAATTTCTCGTCTAGCTTGCGAGATCGCAGATTCGCGCCGCGGCGTTCAAGAGGCGGCACGCCGCCTGTGAACGCTTGGCTGAGCGGCGCGTGAGACTGTCTTCGAAAAAGTATACGTGGGGTTCAAACACGTCTCCGATCCGAATAAGTTCACGTCGTGCTCGTAGACGCCCGTTCCAACGCTTGTCCCCTTGACGGCAGTATTTCAATTAAAAACAAGGGGTAGCCCCTGTTTACGGGGTTCCCGCCGTACACTCGTTCGGGGGTATATTTGACTCCCACGTATACTTATTCGTAGCGTGTTTGAACCCCACGAACACTTATTCGGAGTGGAGCCGCCTAGCCAAACTTGCACAGCGGGCGTTTACGCCCGCTCTTGCAAGTCGGCGGCGACGAAGTGAGTGCCGAGGGCGAGACGTAAAGTGCGTCGGCAATGCGCCACTCTCTTCGCGAAGCGGGCGCATTGCAAGCGGCATAACATGGCGGCGCCGCAGAGGCGCCGTCCTCGGTAGCCCTCATGCCCGAGCGCCGAAGGTTTCCCCCAAAATGGTGGGTCCCCTTTTAAGGGGGAACGATTTTGGGGGAAACCCGCAGGAAGGGGGCAACAATATTTCCATGTTAGAGGAAGTATACCCCGAAAACGTGAGCATCCACGACAAGTGTGCTCAAACACAGTTATTCGCGAAATAGCGCCTTTCAGTCGAGTTTTATGCCCAACAGATCACTCAAAAACCTCTTATCATCCAAAAACTTCGCGCCCCCGATGGCTACGCTGGAGGGGCCGTCCTGAAGATGAGTGAGGGGGAGCTCGAAGGCTTGTTCGAGGTATTCTTTGAGCCCTGGGATACGGGCGGAACCGCCTGTGAGGAAGATGCCTTTGCGGAGGATCTCGGCGGCGAGTTCCGGAGGAGTCTGATCGAGGACGTTCATGACCACCTCGATGATGTCGTCCACGAGAGGGAGCACGGCGTCGCGCATATCCGCGGCGGTGATGGCAACGCTCCTGGGCGCGCCGTCTCTGCCTCCGCCGGACACGGCGTAGCTGCCCTCGTCGTTGAGATAGAAAGAGAGCGCGGAGGTCTTTATCTTTTCCACGGTATAGTCGCCGAGCTTGACCCCGTAAGCGGTGTACATCGCGTCGATGATGGCGGCGTTGAAGGCGTCGCCCGCAATGTTGACGGTGATCCCGCAGGCTATCCCGCGGTTGGTGACGGCGGCGACCTCAGTCTTTCCCCCGCCGATGTCGAGGAAGAGCCCGCCTATGCTCCCCGTGTACGCGAGGAGGGAAAGGGGCGCTTCCACCAGAGTGACCTCCTTGACGCCCGCCTTGACGAAACACTTCTCCACCGCTCTGCGATCCCCGCCCGTCATGGAGCAGGTGACGTTGACGATGGCGCTCACGCGGGGCGCGAACACCCCTGAGGGCAATATCTTTTTCAGGAAGTGTCTGAGCAGGAGCACGAACATCTCGTCGTCCGCGATGAGCCCCTCCTTGACGGGCGCGATGACGCGCGCTCCGCCGAGAGAGGAGGACATGATGCTCTCTGCGCGATAGCCCGCCTCGCGGATGACGTACTTGTCCCCGTTCTTTTCGGCGAGGGCGATCGCGGGCTCGCGGAGCACGGGACCTATCCCCTTCTGGTAGATGGTGATGAACTTGCTTCCGAGGTCAACGGACAATTCGATCTGAGCCATTCTGCACCTCTTTGAGTACCTTGACGAGTTTCTCGATCGGGAGCCCTATTATGTTGGAGAGGCTCCCCTTGTATGATCCGACCACGACGCCTTCCTGAATGGCGTACGCGCCCGCTTTGTCGTACGGGTGATACCCGTCCACGTAATCTGCGATCTCCCTCTCGGAAAGAGTCCTGAACCACACCGAGGAACGCACCGAGAAAGTGCGCGTCCTGCCTTTTTTTGTCACCGTCACCCCCGTGAAAACGTAATGTTCCCTGCCGTTGAGCGCGGTGAGGATGGCTATCGCGTCTGCGCGATCGCGAGGTTTACCGTACAATTTGTCAAGATAAACCACGGTATCCGCGCCGATGACCACTTTGTCGGCATTCCCGTCCCTCTCCGCCACCGAGAGCGCCTTCATGCGGGAGAGCTCTTTCACAAGCTCCCGCGGAGAGGACGCGGCGACCTTGCTTTCGTCGATGTCCGAGGGGAGGACCGTGATGTCCTCCGCCACGCGGGAGAGCAATTCCAGCCGTCTGGGGGAGGCGGAGGCGAGGATGACGGGCTCAGAGAATTTCCAGGTTCTTGCCATATGCGGCTTTGAACTCCTGCGCGGCGGAGAGCGCGTCCTTGACCTCGAGGGAGCAATCCCCTTCCGTCTCCGTCTTGATGATGACGCTGTCGCCGAGCACGTCGCAGGTTATCCCCGTGATGACGCCGCTCTGACTGCGGTCGAAGCTCTCGGCTATGCGCAGGATGACGCTGAGTTTGCGCATGGCTTCCACGTCCTCGACGGTGAGCATATCCTTATAGCGCATGAGATCCTCTTTGACGATCTCGTTCTTTCTGTGCCCCGCCGCCACGAACGCCGCGAGCACGAGATCCTTGTGAGGCACGCCGTAGAGGTTGCTGTTGAGGATGATATAGCAGGAGTGTTGCTCGTGATGATAATATTTTATCCTCATCCCCGTATCGTGCATGAGCGCGGCTATCTTCAACACTCTGACGTACATCCTGGGCATCTTGTGCAGGACTTTGAGCTGTTTGAAGAGCTGGATGCAGAGGTTGTAGACGTGCTCCGCGTGGGGGATGTTGACGTCGTAATACTTCATCTGGGTGTGCAGGGAGTGCCCGAGGACGTCCGTCAGGGGACGCTCGTTCACACCGGGCACGGCGTAGCGGAACATCGCGCCCTCGCGGAGCCCGCAACCGCTTATCGTTATCTTGGGGAAGTCGAAGCGGGAGAGCACGGCTTTTATCACCGCGAGCGAGCTGGGGAAGATATCCGCCCTGCCGCTGGACAGTCCCTTTATCTTCATGGTGGAATCCAGATCCAGCTTCCTTATCGTGGAATACAGCCCGTCGAACTCCGACATCGGGATCTCGTAGCCGTGGGTCATGTTGAAGGGATACTTCCTCACCATGCGGCTTATCCTGCCCAGATTGCGGAAGGCGCCGCCCACGCCCACAAAAGCGGTGTCGGGTTCGATGCTGTCCAACCAACCTATCTTGTCCAGCTGTTCGCCTATGAACGCCTCTATCTTGTCCGCGCGGGTCTCGGGCTCTGAGCTGTAACTCTTGAAGAGATCCGTGAGCGTCACCGTGCCGAAAGGCAAGGTCTCGTAATGTATGAGATTGCGGCGGTTGTAGTAGATGAGGTTGGTGGAGCCGCCGCCCATCTCCATGATGAGCCCTTTGGGAATGTCCATGGAATTGATGACCCCCTGATAGATGAGGAGCGCCTGCTCCTCCACGGTGAGCACCTTTATCTTTATACCGCAGGTCATCGCCACTTCGTCGAGGAAGCTCTTCTGGTTTTTGGCGCGGCGCACCGCCGCCGTTGCGTAGGCGAATATCTTGTCCACGTGGTTGGCGTCGCACAATTTCCTGAACATACTCAGGGTCTTGATGGTCTGCGCCACACGCTGAGGCTTGATGATGCCGTCCCAGTCCATATCCTGTCCGAGGCGAACCGTCTCTTTGAGTTCGTCGAACACCACGAAATAGCCGCCCTCAAGGATGTTGACAAGCACCAATCTTGCAGAGTTTGATCCGAGGTCGATGACAGCGATTTTTTCCATATTTACTCCTTTCGGCGCAAGCGCCGCGCTCTCCCCGCCGGGGCGGAGAGGATAAGCCTAACAGTTTTTTATGCACTTGGACGGGCATTTGGACGCGCACAGTCCGCACCCGACGCATTTCTCGTAATCTATCACGGGCAGATTGTCCCGCATCTCTATGGCGTGTTCGGGACACACCTTCGCGCACAGCCCGCACCCCAGACAGCCCTTCGAGCACATGGCGCGCACTTCCTTGCCTCCCCTGAGGCAGTTGGAACACGCGATGTACACCTTCGCGCTCGCGGGCACCCTCTTCACCAGACGCTTGGGACACACCGCAACGCACTTCCCGCAGGTGATGCACTTCTCTCGGTCCACCTCGGCATAGCCGTGCTCTCCCACCTCGATGGCGTGGACGGGACACGCGTCCGTGCACGATCCCATCCCCAGGCATCCCCAGGGGCACACCTTCCTTCCCCCGCCGAGGAGCTCCATACTGCGGCAGTCCCCGTAGCCCATATACTCATACTTATCGTTGGCGTCGTTGCCGCCGTTGCACGCCACGACTATCTTCGTAGCCTCGGCGTCCACCGCAACTCCCATGATCTCGCCTATCATCTTCTTTTCGGCGGGAGCTGTGGCGGAACAGGAATTGACATCCGCCTTGCCCTCGGCGAGAGCTTTCGCGAAAGCGTCGCACCCCGCGTAACCGCACGCGCCGCAGTTGGCTCCCGAGAGATGACGGCGTATCTCCTCCTCCTTCTCGTCCTTGCGGACGGCAAACTTCTTGCCCATCACGGCAAGGAGCACGCCGAACACCGCCGCGAGCGCGAGCAATACGAGCGCGGACCACAGCACGGTCATGGGATCTACTGCCGACAAAACGAATGCGCTCATGCTCCCCTCCTCACGATATCATCCCCGAAAACGCCGTGAACGCCAGGCTCATTATGGACGCCGCGACCAGCGTGACGGGGAAGCCCCTGAAAGGCTTGGGCACCGCGTTCACGTCCATGCGTTCGCGTATGCCGGCGAGCAACAGGATGGCGATGGTGAAACCCGCGCCGCTGAACACGCCGTTGAGAAAGGACATGAACAGGCTTTCTGCGGTCGCTATCCCGTAGGACTGGATGTTGAGTATCGCCACGCCCAGAACGGCGCAGTTCGTCGTGATGAGGGGGAGGTACACCCCCAGCGCGCTGTAAAGCGCGGGCATGAACTTTTTGAGGAGCAGCTCGACGAGCTGGACGAGCGCCGCGATCACGAGGATGAACGCTATCGTCTGCAAGTATTCTATCCCAGCCGCCACGAGCAGTTTCTGCACCAGCCACGTGAACACGGAGGCTATCCCCATGACGAAAATGACCGCAAGCCCCATCCCGAGCGCTGTGTCCGTCTTTTTGGACACGCCGAGGAAGGGACAGCACCCGAGGAACTGACAGAGCACGAAGTTGTTGACGAACATGGCGCCTATGATGAGGAGGAAGTAGGTCATTTGCGCTCCTCCCCGACGGGCATATCGCCGTCATCGCCGCTTGACGGCAACGATCTTTCGGCATAAACTTCGTCTTTTGCGATATTCTCCGTTTCGGCGAGCTCGTTTTCCACGTGCTCGCGCACCATTTCGTCGATGAGTTTGCCCTCCTCCTCGTGCTTCTCGTCACGCGCTTTCGCGGCTTTGTCGGAGATGGCGTTTATCGCCGCCATCACGAGCCCCAGCGTGAGGAACCCGCCTGCGGGGAGTACGAACACCGCCATGGAATAATCGGGCAGATCGCCGAGCGTCACGCCGAATTCGACGTCCCCGAAAGATCCCGTGAAGAAGGTCCCTGACCCGAGGAATTCGCGGATGACGCCGAGCAGGACGAGCGCGAGGGTGAACCCGAGCCCCATCCCCAGCCCGTCGAGGACGGAGTCCCCCACCTTGTTGGTGCTTGCAAAGGCTTCCGCACGCGCGAGGATGATACAGTTGACGACGATGAGGGGAAGGTATATCCCCAATGCGTCGTAGAGGGCGGGTATGAATTTACGCAGGAGCATCTCCACCAGGGTGACGAAGGTCGCGATGATGAGGACGTATGCGGGGATGCGCACCTTGTCCGGGATGACCTTGCGCAGAAGGGAGACCAACGCGTTTGAGCACACCAACACCACCGTTGCCGCGAGCCCCATCCCCAGCCCGTTGAACGCGCTCGTGGAGATGGCGAGCGTGGGACACATCCCAAGCACCAGCCTGAACACGGGATTGGAGGCGAAAATGCCGTTCGTGACGATCTTGCCCTTTCCTTTCATGCTGAATTTCAATTCCTGCGGCATGGCGGACTTTTTCATGCTTCCACCTCCGCGACGTTCGCGTTGAATGAAGCGAGAGCGGCGTTGACCGCGTTGTTGAACCCCCGCGAGGTCATGGTCGCCTGGGACACCGCGTCCACATAGCTCTCGTCTTTTACGGCGCTCTCATCCTTTACGAGGACGAACTGCCCTATCTCGACGGCGTTTTTGCCGACATATTTCCCTTTGTTGGCTTTCACCACTCTGTCAGTATAACCCGCGGTCTCGGACTGCGAATATACCTCGATGTCCGCTATCCTCCCGTCCGCGGCGATGTGGACGAGCAGTTCCAGCGTGCCGCCCTTGGAACCGTTGCCCACCGCATGGAAGACATACGTCTCTCCCTCTTCGCTGTCCACGATATAGGCGGCGGAAACATAACTCCCGCCCTCCGTCACGCCCTCGCCGAAGGCGCGCACTTCCTCTGCCGAAACGCCGTAATAGCCCGCGAGCTGTTCGCGTATTGCCTGGTCGGGGTCAACGTAGGTGAACCAGTTGACCAGCCCGAGCAACACACCCGCTATGACCGCGATCGCGGCGAGCACGACTATGCACATCCAGACATCCTTGGTGAAGAATTTCTTCTCTTTGCCATCCGTCCCGCTCTGATGAGCGTTTGCGGTCTCGGGGATGAGCGCCCTGTTTTCATTTTCAGCCAACGCACTCACCTCCCTCTTCGTCTCGGGAGCTCTTCTTCCCGAACTTCGCGCCTATCTCGGCAAATATCTCGCGCGCGCCTTTCACGGGAGTCCCGAAGGGCTTGCGCTTTATCTTTTCGAGCAGAGGCGTGACGATGTTCATGAGCAGTATCGCGAAGGATACTCCTTCGTTCATCGTCCCGAACTTCCTGATGACCACGGTGAGGAAGCCCAGCCCCAGCCCGTAGATGACCACCGCGACGGGGGTCTTGGGGGAAGTGGCGTAGTCGGTCGCCATGAACACCGCGCCGAACATCAGTCCGCCGCCGAGGAGGTAGGTCCACACATACTCCCCGACATAGGGGCTGTCCGCAAAGAATATCGCGGTGAAGAGCGCCGTGGAGGCGATGTACAGCACGGGGATCTTGACGTCGATGACGCGGCGGACGGCGAGATAGACGCCGCCGATGAGCACCGCAAGCGTGCTCACTTCTCCCGCGCTGCCGCCTATCCTGCCCAGGAACATATCCAATGCGCTGAGCCCTTCGGCGGGGTCCCCGCCCGAGCTTATCGCGTCCTTGATGTGTTGCATGGGAGTCGCCGTGGTGATGGCGTCGGGGAGGGAGATGTCCACCCCGTGCGAGAAGTACGCGAAGAGGTTCGCTCCGTCCGAAAGATCCACGGGCAGGACGAACCTGGTCATGACTCCCGTCCACGCGAGCATGAGGAATATCCTCGCGGTGATGGCGGGATTGGCGAAATTCTTGCCTATGCCGCCGAAGAGCATCTTGACGATGAGTATCGCGAACGCCGCCCCCACCATGGGCACGTAGAAGGGAACCACGGGAGGCAGATTGAGCGCGAGCATTATGCCCGTGACCACGGAGGAAAGATCCCTCACCGTCTGAGGACGCTTGGTGACGACGTTGAACACCCACTCCGAGAACACCGCCATGCTCACGCTGAGCACGGTCAAAACGAGCGGATAGAATCCGTAAAGCAACACCATTGCGATGACGGCGGGCATGAGCGCGATGATGACGTCCAGCATGATGCGCCGTGTGGTCGCGGGAGAGGTGATGTGCGGCGAAGAGGACACTCTGAGATTTTTCATTTGCCGCCTCCTCTTTCCCGCAATGTCTTCTTCGCCAGCCTTATGGCGTGCACCAGCGGACGTTTTGCGGGACACACATAGGAACACACCCCGCATTCCATACAGCTTTGAACATACAGCTCTTCCAGCCTCTCCGTGTCCTTTTCGAGCGCCGCGCGTTCGATGTCGCGGGGAGAGAGCTTCATGGGACAGCACCTTATGCACCTGCCGCAGTTTATGCACTGCGTCGGCTCCTGCAAAGCCGCCTCCTTTTCCCCGAAAAACAGGAGGGAGGAGGTGGTCTTGCCCACCGAAGCGTCCAGCCCCGACTGCGCGATGCCCATCATGGGACCGCCGTTTATTATCTTCACGAGATCGTCGTCGGACTTCTCCCCTCTCGTCATCTCGCGGACGAAGGAGAAGGGTGTGCCTATCGCGACGAAATAGTTGCCCGGTCTTCCCGCCTCCCTTCCGCCGACGGTGAGAGCGCGTTCGGTGAGAGGCTCGCCGAAGTCCGCCGCACGGCAGACGGCGTAGGCGGTGTGCACGTTGTCCACCACGCACCCCACGTCTGCGGGGAGCCCTCCGGGAGGCACACGCCTCCCCGTGAGCGCGAACACCAGCTGTTTTTCCGCGCCCTGAGGATATTTGGTGCGCAAAAGCGCCGCCTGCACGCTCACGCCGAGGTCATCCCCCACGCACTCGGCAAGGATGGCGGCGTAAGCCTCTTTCTTGTTGGATTCCACGCCTATCAACGCCTTGTCCGCTCCTGCGGCGTAGGCAAGCAGACGCGCCCCTCTCACCACCTCTTTGGCGCGCTCTGTCATGAGGCGGCAGTCGCAGGTGATGTAAGGCTCGCATTCCGCGCCGTTGACAAGGAAAAACTCGGGTTTCTTTGCGGGAGAGAGTTTGACGTGCGTGGGGAACCCCGCGCCGCCCATGCCGACTATGCCCGCCTCGCGCACTCTTTCTTTGACCTCTTCGGGAGAGGGCTGTCCGAGTACGGGCATACTCACCCGCCTGCCCTCGCCGTCGGGGACTATCACGATATGTGCGCACTTCCCGCCCGAAGCCGTGGGACGGGACACTATGCCCTCCACCCTTCCGGACACGGGAGAATGCACTCTTGCCGACACCTTCCCGCCGCTCTCGCCGACGAGCTGTCCCGCCGCCACGCTGTCGCCGACGCTCACCACGGGGACCGCGGGCGCGCCTATATGCTGGGAAAGGGGCAGGTACAGCTTCTCCGGCACGTCGAGACGCACAAGAGGGCTGTCGGCTGTGAATTTATTGGCAGGCGGATGTGTCCCCCTGCCGAATGTCCTGAACGCAAACCGCAAGTTTTGTTCTCCTTACGGGAAATGACCCAAACGGGCGCAACTCTTTACACCCTTAGTAATTATAAAGCAAATTCCCCGCGATGTAAATACCGAAAATTCCCTAAACACGCCCGAAAAGCCCGTTTGCGCGTGCGGAATGCGGAAAAAACGCGGTGTCGCGGGGAGGCTCACTCTCCCCTTTTCACCCCGCCCGCCAGCCCCGCGAGCGCGATGAGGATGAGGAACCCTCCGTAAAGTTTGCCGAGAAGCTCCCCCGCCTCCTCCGCAAAAAAGGAGGTCACCGCCGTGGCGGCGAGAGCGGGGATGAGGATGTAGGGCACCGAGGAAAGCTCTGCAAGACCGTTTTTGAGGTGCATCCCGAGAGCGACGCTCCCCGTGGGCAGGAAGGAGACGATGTTGACGAACTGCGCGGTGAGCTGTTCCACCGAAAGCAGGAGCACAAGCAAAGGGATGGTGAGCGTGCCTCCGCCCATGCCCATGCCCGCGAGCACTCCTCCCGAAGCCCCGCAAAGGGCGAGCCAAAGCCACCTCATGCTCTCGCCTCCTTTTGAGGAAAATCACGATATCCCGTGTTTATCGTACGATTTTGATTATTTAACGTCACTTTTCGTTGGATACTTTCCTTCATCGTTCCCTCCTTTTCTCTTCCTCGGCGCACCTTTCACACCAGCATTTTCAAGCCTGCGAAGAGCATCAGTCCGTAGAAGATGATGTCGAGCACGGGGGCGGAGAGCTTCCTCAAAGCCGCCGCTCCCGCCGCTCCTCCGAGGAGCACGCCGCAAACTGTGGGGAGCAGGACTCCCGCGTCATATCCCCCCTTCGCCGCATAGACCGCCGCGCCCACCGCGCAAAGAGGGAGTATGACCGCGATGGCGGTGGCGTGCGCCTTCTTTTCGGAAAGTCCCGCGACATAGGTCAGGACGGGCACGGCGAGCATCCCTCCTCCCGCGCCGAAAAGCCCGTTTATCGCGCCTATCACCGCGCCGCACACCGCGAGCAACGCCTTCCTTTTTCGCCTGTCGCCGGCGTCGCTCACCCCGAATTTCGCCACGCCGAGCTTGGTCGACAACGCGTTTTGAGCCACTTTTTCTCCTCCTTTTAATGTTGCTTTCGGATATAGTGTTCATATTTTGGGTGAAAATATCGTTTGCACGCGCAAATCGTTTGCAAATCGCCACGTTTTGATTTAGAATACAAAAGCCTGTATTCGGACGTGCGCGCCCGCGTCAGGCGGATATCAAGTCAAATCACACTTTTTATAAAGGACGTTATGAAAAGAAAGAGAATTTCCATTCTGATCATGCTCTTGATCCTCGCGATCGCGTTCTCGGCGGCGGTGTTTGCCGCCTGCAACGATCCTTCTTCCCCCTCCGATACGGAAGAGATCGAAGCGACGGAGGGTCTCCTCATCAGCAACTCCGACTTCAAAGTGATAGGGACGAGCGGCAGCTATCCCCGCACCGTCACGGATTGGTCGGGCGGCAAGATATATTCTTCCTCCTCCGTCCCCGGCGACGTGATCGCGGGCGCCGTAAGTCTGGAAGAAGCGCTCTACTCCGCCGACCGCGAACTCTGGAACGACGACGGCTCGGACAAGGACGGCAAGTCCCTCTATGACAGACTGATCGCGGGCGGTCACTTTTCGGACGCGGATGACGCGGTCAACAACGTGCTCATGATCCATATGCCCACCGAGGACATGGCGGAGGACGAGGACGACGACTACGGTCCCACCGCATACGGCTACACCTCCAAATCCTTCTCCCTCGAAGCGGGCTCCTATTACAAACTCTCCGTGGACGTGCTCACCTATGACATAGCGGGCACGGACGACGAGGACAACGTCCCCGGCGCGAGGATATATATCTCCTCCAACGGCTATGCGGAGATCTCCGGCATAGACACCGAGGGCGAGTGGAAGACCTACACCGTCTATATCGAAAGCGCGGCGACCTCCTCCACCTCCCTCACCGTCAACCTGGGGCTTGGCAAATACAGCTCCTATTACCGCGACGGTCTGACCACCGGTTACGCCTTCTTCGACAATGTGGAACTCGTCAAGATCAACGACGGCGAGACCACTCTCGAACAAGCCAAGGCGGAATACGACGAAGCCGTCAGCGCCGAAAAGACCTCCTATGAGGAGATAGTCCGAGCCTACCTCGACGAGACCGCCACCGCGGACGAGGACGCGGTCGTGAAGTCCCTTGCCGCGCGCTATTCGGCGATGGACACCCGCACGATGACCCTCCTCGCCTCCAACGGCAGGTTCGACTTCGGCTCCACCACGGTGGGGACGAGCGCGCCCTCCGGCTGGACTCTGGTGACCGGGGACGACGCTCCCACCTCCTACCGTTTCAACGGGGTCATCAACACCTCCGTGTTTGAGCAGAACATCTCCTCTTACGCGGGCACATACTATCTCGGCACCGCCGACGACCGCATCGTCTGGACTCCTTCGGGCGAACTCACGGGCGCGGTCGGCGCGATGGACGCCCACGTCTCGGACAGCATCGGCGACAGCGCGTATATGCTCTCCCAGCAGATGATGACGGCGCAGGGCATCCGCTCCTCCCGCAAGATAGTCATCGAAAAGAACGGGTTCTACGCCCTTCGCGTGAGCGTGCTCACCTACAACGTGTACGGCGAAGGCGTCTCCCTCATCCTCTCCGGGGACGGCGAGGACATCGTCATCGAGGGCATCTCGGAAAACCCCTACAACGGCACGGTGCTCTTCGGCTCTCAGCCCGAGGGCGCGAACGATCCCTCCAATGACGGATGGCGCACCTACACCTTCTATATCCGCGGCAACCAGTTCAAGGATATGTCCTACAACCTGACCCTGTGGCTGGGCACCGGCGACGCCGAGGACAACACCGAGGAGGAATACACCTACTATTCCTCTTCCTCCTCTTCCTCCACGGGCAGCACCCGCACCACCTATCTCGCCAACGGCACCTTTGCCTCCGGTTGGGCGTTCTTTGACGACGTGGCTCTCACCCGCTATGCGGACGAAGGCGCGTTCGACGCCGCAAAAGGGGACGCAGAGGAGGGCTTCGAGCTGGACGCGAGCGTCTTTGAAAACACCGCCCTTTACACCGACCTCTCCTCCGACAGCCACTTTGCGGCTCCCTCAGAGGAATACGGCGGGATAGCGGGCGATTTCAGCACCGACTCCGCGGAGTTCGAGTTTGCGGGAGACACCCTCGGCAAGCCCGCGGGCTGGACCCGCAAAGTCGCTACGGGCGATGACGCCGACAGTGCGCCCATCGTCTCTGCCGACACCCTCACCGCCGGCACCGTGGATCTCACCGACGAGGGATACTTCGAGGCGCTCGGGCTCTCTGTGCCCGGCGTGCCCTACGACCTCGTAGCCGAGAGAGGCATGACCATCCGCGCGGAGGAAAACACCGCCTTCGCGATGAGGTCCGGCGACATCACCGTGAAAGCCAACCGCGCGTACTCCGTCTCCGTATGGGTAAAGACCGATGGCGTGAGCGAGGATTCCGGCGCGTACCTCTACCTCAAAAAACTTGACGACAGCGGCAAAGAGACCACCCTCTCCTCCTTCTCTGCGATAGACACCGCCGAGGTGGAGACCTACAACGGCTGGTCGGAATACACCTTCTATATCAAGGGCTCCGACGAGGGCGAGACAGCCGTCTGGCTGGAATTCGCTCTCGGCAGCGGCACGAGATGGGCGGCGTCCACCCTCACCTCCGGCGCGGCGTATTTCGCCAATCTGAGTATGCTGGACATCACCTATTCCGACTACTCTTCCGCCTCTGCGGGCACCTATGTCCAAAAGACCGACCTCTCCACGGGCTCCGTGGACGGCTCCTTTGCAAACGGTTCCTTCGGCAACATCGACTATGACGAGCTCTCCGAAGCCGTCACCGCCTCCGAGTCCGACGGCACCTTGCAGGAAAGCGGCGTCACCGGCGTGCCCGAAGACTGGACTCTGAGCGATCAGACCATCACCGAAAAGGAGGACGGGAGCAAGAACGAAAACTTCGTGGGCGGCGTCATCAAACTCGACGAATCCGATCCCGGCGTGTGGGGCGCGAGCACTCAGGTGCAAAAGCTCTTCCCCTCCGACATCGATCTCTTCAACGACATATATTCTTCCTCGGAACCCGACGAAGCCAAGGGCGCGCCCTATCTGCTCGCTCTTGCGGGGCTCGGCGGCGAGAAGTACTCCGTGGGCTATCTTTCCGACAAGTTCACGCTGGACGCTTCCACCAACTACTCCCTCAGCGTGTGGGCTAAGGCTCAACCCGGCACCACGGGCATGATCTTCCTGAAAGGCGAGGCTTCCGGCTCCGTCGTGAGCGGAGAGGAGAACGACACCGCCTACTTCACCGTGGAAGGAGACGGCTACTGGCACCGCTACACCTTCAACATCGAGGTGGGTCTCACCGACGTCTCTCTGCAACTCGGTCTGTGGCTGGGTGAAAACACCTCCGTCACGGGCAGTTCGGAGGACGCGAAGGACTCCGGCGGCATCATCCTCTTTGACTCCGTGACATTGCACGAGGGTCTGACCGCGCAGGAGATAGAGGACTACCTCCCCGCCCGATTCGTGAGCGCGGCTTATCCCGACAACACCTATGAAGAGGTGAAGAGGATATCCTTCTACACCGACTCCTTCGACGCTCTTGACGGCTCCTCCTCCGAGACGGACGAGGACGACGACAACGTCCTCACCTCCCCCAACGGCTGGACGGGCACCAGGGGCACGGATCAGGACGCGGCAAACACCACCTCCGGCGTGTTCAACACCTCCAATCCCACCACGGACGGCATAGGCGGCATATCCTATGTGACGGGGCTGGGTCCCGAGCTCGACGTCGATGACTTCGACGCCACGCAGGAGGAGATAGCCGCCAAACTCGAAGAGATAGGCGGCAGCATAGACAACGATACGGATGTGGAGCGCGCGCGCGAAGCGGTCAAGCAGGATAAATACGACGCCGCCGTCGCGGCACGCCTCCTGCCCGCAGACGCTCTGCCCGAGGGCTTCGTGGACGGCAACAACGTCCTCGTCATCAACAACACCCTCGACAGCGCATACCGCTACGGTTCGGCGGATTACACCCTCACCGCGGAGACCGCCTACAAGATCACCGTGCGCGTGTTCACCTACGGCATAGGACACGTCGGCGAGGACAACGTCTGGACCGCCGCAGAGGATCGCGGAGCTTACATCGAGCTCTACCTCGGCTCTTCGGAACCCGACGACAATCCTCTGCACTTCTACGACATCAACACCGGCGACGGCTACGCGACCTACACCATGTATGTGCTCGCTCCCTCCGAGGACGTCACCGACGTCTCCCTCCGCCTCGGGCTCGGACGCTACGACGCGGATGACGAGACTCAGCTCGTGAGCGGCTACGCCTTCTTCGACTCCGTGACCATCGAGGTCATCGGCGACGAGACGGACTTCGAGGATCAGAAAGAGGACGGCGACACCTCCGTCTCCTACTCCGTCCCCGAGGACGCCGAACAGGGCGCTACGGGCGACGACGAAGATTCCACCGAAGTGCCCTCCGGCGGCTTCGACCTCAACAGTCTGTGGTGGATGATCCCGACCATCGTCATAGCTCTCGCCATCATCGCCGTGGTCATCGTCTTCTTCGTGAAGAAGTATCGCAAGAAGTTCACCAAGAAGACTCCCGAGGAACCCGCAGACAGCGTCTCCTCCTCCAATGTGAGGAAGAAGAAGGACGATTACGACGCCTTCAATGAGTAAACCGCCCGACGGGCGAAACCGAAGAGCCGCGCTCACACGAGCGCGGCTCTTTCGTTTGCCTTCAAGGCGCCCCTCCTGAATTTTTTCCGCCCGAGGCGCATATTGTGGATTCGAGGCGAAAAATTGAGGGATACCGTAAGATCGTTTTCAATAGTGACGGTGTTTTCCGTGGCGACAAGACTGATGTCCTTTCTGTTCAAGATATGGATGTCGCGCACCCTCGGCGCGGAGGCGGTGGGACTTTATCAGATAGCGTTCAGCGTGCTTCTGCTCCTCTTCTCCTGCGTGGCGGGCGCGCCCACCGTGCTCTCCCGCAAGATAGCGGAATGCGCCGCGAGAGGAGAGGTGCGCCGCCAGAACGCGCTCACTTCCGCCTCCCTCCTCATCGGGCTGGTATCCTCCCTTGCGGTATGCGTGCTCTTTTTCGCGCTCTCCTCCCGTCTCGGAGGCATTTTTGCGGACGAAAGGTGCGTGCCCATCTTTCTCACCATGCTGCCCGCGCTGGTCACCTCCTCGGTCTACGCCCCCCTGCGCAGTTGGTTTTGGGGGCGCAAGAACTTCATCGCCTTTTCCTCCCTGGAACTTACCGACGAGGTGTTGAAGATAGGCTTTTCCATGCTGTTTGCGGGAGGGTTGTTCTCTGCGCTGACGGGCGCCACGGGAGTTGCACTTGCGATGGTGGTCTCGGACGCGGTGTCAGTCGCTGTCCTGTTTTTCCTCTTCTTCCGCGCGGGAGGCAGGCTCTCCCGTCCCGAGGGAGGGAAGGAGCTCGTCGCCTCCTCCCTTCCCCTTTCCGCCGTACGGGTGCTCACCTCTCTTTCCGCCTCACTTTCCGCCTTGGTCATCCCCAAACAGCTCATGGCGGGCGGGATGACCGCCGCAGTCGCCACCGCGCAGTACGGCAGGGTGGCGGGGATGGCGCTCCCCCTCATCATGGCGCCCGTGACCGTCATCGCCGCGCTGTCCGTGGTGCTCATCCCCGACCTTGCGGAGCTCGCCTCCACGGGCAGATATGACGAGATCCGCGCAAAACTGCGCACCGCTCTGCTCTTCGCCGCGATAGTGGCGTCCGCTTTCTTCGCCGCATACGTCCCTCTCGGCAGGGAACTCGGCAAATTCTTCTTCGGAGACGAGGAGGCGGGCAGGCTGGTCTCATACGCCGCCGCCATAATATTCCCTCTCTCCCTCGGCAACGTCACCACCCCCGCGCTCAACTCGCTGGGCATGGAAAAGCACTCCTTCATCGGCTATGTGTGCGGATTGCTGTGTTCCCTCCCCTGCATCTTCCTGCTCCCCTCCGAGATAGGCATCTACGCCGCCGCTGTCGCGAGCGGAGTGGGCTTCCTCGTGACGGCGACCCTCAATTCCTTCTTCCTGATGAGGAGACTGGGACGCCCCGAGGGCGCGGGACGTCCCCTCGCGGTATGCGTGTTCTCCCTCCCGCTCGCGGTGCTTGGGGTGTTCCTGGAAAGGCTGGTGTCGCCCGCGCTCAACGAGATACTCACCATGGCGGCGGTGTGCCTGCCCGTCCTCGCCCTCTTTGCCGCATTCATATCCGTGTTCGGGATAGTGGACATCCCCGCCTTCCTCGGGATGTTCCTCCCCGACCGCCTGCTCGGGAAACGCAAAAAAACGGAACGGGCGGGACGCGGGCAATAGTCTGCTTGCCCGAATATACCTGCCGCGCGACGCGTGAAAAGAGCCTTCCCGAGGTCTGTCCGCATCATCCCCTCTTCGCGCATAAAACCCCTCCGCCGCCGCAAAATAGCACCATGCTGAATCTCTTCCTGCGGTGCATAACGGTGTACGCGTTCCTCTTTATCGCGATGAGACTGATGGGCAAACGCCAGCTCGGCGAGTTGCAACCATTCGAATTTGCGATAACCCTTGTCGCGAGCGACCTGGCGTGCATCCCGATGAGCGACCCCACCATCCCGATAATCTACGGCGTGATCCCCGTGTTCACGCTGTTTGTGGTGCATATCATCATCACCAAGCTCGCCTCGGGGAGCCTGCGCTTCCGCAAACTCCTGAACGGCAAACCCATCGTGGTCATAGAAAGAGGCAACCTCCTCCCCGACGTGCTGAAAGAGCTCAACATGAACATCGACGACCTGTTGGAATCCCTGCGCTCCAACGGCTACTTCGACCCCGGCGAGGTGGAATATGCCATAATCGAGACCAACGGCACCATGACCGTCCTCCCGAGATCCCGCTTCAAACCCCTCACCCCATCTGATATCGGCGTTGAGCCCGAGCCCGCCGTCATGCCCGTCACCGTGGTGATGGAGGGCAATTTCATGGGCGCGAACATGAAAGGTCTGCGGGGAACGGACAAGGGACGGGTGCTCAGGCTCCTCGACTCCCTCGGGCTCAAACAGAACGACGTCCTCCTGCTCCTCGTGACGGGAGACCGCGTCTTCGTCCAGCCCTATCACGGGGACAGCCTGACCGTGGAGCTCCCTGCGGAGGAGAAACAATGAAACGCTTCGTCATCGCCCTCGTCATACTTGCCGTCATCATAACGGGCGGCGTGCTGGAAGCGGTGCGCGTGGACGCGGTATTCGACGAACTGCAATGCCGCATATCCGCGCTGGAAGCGGCGATAAAATCCCCCGATGACGACGCGTTGGACGAGGTGAAAGAGCTTTCGGCATGGTGGGAGGAAAGGAGAGCGGAGCTGGAACTTTTCACCTGGTCGCCGGATATGCGCGCGCTCTCCTACGCGCTCGCCGAGACGGAGGGCTCTTTGGAATGCGGAGACGACAAAAACGCGTTGAGCAAATGTCAGTCCCTGCTCACCATGGCGCACAACCTGCACGACCTGCTCAACTTCAACCTTGCCGACATAGTGTGAGCCGCCCAGAGAGGTCGGGCGACGCCGAATGAAAAGAAGGATACAAAGATGCTCCGAGTGCGCGGACGCGCAAACGAGAACGCTCGTTTTTCAAAAGGGGCAAACGAGACTACTCTTCCTCGGCGCGCCCCTCTCCGTCACGATCCGTCTCTTTGATCCTCTCCTTCAACTTATATATGTCCCCCGCCCCCAAAAAGAGCACCTTGTCATAGTCTCCCGCAAGCGTAGTCGCAACATCAAAGGCTTCATCATGCGAATCGACGATATAAACCTTGCATTCGGGATATTTGTGCGCAATTGCGTCTGCCAGGTCGCGGGAAGTACCGCCCCTAGGGTCTCCCCCTCTCGCGGCGTAGACGGGCATGAGCACCACCTCTTTCCGCCTCCCCAAGACGGCGGCGAAATCCCCGAGATAACTTCGCGTGCGGGAATAGGTGTGCGGCTGGAACACGACGAGCGCTCTTTCCCCGTCCTCTTCTTCGGCAGAGAGCGCGCACCCGAGCTCGGTGGGGTGATGGGCGTAATCGAACACCGCCTGTGCGCCGCATATCCTTCCCGCTCTTTCCGCGCGGCGTTTCACCCCGCGAAAGGAGGACAACGCGGCGCAAGCCTCCTCGAAACCTACTCCGAGCGCGACGGCGAGCGCGACGGCAAACGCTCCGTCACGGGCGATGTGCGCGCCCGCAAAGGGCAGTACGAAGCTCTCCTCCCGAGCGTCGCGGGAAAGGAGCACGCGCTGTCTTCCCCCGCCGAGAGGCGTCCTCGAATACTCATATGCGCATACGGGCATACGAGAACACTCATCTCCCTCCCTTTCCCGTATGCACACGCGCGCACCTTTGCATATGTGCGCGTCCTCGCAGGAGAGCACGGCGAGTCGGCTTTTTTCGACAAATTTCGCAAAAGTCTCCCTGACTTCGCCGATGTCCCCGAAGCTGTCCGGATGATCGCACTCCATGTTGAGCACGACGGCGATATCCGGCGCGAGCGCGAGCAGATGTCTCTCGAACTCGCACGCCTCGGTGAGGAATATCCCGCGCGGAAGCGAACCGTCCTTCTCCCGCGAAAGGACGAGATTGCTCATGCCGACGGGCTCTCCGCCTATATACGCGACGAAGGGTACGCCGCACTCTTTCAGGATGTGCGCGGTCATGGCGGTGACGGTGGTCTTGCCGTGCGTGCCCGCCACGGCGGCGACGGTGGCGAACATCCCCGCGATCTCGGCAAGGAACTCGTGACGCTCGACGACGGGGATGCCCGCGCCGAGCGCGACGGACACCTCCGCATCCGAAAGAGGCACGGCGGAGGAGCGCACCACAAGATCCGCCCCTGCGATTATGTCCGTGCGCGCCCCCGTATAAACCTCCGCGCCGAGGGAAGAAAGGCGGAGGAGGACGTCGCTTTCGGCAAGGTCGCTCCCGCTCACCATGTCCCCTCTTCGGAGGCAGTACTCCGCGAGAGCGCACATACCCGCGCCTCCCGCGCCCACAAAATGTATCCTCTTTGCATCGGGCATACTAAACTATATGCCCGCCGCCTCCTCGGCGTGCAGGCTCGGCGGACGCATACCCCCGAAATGATAAAAGGTGAAAAATAAGTGCAAATATGCAAAATGCTTGTACAAATGTTGATAGTTATGTTATTATATTTTGGCAAAAGAAGCCTTAAATAAACATACGATCATGTTGAACATCACGGACGTCAAGATCATACTTCCGAAAAGCCGCACGAGCAAACTCTGTGCGATAGCTTCCCTCATCATAGACGACTGCTTCGCCATACACGACATCAAGGTCATCGCGGGCAAACGAGGCACTTTTGTGGCGATGCCCGCCGTGGAATCCTCCAACGGGAGCTTCCGCGACATCGCTCATCCGCTTGACTCCGACACGCGAAAGACCATCACAGAAAGGATACTCGACGCTTATAGCCGCGCCGTGATAGGCGAGACTCCCGCCATGTGAGGACATTGCTCGGTCCGGGCAGAATGACATCAAAAAGACCGTCCGCAGAGGACGGTCTTTTCTTGCTTGATTTTTCCGAGCGGCTTTTTCTCGTCTTACTTTTTCTTTTCGGTCTTATCCTTTTCGGGCTCTATCTCGGTGTGCGCGGCGGGAGAAGCCTTTTCCTCCCCCTTGCCGCCTTCGAACACACCCTCGACGGTGAGCGCGCCGTCCAAAGCGAGAGTGCCGCCCGCATTGAGAAGCCCGTCGGGGTCGAAATACGCCTTCAACGCCTTGTAGACATTGAGCTGAGCGGTGCCTATGGACTCTTCCAGGAAGGGCGCGAAGAGCTTGCCTATCCCGTGATGGTGCGAAAGCGCCGCCCCCGATTTCATGATGGCGTCCAGAATGGTGTAATGATACTTCTTGAACGCTTCGAGGTCGGTGGTCTTGATGACGAAGATGAAGTAAAGGTTCGCACCCTGCGGATAGCTGTGGGAGATGTGGGTGGTGCACATGGCGTCAGGCCAGGCTTTGACGGCTTTCCTGACGTCGCGGTGCACCTGCGCCATGTTATCCCAGTTGACGGCGCACTCCAAAGTGTCGATGATGATGCCGTAATCCTGGATGGTATCCCTGAGATAGGGGTCCGAGAACCTGCCGTGCTCCCACGCCGTGGTGACATAGCCGGTGAGGGACATCGCGTTGTATTTGTGGGCTATCTTTTTGACGTTTTTGACGATGTTGCGCTGGAGCCCGTCCTCGCCGTCCGCAAACCCCAGGAGCAGACAACGCTGATTGGGCTTGAACCCCTTTGCGGCGAGCAACGTGTTGAGCGGGGACTCCGCGATGCCGTACATATGCATCATCATGTCCGTCTCCTCGGCATCCGAGAGCCTGAACACGGAAGGATAGCCGAATTCCCCTTGCATGACCTCGCGCATAGCCGCCATGCCGTCCTCCCAAGTGGGGAACATATAGGAGAATTTGCGGTGTTTAGCGGACTTTTTGAACACTTTAAGCGTCACTTGCGTCAAAATGCCGAAAGTGCCCTCGCTCCCCATCATGATCTGGTCGATGTTGGGACCCGTCGCCTTGCGGGGGGCGGAATCCGTGGTTATCCTGCCGATGGGGGTGACGTACTCCTGGCAGAGGACGAGGTCTGCGGCGCATCCGTAATAGGTGGAATTCTGTCCGCTCCCGCGCGTCACGACCCAGCCGCCCACACAGCTGTACTCGAAGGACTGGGGGAAGTGCCCGCAGGTGAGGCGGTGCTTCGCGCCGAAGTTTTCGGGGGCGTGATTGAGGATGTCCTCAAGCTGAGGCCCGCTTATGCCGGGCTGTACCGTGATGGTCTGATTGACCTCGTTGAACGCCAGCACTTTGTTGAAGTTTTTCCTGAGATCCAGGATCATATTGGGGGAGCACATACACTCCGTCCCGCGCGTCACGCTGGAACCGCCCGCGTAGACATAGAGGTATATCCTGTGCTTTTTGGAGAACGCCACCAGTTTTTCCACGTCCTCGGTGGTGGAGGGATACACCACGACGTCGGGCAGATTTTCTATTATGCCCTTTCTCAGACGCATGATGTCCACCATGGTCTTGCCGTAGCACACCTGCGCGCGGGTGAAATCGTCCGTGGTCACGTTGTCCTCTCCGAGGATGTCGGCAAGCTCTTTGAGCTGGGCTTCGGTGAGACGTGTGGGCACGTGGATGTCCACCACCTCGTTGCCGACGTCCACCATCTCCTTGAAGTCGTCGTCGGTGAGGTGGAATCTGTCCTTCACCAGCTTGTAAAGCCCCTCTTTCGGACGCTTGTACGCGGCGGGATCCCCCCATTTCATTATGGAGCGGTAGCTCTTTTCGACGGGAGGATCGGTGATCCACTTGGGTTCGAATTCTTTGTAGGGTTTGTTTGACATGATCTTCTCCTTTCTGTTGCGCTCAATGTATGGTTGCCGTGGCGATGAGGTTGACGTCCGTCCCCACCACGGAAGCCGCGACAACGTCGCCGCGGCGCAGTTTCTTTGTCACTTCGATCCCGTTGATGAGCCGCATGAGCTCCCCTATCCTGCTTTTCGGGATCTCGCCGTCCGTGCGCACGGGGAGCACGGGCATGGAAGGGAACGAAGTCGCCACGGTGGAACACACCGTCCGCATGGGGCAAGTCTCCTCCGCTTTTGCGAAAGCCTCTCCCTTTTTGCAGGTATTGCCCGTGACGACGCCGTTTTCCACACTCATGCGGCATCCCTTCGGACACACAATGCACACAAGTTCCATCAGTTCTCCTCCAATTCTACCGTGAGTTTGCTCTTCGCGTTCAGACCGAATGCCGAAAAGTCTATCTCCACTCTCTGCATCTCGGGAGGACGCAGGAAAGCGAATTTCTTCTTGTACACCTCTTTGCCGTCCGCCGATATGCGGAGGGTGGCTCTGTCCATGTCCTTTGCGGAGCGGAAGAAAAGCACCACTCTGTCCGAAGGCTTGGCAAGATCTATGCGGTGAGGCACATACGAGAGTATCCCCTTGCCCTTTTCCAGCCTGACGCACTCTCCCGAAGGGAGCATACGAGCGGCATTCCCGCCCGCGTCGGCGGCGCACTCGGACACATAGTCCACAAGGTCGAAGACGTTGAGCGCGTTGCCCGCCGAAAACACCCCTTCCACGGTGCTCATATAAGTCTGGTCGCATTCGGGTCCCTTGGTGGAAGGATCCAACTTTACCCCCAGGCTTTCGGCAAGCTCGTTTTCGGGGATGAGCCCCACCGAGAGTATGAGCGCGTCGCACTCCACCACTCTCTCGGTACCCTTTATCGGCCGCATCCTGTCGTCCACCTCGGCGACTTCCACCGCGGTGAGCCTGTCCTTGCCGAACACGCGCGTGACGGTGTGCGAGAGATGGAGAGGGATGTCGAAGTCATGCAGACATTGGTGTATGTTGCGGGTGAGCCCGCTGGGTTCCGGCTTGACTTCGTATACACCCTCCACTTCCGCGCCTTCGAGAGTGAGGCGGCGCGCCATGATGAGCCCGATGTCGCCGCTCCCGAGGATGACGCACCTTTTGGCGGGGAGCTTGCCCATGAGATTGACGAAGTTCTGCGCCGTGCCCGCCGTGAACACGCCTGCGGGACGGGTGCCCTGTATGAGCACCTGCTTCGCCGTCCTTTCGCGGCATCCCGTGGCGAGCACGAGGGCGCGGGTCCTGAAACTCAGCATCCCCTCCCTGCTCACGCAGGTGACGGCGAACCCATCCTTTTCCTTTTTTATCTCGGTAACGAAAGTGAGCGTATAGGTGTCCACGGGGAGCGCCTCGACGAGGTCGATATATCTCTCGGCGTACTCGGGACCCGCCAGCTTCTCCCCGAAACGGATGAGCCCGAACCCGTCGTGCACGCACTGTTTGAGGATGCCTCCGAGCCTGGCTTCGCGTTCGAGCACGGCGGTCTTCGCGCCCGCCTTGCACGCGCTCTCCGCCGCGGCGAGCCCTGCGGGACCTCCGCCTATGACTATGACGTCGTATTCCTTCATTTGTCCGCTTCCCCTCCTTTCTTGGTGTCGCCGTAAAGGATGAAACTCCCCTCGTCCCCTTTCAGGACGTCCTCCTCCCTCATGCCCTCGTGCTCGGCGATTATCTTGACCACGAGGGGGGAACAGAACCCGCCCTGACATCTGCCCATGCCGGGGCGCACGCGGCGCTTTATGCCGTCCACCGTGCACACTTTCAGGGGGGAATCCAAAGCGTCGATTATCTCTCCTTTGCTCACTTCCTCACATCTGCATACGATCTCGCCGTAGGCGGGGTCGCGCCTGATGTACTCCTCGCGCTCCTTCGGGGAGAGCCCCGCGAGCCTCGGGGTATGTTTGCGCACGGGATCGAAATCCTTCTTGTCCTTTGCGCCGAGCATCTCCTTCACCCAATCGCGCACATCGCAGGCGATGGCGGGAGCCGCCGTGATGCCGGGGGATTGTATGCCCGCAGTCTCGATGACGTTCTCCGTGAAGATGCCCTTGCGCACCACGAAGTCCTCTTCGTAAGTAGCCGCGCGCACCCCGGAGAAATATGTGATGACGTCTGCGGCAGAGAGCTCCTCCGCCGCCACTTTCTGCTTGCGGATGATGGACATCACGTCCGAAAGAGAGGTGGAGGTATCCTCGCGATATGGCTGTTCCACCGCGTTGGGGCCCACAAGTATATTGCCGTCCACCGTGCGCATGACGCCGCCTCCCTTGGTGTGTCCGACCGCCGCGTGGGACTCCTCCCTCGCCTCGGGGGGCAGAGGCGCGAAATAACTGCGCGCGAAGGAAGACAAAGCGTAATATGCCTTTTTCTTGTCAAGTATGAGATCGGTGCCCTTGCGGGGGTGTATGGTGAAGGTCCTGTCCCCCGCCATTTCGGCTATCACGTCGCTGTATGCGCCCGCCGCGTTGACGACTATCTTGGGATACACCGTGCCGCGGTTGGTGCGGACGGAGACTATCCTGCCATCCTTCAACTCCATGCCCTCCGCGACCGTGTTGAGGGAGACCTCGGCGCCGTTCTCTATCGCGTTTTCGGCGAGAGCTATCGTCACCTTGTAAGGAGACACCACTCCCGCGGACGCCATATACACCGCGCCCGTCAGCCACTTGGGAGGATGAGGTTCCAGCTCGCGCATCTCGGCGGGAGTCTTGAAGCTCATGTCCGGCACCCCGAGCAACTTCCCTTTGAGGAGCATGAGAGGAGCGATGATGTATCTCTCCCATTTGGTGCTGAACATGAAGGTCTGCGCCCACCTCTCGAAGTCGCACCCGAGCTCCTTGCACAGTCCCTCGTACATAGCGTTGCCGCGCAGGACGTAATGCAGTTTGAGCTGACCGCGATGCAGGTCTATGCCGGGATGTATGCACCCGTCGTTGCGGGAGGAAGCTCCCGTGCCGACGTCGTTCGCCTTTTCGATGAGGAGCACGCTTATATCCAGACGGGAAAGTTCGCGCGCCAGCGCGCATCCCATGATGCCTCCGCCCACGATGAGCACGTCGGGACGCTTCCCTTCCAGCGCCCGATCGCGCAGAGAGGGCTTTTTCATCTCCTCGACAAACCCTTTCAGACGGATGTCGTTGAGCACCCCGAGGGACTTCCCCGAGACCGCCGCCACGCCGCAACGATAGATGGCGTCCCAGCTGTCCAGCTCCCCCGTGAGCCGCACGCAACCGCGGTGCTCCTCCACCTTGACGGAGGGCGCTATCTTATGAACTCTTTTTGCGATAGCTTTCAAATTCATCGCTCAACCTCACGTGATCGATTTTTCCCACTTGCGTGCGCGGGAGCGCGTCCACACACACGACGTATTTCGGCTCATGCCACTTGGAAAGCTCGTTGACGATGTGCCGTTTCAGTTCCTTTATCTGCTCATCGGAGAGTTTTGCCGTCACAAACAGCGCGATAAAGGGCTTGTTCTGTTCTCTTACTTCTATCGCCGCACATTGCGGAACGTACGGGAGACGCACGGCGGCGCGCTCTATCTCTGCGGGAAAGACGTTGACCCCCGAGATCTTTATCAGCCGCTTTTTGCGCCCCATGAAAAAGAGGTCTCCGTCGGGCAACGCGCGGAACATATCCCCCGTTTTCAACCACTTCACTCCCCCGAGCTCGACATATGCGGCGGCTGTGCCCGCCTCGTCGTCGAGGTAGCCCGTCATGAGCTGATTGCCCGTGAGCAACAGTTCCCCCGTCTCCCCCTGCGGCACGTCCGTGCCCTTTTCGTCCACTATACGGCAGGACATATTGAGGAGAGGTTTGCCGAGCACCGCGCCCCCCGCCTTGTGCGGCGAGAGCACGCATACGCTCCCCGTCTCTGTGAGCCCGTAGCCCGGAGAGAGCACGCAATCCGTGCCCGCCTCACGCATACGCGCGTCGAATCTCTCCTCCAACTCGCCGTCCACGGTGTCTCCGCCCACATAGACGTGACGCAGAGACTTCACGTTCTCTCCCGCGAAAGCGGGCTCATTCAGAAGTTTGTTTATCATCCCGGGCACCGCTATCATCAGGGTGACCTTGTGTCTCGCTATGGCGCGCACCGCCTTGTCTGAGCGGAACACGGGCATGAGCACGGGAGGCGCGGACACGCATATCACGGTGTGCAGTCCCACGAACAGCCCGAAACCGTGAAACATCGGGAGCGCGGTGAGCATCCTGTCCCTCTCGTCGAAGCAGTCGTCCGCAAGCGTCAGGAAGAGGTTGCCCGTCAGAGCGTTGACAGCCGCCGCCGAGAGCACCACCGTCTTGTGATCCCCCGAAGTGCCGCCCGAACGCATATACACCGCAGGTTCCGATCCGTCGCCGGAATAGGGAGTGAACTCGGCAGGACGCGGGAGCCCTATATAGCAATAAAGCGCGTAGGGGCAGACCACCCTCTTTACGCCTTTCAACCCCTTTCCCAGCCTTTGGAAATTCACGTCGGAAAGAAAAACAGCCTTGGGACGCTGTTCTGCCACAGCTCTTTCAAATTCCCCTCTCGCCATCAGGGGGTGTATCATGGAAGCGACCGCGCCGAGACGGGAGACCGCATAAAACGAGACAATGCCCTGTTCTATGGTGGGAAGAGCGAGCATGACGACGTCTCCCTTCCTCACTCCGAGCGCGGCGAGCCCGCCCGCAACCCTCTCCACCTCACGGAAAAGTCTGCCGAAAGTCATGCGCCTGCCGCCCCTTATGAATGCGGTATTCCCCTCTTTTTTGGGGCGATACGCGCGCATATAATCGTAAAGCGACATCTTCTCCGTTATCATACGATGATTATAATCCGCACACGCGCGCGCAGTCAATATGCAAATCCTCTTCGCGGCGGGATAAGACCACAAAAAAATTTTTTTGTCCGAAATGTATAATCCCCTCCCTCGCGGTCAATAATCCAGCCGAACGGAGGTAATACCATGAGCAAAATATCTGTTGCCGCAAAGAAAGTCGGCGAATTTATCAAGAGAAACGCATTCTATCTTCTCATCCTGCTCTGCATCGCGTCTGTGGCAACGGTCATCGCCCTTGCGGCGAGCGGAGACTTCGGTGGGGACGACCCCGGCGCCGAGGTCATCAATCCCCTCCCCGATGACGGGAGCGAGGTCGTAAACCCCGATGACGACGAGGACGAAGACGACGGAAAGGACGATGTGAACGACGATGAGGACGAAGAGCCCGAAACTCCCACCCTCTCCTTCGCCTCCCCCGTCAACGGCAGCGTGAGTCTGGAATACAGCGACACTTCCCTGGTGTGGAACCCCACCCTCGGGCAGTACGAAGCCCACCTCGGCGTGGACTTCACGGGAGATGATCTTTCGGTGTTCGCCGCAGAGGCAGGCACCGTGGCGGAAGTCGGCAGCGACGTCCTGGACGGCACCTATGTGATAATAGACCACGAGGACGGCTATCAGACCCGATACTACTCCCTTGACGAAAACCTGCAAGTCGCGGCGGGCGACACCGTGGCAAAGGGCGACCTCATAGGCACCATGTCCGCGAGCAGAGGCTCCGAAAGCCTGTCCGGCAACCATCTCCACTTCGAGATGTCCAAGGACGGCACGGACATCGACCCCCTCACCGTACTGGTGTTGGAAGAAAAATGACATCCACTTATGATGAAATAATCTCCCCCCTTATGCGAAAAGCGCGGCGATGTCGCCGCGCTTTTCATTGTTTGCGTCCGTCCCGTCAAACGGTGACCGTACGGATGACATATCTGCAAGTCGCGCCTGTTAAAAAGCGCCGAAAAGCATTGCTCTGTGTCCGGTCGGCATTATTTTGTCCGACACATCTCCCGCCGTCACGCCTCGCGGACATATTCGAGATGTTTGGGGAGCTTTGCGGGGAAGAGCTCCTCGAGAAGGGCGGAGGACACCGCGCACTTCTTTGCGAAGATGAGGTTGAACACGGGGGTGACTATCATGCTCGCCGCCATTGTCATGACCCCGATGAATGGGGACTGCCCTATGCCCGCGTTGAACGCTTCGCCGAAGGAGGGATCCGCGCCGTCTGCGCGCAGGACGTAATACCCCAGCCCTATTATCAGCGCGAAAGTGAGAGCCAGCGAAGTGGCGATGGAGGCATACGCGCCCGCCTTGTTCGCCTTCTTGCTGTAAAGCCCGTAGACGTACGGTCCCATGAAGCATCCCGCGATGACCCCCCAGCTCAGGCTCATCATGCTGACGATCGCCTGCACTTCCACTATGGCGAGCACGGCGGACACCGCCACGAACACCAAACAAAGCACGCGGATGAGGATGTTGAGGTTGCTCTCGGGAGCTTTCTTTTTGATGTATCCCTTATAGAAGTCCACCGTCACCGTGGAGCTCGAAGAGAGGGAGAGCGCCGCCAGCGTGGACATGGACGCGCTGAACAGCAGGACTATGATGAGCCCGAGGAGTGCGGAGGGCAAATTTTCCACTATCATGGTGGGGATGAGCCTGTCGAAGTTGCCGTCGGGCACCTCGCTCACGAAGAGGGTGACCAGACTGCCCATGAAGTACGCCCCGCATCCCACTATCGCCGAGAACACCGTGGATATCACCGCGCCGCGGCGTATCGCCGCCTTGTCCTTTATGGCGTAGAACTTGTGTATGGACTGCGGCATCCCCCACATCCCGAAAGAGGTCAGGCACACCAGTATGACGATGCTGAGCATCTGATTGTCCAAAAAGGTCCCGCCCTCGGGCGTGACGGGGTTGGGCACCAGAGTGAGATCGGGGTCGCGGAAGAGCTCGCCGAGCCCCTCCCCCCAGTTGACCTGCGACTGTCCGAGGAGCATGAACACCGTGACCAGGATGCCCACGATCATGATCATGCCCTGTATGAAATCCGTGATGGTGGTGGCAAAATATCCGCCCAGGAAGAGATATGCCGCCGTGAGCCCCGCAAGGATGAGGATGCACCACATCGCGTCTATGCCGAGCGCCGCCTCGAAGACGTAGCCCATCCCCTGATAGACGGAGGCGGAATAAGGAAGCAGAAATACGAAGATGGCGAGCGCCGCGACCAGCTTGATATACTTGCTCTCGTAGCGCTTTTCAAAAAATTCGGGCATGGTGCGCGCTTGCAGGACGGAGGTCATCACCTTGGTGCGGTTTGCCAGCACCAGCCAAGCCGCGAGGGTGCCGATGAGCATATTGCCTATGCCGATCCACACCGCGGACAAGCCGAAATTCCAACCGAATTTGCCCGCATATCCCACAAAGACGACGGCGGAAAAATAGGTCGCGCCGTATGCGAAAGCGCTAAGCCAACCTCCCACGCCCTTGTTTGCGAACATGAACCCTTCCACGCTCGTGCTCTTGCGGCGCGTGATGAGAGCGACGGCAAGTATGACCGCCATATAGACGCCGAAGATGAGCCATTGCGGCCAGACCTCACTTTCCGCCGCAGAGATGAGCGAGAGCATTTCTTCCTCCCCTTGTGCATATGTATAGGTGTGGCGAAGAGGACGTATCCCCCTGCGCACACTTGCGCATATTTTCCCGCGTCAAGCCTTTCGCTTGCACATATGCACATTTGAACGATCGTTTTGTTGTGATAAAATGCGCATTTCTGCGCATTGACATATGCTCAGATCAGCATATCGGGTATCTCGCGCACCGCTTGCAGGACGTAATCGGGCTTTATCTTGGAGCGCGCCGCGTCCTCGGGAGTCGTCTCCCCCGAGAGCACCAGCACAGATACAAAGCCGCAGTTGCGCCCGAACGCGATGTCGGTATAGAGCCTGTCCCCCACCATCGCTATCTTGCGCGGAGGCAGGTTGTATTTCCTCGCTATCCTCTCCCCCGCCGTCCTGTGCGGTTTGCCCATCACGAGGTCGGGCTCTCTGCCCACCGTGAGTTTTATTGCGGAAAGCATAGCGCCGACGTCGGGCATGGGACAGCCCTCCGCGGGACAGAAATTGTCGGGATGGGTGGCGATGAAGGGTTTCCCCTCATTCACGAAACGGCAGAATTTGTACAGCTTGTCATAGTTCAAAGAGGTGTCGAAACCTATCACCGCAAGGTCTGGGTCGTCCTCGGTGAGCTCTATGCCGTACATCTCGAATTCCGCGCGCAGGCGGTCGTTGCCCAAAAGGTAGACCTTGCGCCCGCGGTAGTTGTCCAAAAGATATTCGCAGGTCACCTGCCCGCTGGTGTATATCTCGTCGGAATACACCCTGAGCCCGAGATTGTTGAGGCGCGCGATGTAATCCGTGTGCATACGGGAACTGTTGTTGGTGAAAAAACAGATGCGTTTGCCCATCTCTCTGAGGCGGTTGACCGCCGCGAAAGAGCCCTCTATCTCATTGTCGCCGATATAGACCGTGCCGTCCAGATCGAAGAGGAAGAGCTCCACATCCCTGATATTCCCGATTTTCCTTCTGCCCATCTTTTCCGAAGCGCTCCCGTATTTTTTCTTCCGTTCGCCGTCCCGTCATGCGTCGGACGGCAACATCGCGGCAAACAGTCCCGTCGCCGACATATATCCGAGCAACCCTCCCGACATCTCGCCGGCGAGCTCCATCGCGCGGAGCATATCCCTTGCGGTGAACGCCTTTTTCAGCCAGAATCCGGCGTCGGCATACATCCGCCGCCACCGCCTTTCCCTGCCTCCGAGATCCGTCGAAGAGAGCGCGGAGAGCAGATCCATACGATATTCTCCGATTATATAATTTATTCTAAAATAACCGCTGACGTCAAAAATGTCAAACGCTTGCATGAGTTTGTCTTTCTCAGTCCCCGTGAGCCTTGCGATCTCCTCCCTGAGAGCGTCGTGATCGGCGGGCACGAGGGTGTCTATCGCGGGGGAGGAAAGATAGGATCTGTACACCGTCCCGAGGGCGCACGCCGCCGCGAAAGCGTACTCCCCTTTTCTTCGCGGAGCCCTGCCCGAGGCGCGCGCGAGCAACGCGAGCATATCCGCTGTGACGTCGCAGGCGTATCTCCCTTTTTCGCGGAGTTTCAACACTTTCAGCGCGAGCTCTGCGCCGTCCTCTCCCTCCTCCGCCTCGCCTGCGGCAAAGGGAACAGGGGCTACTGCGAGCACCTTTTCGGCATACGCGTCCTCGAAGCGGCGCACGGGAAGGGTGGACAGCAGTCCCACCGCCGCCGCGTACTCTTCCTTTCCCGCCGCGTCCAGCGTCTCTCCGTCCAGAAACACCGCGTCGCACCCGTCGGCGCACAGTCCCTCCGAAGCGGGCGACGTCGGCATGAAGGCGCATTCGGCGTCCCCCTTCTCCGCCTGCGCCCGAGCGGCTTTCATAGCCCTTTCTCCTCCGACGCCCACTGCGAGCAGACAGCACTCCTCCGCCTCGTCGGCTCTCTCTGCGGGGAGGGATGTCACCCTGCTCCCGAACCCCTTGAACAGCCTCTCTTCGCGGGAGGCGAGGCTCTCTCCCTCTCCGTCGTACACCAACAGCGTCCGACCGCTCCCGAAGCGTTCGGCAACGAGCTCGGGAAGCCCCTCGGCGATCCCTCGCCCGATGTATATATCCGCGCCGCCCACCCTCTCTCGCGGAGAGGGCGAGGGGACATATTCCTTTTGCATACTCACCTCCGCACCCACCCTACCACCATGCGGAGCACGAAAAACGGCGGAAACTCTCTTCCGCCGTCCTATGCTGTCTATTTCACCGATCCGCCCGCGCCCGACCCGGGACTCAATCCCCCTCCTTCCCGAGGGTGAGACGGTATATCTCGTTTTTCGGCACGCCGCGCTCCTGCGCCACGCGCTTTACCGCCTCCTTCTTGTCCATGCCGGAGCCCAGATAACTCGCGAGATGTTCCTCGGGCGTGAGAGAAAGCAGAGGATCCCTCTCCTCCTCCCCCTCGATGACGAGCACTATCTCCCCCCTCTCCTCGCAACAAAAGGAAAGCAGGGTGCTCTCCTCCACGCACTCGTGGAGCTTGGTCATCTCGCGCACGGCGTACACCTTTCTGTCCCCGAGGAGTTCCCCGAGTTTCGCCGCCGTCCTTTTGACGTCATGTGGAGGGACGTACACCACCAAGGGCAGACAGGCTTTCGCCGCCCTCAACACCGTCCGTTCTAGCTCCGCCGCCTTGTCGGGGAGAAAACCCAGAAACACGAATCCCCCCGCGCGCACTCCCGAAAGCGCCACCGCCGTCGTCGCCGCGCTGGGACCGGGGACGCTTTCGACGGCTATCCCCTCCCTTCGGCAAAGTGCGACGACTTCCGCCCCGGGGTCGGAAACGGAGGGCATCCCCGCGTCCGTGATGAGAGCCACGTTTTTGCCCTCTCTCACAAGATCCGCTATTTTACGCGCACATTCCGCCTCGTTGAACTTGTGATATGCGATGGTACGCCCCTTTGCGCCTATCTCGGCGAGCAGGGGACGGCTGTGCCGTGTGTCCTCGCAGGCGATGACGTCCGCGCTCCGCAAAGTCTCCTCTGCGCGGCGGGTGAGATCCCCCATGTTCCCTATCGGAGTGCCGACGATATAAAGTTTTGCCATCAGTCGTAAAGCTCCTTTATCCTCTCGGTGCGTCTGCCCTCCCCGTCCGTGACGTACAATGCGTCCGTCCTGAGCCCCGGGCGTCCTCCCTTGCGCGCCGTCATCACGAAACTGCCCGCCTCGGCGTCGGGACGGGGGAATATCAGGGTGAGGGTCTTGGGTTCCAGCCCGTGCGCTCTGAAAGAGCTCACGGCGTCCGCGAGCCTCTCTGCGCGCATGACCAGAGTGAAGTCTCCTCCGAAACGCAGGCACTCCGCGCCCGTGGCGATGAAATCCTCCAACCTCGCTTCGCTCTCCCTTTTTGCGAGAGCGTTCCTGCCTCCGTCGCCGCCGTCCGAGAAGTCGAAATAGGGCGGATTGCACACCACCTTGTCGAAACTCTCTCTGCCCAGCTCGCGGGACGCGCCTCTGACGTCGCGGCATACGAGGGTCATCCTCCCCTCCAGCCCGCACCTTTCGGCATTGCGCGCGGCGAGGGCGACCGCCCTCTCGTCCACATCCAGCCCCACGGCATCCCGCACCCCCTTTTTCAGGAGGGCGAGGACGCTCATTATCCCCGTGCCGCAACCGAGGTCGAGAAGTCTGTCCCGGCTGCCTGCGCGGAGCAGATTGGCGCATATCACGGAATCCTGAGTGAAAAGATACCCCTCCGTGTCCTGCAACACGGAAAAGCCTCTCCCCAGATCCACGGCGTATTCCATCAGGCGCGCTCTACGCGGATCTTCACGCGCGTGGATATCTCGGGGTACACTCTCACGGTCACCTCGAAGTCTCCGAAATCGCGGATGCTTTCCTTTATCTCTATCTTCTTCTTGTCAATGTCGTAGCCCATCGCGGCGAGAGCCTCTGAGATGTTCTCTCCCGTTACGGAACCGAACATCTTGCCGCCGTTGTCGCCGCCGCGCATCTTGACGGTCACCACCACGTCTTTGAGTTCCTTGACCGTCTCCAATGCCGCGGCGCGTTCCGCCGCGGTCTTCGCCTCCTGCGCCTTCCTGCGTTGTTCGGCGACATAGAGATTCTGGGTGGTGCCCTCCGTGGCGAGCCCCTTTTTCAAGAGGAAGTTGCGGGCGTAGCCGTCGTTGACCTCCACGATCTCGCCCTTTTTGCCTGTGCCTTTGACGTCCTGATTGAGAATGACTTTCATGACTGTTCTCCTTTTGAGAGGATTATACCACACCCACCGCCGAAAGACAATCCCGAGGATGCTCTCCCCCTCCGCTCTTTTAGTCCTCCGCACCGCCGATCTATGCCGGAGCGGAATGACAAGAAGCAAAGCTCGCGTTCCTTTTTTATCGGTTTTTGGGGAATGATCTCCTTTCGGGTGTAAATTTCCCTTTCGATGTCAAGACTATCCCAGGAGGTGGCATATGAAAGAAATAATCTGCGAAACGTCCAACTGCGAACACAACCTGAAATGCCGTTGCCTTGCGGGGATAATCTCGGTGGGCGACGGCGCGAAATGCCTGAGCCGCATAAAGAGGGAGGGCGGCGCGCTCGCCCAGTCCTTTGCGGACGTGGAGGCGGGCGAGGAATTCCACGGCGCCGAGACGGACAGCATAGTCCAATGTTCGGCAGAGTGCGCGCTCAATTCCGAGGGGGTGTGTTCTGCCGACAAGATCACGGTGAAGGACGCGCTGTTTTCGGCAAAATGCCGTTCCCGAGTGCCTTCCTCGGGAAAATGAGGGGTGGCGCGCTCTGCGCGCGATTTATCATCATCCGCGTTTTAAGCAACAAAAAACGCCGTTTGAAACGGTGTTTTTTTGCATTATCAGCGAATTTTCTCACGCCGCAACGGTTTCGTGCGGCACACGCTCGTACGCGGGCGCGCCGTACCTCCTGCCCTCCGCCTCCGCGCCGTAGCGGGTGAAGAGACGGTTGTACACATCCACCTCTCCTTTGAACTGCGGGCGGGAGTTGGTGAGCTGCAATATCCCCGTCGTGACCAGCACCAGCGCCATTGTCGGGAAGCCCACAAAGGTGCCCGTGTCCATCATGGAGTACGCCTCGAAGCCCAGCCACGCCACCAGTACGAAAAGGTTGAAGGGATTGGACAATTTCGCAAGCACCTGTTTGAATCGTACGACGTAGTAGAACGCATACGCGGCGACGCCCACTATGCCCATGCTCGCAAGCACCTGGAAGAGGGTGGAATGGAACCAGTAAAACTGCATGGTGTTGATGTCGAAGTTCTCCCCGACATATCCCATGCCCACGCCGAGGAATGGGTGTTTGGTGAAGAGCTCCCACGCCTCACGGTAGAGGAGGTCGCGGTTTGAGACCCCGAAGCCCTGATCCAGCAGGCTGTTTATCGCCGCGCTTATCTGATCGAAGAGTACCGCGACAGCCGCCGCCATCGCCGCGATGGCCACCGCATAGGCGATGAGCATCCTCTTCTTGTCCACGGCTTTGATGAGGGCTATTATCGCGCACACGGGACCCGTGAACACCGCCATCAATATGCACCCTCTCGAATAGGTGAGGATGATGCCCACATACTGCGCCACTCCGCACAGCGCGTAGATGCCGCCGTTGCGGTAGCGCGTGGCGAGATAGAAGCACATTGGCGCGGAAAGGCTGAGGATGGTCGCCGCGTTGTTTTCTATGCCCCAGCCGAAGTTGCGGTATTGCTGTCCCCATTCGGCGGGAGGGACGTCGGCGCGGATATACCACACCGCGATCTCAAAGAGCACCGCGAACCCCAGCCACATCAGCATTTTTGAGAAATACAGACCCACGTCCCTCTTGTCGTCCCTGCCCTGGAAGCAGTAGACGAGGAGGTATATCCCGAGCCCCGCAACGCCCAGCACGAGGACGTTTGGGAGACCGCGCATATATTCCTCCGTGGTGCACACCCCCACGCCGCCGAGGAGCAACGCCACGGATACGGCGAGCTGCGGCAGGGTCATGACGCCGGGACGGTGCATCTTCTTTGCGTTGCGGACGATGAAGATGACTATGGCGACCGCAAGCGGGATCATGGCGGGCCACATATACGCGAAATCCGCCACCTGATCCGTGAAGATCATGCACATCGCATAAAACAAAGGCGCGGTGAGGGGAAGTATGTCGTCGAGAGTGACCAATGCGATACAGGCAAGCCCGATGAGCGCAACGAAACCGAACTCCGCGCTCTCCGCCGTCCAGCCTATCACCACGATGGCGGCAAAAGCGAAAAGGTAGAGATCGGTGTACGCGAATTTTCGGAATTTTTCCGTAAAAGTAAGCATATGCGTCTCCGTGCGGCGGCAACCGCTCGCAAGATGATATCTATATGATACCACCTATCCTCTCCGCGCACAAGTCAAAATCCCTCTTCGCCGCCGATTGACAAATTTCCCGCCTTGCGTTAACATTTCGCCATGAAAGCGAAAGGATTCCTCCCCTGCTTTTCGGAGGGGTGCGACACTCTTATTCTGGGCAGTTTCCCCAGCGTCAAATCGCGGGAGACGGATTTTTATTACGGCCATCCGCGCAACAGGTTCTGGAAGGTACTCTCGGAGCACTTCGGCGAGCCCCTGCCCTCTTCCGTAGAGGAAAAGAAAGCTCTCCTTTTCAAGCATGGCATCGCGCTGTGGGACGTCGTGACCGAGTGCGAGATAAAGGGGTCGGAGGACGCGAGCATACGCGACTACGAAGTGGCGGACGTGCCCGCGTTCGCGAACGCGCACGGTATCGTGCGCATACTCGTCAACGGCAGACGCGCCCTCGACATCCTCCTCTCTGCGTATCCCGAGCTCGCGGACGTCGCGATCCTCCTCCCATCCACCTCTCCCGCAAATCCGAGGTTCGACAAGAGCGCATGGGAAAACGCCTTGCCGCCGAAACGCTAAGGATAAATCCGAAAACGCTCCACCGCCTTATCGACAAACCGCGAACATTTTTGCACTTTCAATAAAATCACAAAACCGCGTGTTAATACGCGGTTTTTGTCAATTTATATCCCGTTTTTTGTCAAATCATCCGAGACTATGTCTTCCCGTTTTCTTTCTGCGCAAGTCGAAGGGAGGAAGAAAGACCGCGCCGAGCGCGTCCGCGCCCATTGAGATGACGCCCGCGAATGCTACTGCAAGCCCTGCCGCGAGCCCGAAGGTCTTTGCGCCCGCGAGCGCGGCGATGACCTTACCTGCGGAGGGGGAATGCGCGTACGCCCTGCCGAGCACCGCAGAGCGCGGGATCACCGTGACGGAATCCTCTCCCGCGCGCATGGCGACTCTGTCTTCGTCCGCGAAAACCACTCTTCCCGTAGCCATTCCGTACACCGTGCGATATACCGCAAAATCATCCTTTGCGGGGCTCTCGTCGCCGTATGCCGAAAAGATGACCAGAGTGTCCTCGGGGAGCTCTCCCCTCCCGTCGTCCAGCGCGTAACCGATGCCGAACAGATTGGGATAGCCCGCCGTCACGGTGCACATCATGATACAGACGCAGACTATGAGAGCCCACGCTCCCGCCGCAACGAGAAGCAGAGGGAGATATCGCGCGAGAGCTGTCTTTTCGGTGCGTTCCCGCATTTTCAGAAAGCGATGCTCGCCGTGACGCTGACCGAGAGCGAGGCTCTTTCCCCGCTCCCTTCGGGATAGAGTTTGTATAGTCTGCGGTTCCCCGACGGATCGGACGACGCCTCGGCGTCGCCGTCATATGCAGAGAGGGAGTACAGCCCGCCCTTTTCATATCTCACCGCTCCGTCCAGCAGACTTTCAAATCCCGTCGAAGAGTCTTCGGGCACCAACAGCCACACGGCGCAGTCCTCGGTGAGGTCGTCGGAGGACGCGGGCGTGCGGAACACCCCGTTTTCCTCCACGCTCACGGTGACGTCGTTCATGTACAATACGCCCTCTCTCACCTCGGCGTACGCCTCGGCAAGCGGGAACTGCCTCACCGTGAAGGAGTCCTCGTCTCCGCCCGTCGCAAAGGCGTTCGCCGTCCTTGCGCCCGCCTCTACGGCAAATCCCTCGGGAAAAGCGCACCCCGCCGAACAGAGCGCGAGGCAATATTCCTCGTAAGTCGCGGTGGAGGCGTTCTCCGCCCGGACGAGGCACTCCGCGTCCGAGTAAAATTCGGAGGGCCACATCCAACACAACAGCACGCCCACCGCGAGTTTGGCGGCAATATCCACCGGGTCGCGGGAGACATCCGCCACTTTCACCGACTCTCCCTCGGGGGTCTTTACGAAAAGAGCGTCCATGCCCGGGAATGCGTAGTCGGAAAAGAAGGAGCCCTCCTCTGTCTTGCCCTCCGCCGAGGTCAGATAAAAGATGACGGGGATGCCGCTCTCGTTTGAGACGGAAAATGTCCATACAGGCGAAAGGTCGCCGAAATCCTGCCCTGCGAGCGGAGCAGAACCGCTGTCTCCCGGGAGGATGACGCCGTCATCGAATAGGTCTATTGTGTAAGTGGTGTCGCGAAATTCCGTCTCGCCCGCAGTCGCTTGGTCGGAATCCCAAGTGTATGTGGCGCTGAAAGCGGCAAGCGTACCCGCGAAAGTGCAAGACACCGCGACCGCGAGAGCGACCACTACGACGGCGACCTTTGCGTAATTCGCCGTAGTCCTGTTTTTCATATCCGTACTTTATCTTCAGTAAAATGCCCTTTAAAACGGCTTTGCGCTTTTCTCGCACGACGTCCGACGCCGGATGCGTCCTCGGCGTGCATTCTTCAAAAAGCAAAAGGACGCCGAAGGGAATGTTATCCCTCCTGCGTCCTCTGTCGTTACGGATGCGCGACTTTCATGCCGCCGATCTTTCCTTACTTGATCTCTGCGACCGCGCCGACTTCCTTGAACTTCGCAACGAGAGCTTCCGCCGCGTCCTTCGGAATGCCTTCCTTGACCGCCTTGGGTGCGCCGTCCACAACGCCCTTCGCCTCGACGAGACCGAGCCCGGTGGCGTCCTTGACGACCTTGATGACCTGGACCTTGTTGGGACCGACTTCTTTCAGGATGACGTCGAATTCCGTCTTCTCTTCCTCAGCGGGAGCAGCCTCTGCCGCACCGCCGGCGACGACTGCCACGGGCGCTGCCGCGCTGACGCCGAATTCCTCCTCGAGCTCTTTGACGAACTTGGACAGCTCGAGAACGGTCATGCTCTTGATTTCTTCCATAAGTTTCTGAAGATCTGCCATTTTTTTATTCTCCGTAAATTATATTTTTTTGTGTGCCGCCCCTTCGGCGGTGTGAGATCATGCCTGTTGTTCCAGCTTTTCCGCGATCTTGTTCAGGCAGACCGCAAGTCCCGTGATGGGAGACTGCATACTGCCGAGCATCTTCGCGATGAGGACCTCTCTGGACGGTATGGACGCGATGGTCTTGACGCCGTTTTCGTCCATGAACTCCCCTTCCACCAGACCGCATTTGGCTTTCATTTTGTTGAGCTTCTTGATGTTTTCGACGATGATCTTGGCGGGAGTGACCGCGTCTTTGTCCGAAAACGCGACGGCGGTGGGCCCGTTGAGAGCGTCATCGAACTGCGTGTAGCCCAGATCGTCGAACGCGCGTTTCACCAGACGGTTTTTGAGCACCTGATAATCCACGCCGGCGTCGCGGAGCTGCTTTCTGAAAGCGGTGTCCTCTGCGACGTTGAGCCCCATATAGTCGATGATGACGAGGGACTTCGCGGAAGATATCTTTGCCTTGATCGCTTCGACCTGCTGTTGTTTCAGCTCGAGAACTTCCTTGGATGCCATCATTACCTCCTTATAAAATAAATCGTCATCCCGAGACAGGAATGACGAATACACGATCGGTATCTGCAATCCTCGGCAAGCATTCATTGAGGCTTTCGCCGCTTGCTGTCTCAGGAACGCGCTTATTCTAGCAAAGCGCAAGCTGTTTGTCAAATGTTTTCGCACCCCCGCGCGGCATTTGCCGCGCGGGAGTTGATGTTACGCCTGTTTGTAGAGTATCTTCACGCTGGGACCCATGGTGGAAGCGATATAGACGCTCTTGAGATACTGTCCCTTCGCGGCGGCGGGTTTCGCCTTGACGAGCGCTTCCATGACGGTGTTGAAGTTGTCCATGAGCTTCTCGAGCCCGAAGGACTTCTTCCCGATGGGGACGTGCACGATGGCGGTCTTGTCCACGCGGTACTCCACTTTACCTGCTTTGATGTCGTGGATGGCGCGGGTGACGTCCATGGTGACGGTGCCGGACTTGGGGTTGGGCATGAGTCCCTTGGGGCCCAGGATCTTACCCAGTCTGCCCACCAGACCCATCATGTCGGGAGTGGTGACGACGGCGTCGAAATCGAACCAGTTTTCGGAGGTGATCTTCTGGATCATATCCTCTGCGCCCACATAGTCGGCGCCCGCCGCGGCGGCTTCGTCCGCCTTGGCGCCCTTGGCGATGACCAGGACGCGCACCGTTCTGCCCGTACCGTGAGGGAGAACGACGACGCCTCTGACCTGCTGATCCGCGTGACGGGGATCGACGCCCAGCTTGACGTGAAGTTCTATGGTTTCGTCAAACTTGGACTTCGCGGTGCGGATGGCGAGATCCATCGCTTCCGCGCTGTCGTAAAGTTTGTTGTTTTCTATGAGTTTCTTGGAATCGATATAGTTCTTTCCGCGTTTCATACTGCCTCCTTATTCCTCGACGAGGATGCCCATGCT
>CALVTS010000002.1 GCA_944363035.1 uncultured Clostridia bacterium
TGCGAGCTCGGCGCAATGGGATGAGTTCGCGCAAGGAAAACGCCGCAGGCAATAGTATACATATTGGCAAGGCGTTTGACGCCGCACGGGCGCATCTCCATTGTGCCCAGACGCATCGGCGCCGCTCTTGAATGGCAAAAATAGAAGTGCAAAGGCGCACTTTATCCGTAAAAATAAGCGGATAAAGTGCCCTTCTCGTTTTTTTAGGCAAGCCGTGACGGCAAGATCGCGGCAAAGGAGGATGATATGACGAAGTATGTTTTTGTGACGGGAGGCGTGGTCTCCGGGCTCGGGAAAGGCATTGTCACCGCGTCCCTCGGGAGGCTGTTGAAGGCGCGCGGATATAAGGTGGCGGCGCAGAAGCTCGACCCCTACATCAACGTTGACCCCGGTACGATGAATCCCTGCCAGCACGGGGAGGTGTTCGTCACCGAGGACGGCGCAGAGACCGATCTCGACCTCGGTCATTACGAGAGGTTCATCGACGAGGATCTGAACAGATTTTCCAATCTTACCACGGGCAAGGTGTATCTCGAGGTGTTGGAGCGAGAGAGGAGGGGAGAATATCTCGGCGAGACGGTGCAGATCATCCCTCATGTGACGGGCGCAATAAAGGATTATATCTACGCCGTGGGCAGAGAGACGGGCGCGGACGTGGTGCTGACGGAAATAGGAGGCACCATAGGCGATATGGAGAGCCAGCCGTTTTTGGAGGCGGCGAGACAGATAGGACGCGAAGCGGGGAGGGAGAACTGCCTTTATATCCACGTCACTCTCGTGCCGTACATCGCGTCGTCGGGGGAGCAAAAGACCAAGCCCACCCAGCATTCGGTAAAGGAGCTTCGGCAGGCGGGGATATCCCCCGACATCATAGTGACCAGACAGGAACTGCCCCTCGATGAGGGCGCGAGGAACAAGATCGCGATGTTTTGCGACGTCAAGCCCGATTGCATCATAGAAAACCTCACCGTACCTTGCATATACGAGGTCCCCGTCATGCTCGAGCGAAGCAACTTTTCCGCCGTGGCGGCGAGGGAGCTCGGGCTTCCCGCAGGAGAAGCGGACCTTTCGGATTGGCTGGATATGCTGAAAAGGGCGACCTCTCCCGAGGGGAGGGTGAAGATAGCCCTGGTCGGGAAGTACGTGAAAATGCGCGACGCCTATCTTTCGGTGGCGGAAGCGCTCCGTCACGGCGGATTCGAAAATTCGGTGAGGACGGAGATAGAGTGGATAGAGGCCGAGGACGTGACGGATGAGAGCGCGGAAAGTTTGCTTTCCGACGCGGACGGGATACTTGTCCCGGGCGGATTCGGCGAAAGAGGGACGGAGGGCAAGATCGTGGCGGCGCGATACGCGCGGGAACACGACGTGCCATATCTCGGGATCTGCCTCGGGATGCAGACCGCCGTCATCGGATTCGCGCGTGAGGTGTGCGGCATCGCGGACGCGTGTTCGGGGGAGTTCTCAGAGACGGGGAGCAAGGTCATCGATCTCATGCCCGACCAGCACGGCAATCTCCCGAAGGGAGGCACGATGAGGCTAGGCGCGTACGAATGCGTGCTGAAAGAGGACGGCATTTTGAGAGAGATATATCATGCCGAGTCCGTAAGAGAAAGACACCGCCACCGCTATGAGTTCAACAACGATTTCCGTTCCGTCCTCGAAAAGAGAGGGATGAAGATAGAAGGGGTCTCCCCGGACGGGAGATTGGTGGAAGCGGTGAGCCTCCCGAGCCTGAAATTCTTTGTGGGCGTGCAGTATCATCCCGAGTTCAGATCCCGTCCCAACAAGGCGCATCCTCTCTTTGCGGCGTTCATACGCGCCGCCGCTGAGCGCGCGAAGAGCGCAAAGGACCGAAATTTGTCTGATTGAATAAAAGAGAGGTTTAGGATTATGTTTCGGCATCGTAAAATACGTTTATGGCGAATACCGACGCCGCATTCGATGCCGTTTATCGGTCGTAGAGAGTGAAAAAATGTGTACTGTAATGGTCTATGCGGGGCAGGATATGCCCGATGAGATATTTGAAAGAGCGTTTGAAAAGACGGCGTCGAGGGGACCGGATATGCAACGCATAGTAAGGTTCGGCGGCGGCATAGTGGGCTTCCAGCGTCTTGCGATAATGGGACTCTCGGACGAGGGGATGCAACCCTTCTTCATGGACGGGAACTGCGCCGTCTGCAACGGGGAACTATACGGCTTCCGAGAGATGAAAAGGGAGCTGGAACAAAAATACACCTTTTCGAGCGACAGCGACTGCGAGCTCATACTCCCGCTGTACAAGGAGTACGGCGTGGGGATGTTCGAGAAGCTGGACGCCGAATTTGCGATGGTCATCTACGACGCGGAGAGGGAGGGATTTGTCGCCGCGAGGGATCCGATAGGTATAAGACCTCTCTTTTACGGCTATTCGGAGAGCGGACGGATAATTTTCGCGTCCGAGGCAAAAAACCTCACCGAGATCGCGGACGAGGTGCGCGCGTTCCCTCCGGGGTGCTATTACGCTGACGGGGAGTTTGTGAGGTACGCCGATCCCGCCTATCCCGGAGAATGCGTGAAAGAGGACGTCGAGACGGTGACCCGCAACATACGCGAGAAGCTGGTGGCGGGCATACGTAAGAGGCTGGATGCCGACGCCCCGATAGGCTTCCTGCTTTCGGGCGGGCTGGACAGCAGTCTCGTCTGCGCGGTGTCTGCGCGGATACTCAAAAAGCCGCCGAGAACTTTCGCCATAGGCATGGATACGGACGCCATCGACCTCAAATACGCGGCTCGGGTCGCGGGATATATAGGCGCCGAGCACACAGAGGTCATCATCGACCGCAACGACGTGCTCTCCTCCCTCGAGGACGTGATAGCGGCGCTGGGGACATTCGACATCACCACCATCCGCGCGAGCGTCGGGATGTATCTGGTGTGCAAGTTCATCCGCGAGCACACCGACATCAAGGTGCTCCTGACCGGGGAGGTCTCGGACGAGCTTTTCGGATACAAATATACGGATTTCGCGCCCACGCCCGAGGCTTTCGGACAGGAGGCGGCAAAGCGCGTGAGGGAGCTTTATATGTACGACGTTCTGCGCGCGGACAGGTGCATTTCGGTGCACGGCATGGAGGCGAGAGTGCCTTTCGGCGACCTGGACTTCGTAAGGTACGTCATGCGGATAGACCCCGCGATGAAGATGAACGTCTACGGCAAGGGGAAATACCTTCTGCGCAAGGCGTTTGAGGGAGACCTCCTGCCGCAGGAGATACTCTGGAGGGAAAAGGCGGCGTTCTCGGATGCTGTCGGGCACTCCATGGTGGGGGTGATACGCGAATATGCAGAGAGCCGTTTCACGGACGAGGAGTTCGAAAAGCGCAGGGCGCGCTATTCCCATGCCCGCCCATTCACAAAGGAGAGCCTGCTTTATCGCGAGCTGTTTGAAAAATATTATCCCCGCACTTCCTCCTCCGTTGCGGACTTCTGGATGCCGAACCGTGAATGGAAGGGACTGCGCGGAGTCAACGATCCCTCGGCGAGAGTGCTTTCCAACTACGGCGCGAGCGGGATCTGAAAGGAGAATGATATGAGATTCGTGAAAATGAACGGTTGCGGCAACGATTATGTGTATTTCGACCTCACCTCCCGCGAGGCGGCGGCAAAGGGTGCGGACATCATCAGGGCTGTCCCTAGGATAAGCGACAGGCATTTCGGGGTGGGCGGCGACGGAGTGGTGCTCATACTGCCCGGCGGCGTCGCGGACGTGAGGATGAGGATGTTCAACGCGGACGGGAGCGAGGGCAGGATGTGCGGCAACGCGATACGTTGCGTGGGTAAGTACGCATACGAGAACGGGCTCACCGATGGGAGGACGGAGGTCACGGTGGAGACTGCGAGCGGAGTGAAAAGGCTCTCCCTCCTGACGGAAGGCGGCGTGTGCACGGGTGCGTCCGTGAGCATGGGGAGAGCGGAGTTCGGGGCGGCGGACATCCCCATTGACGAGAGCTTCCTTCCCGAGGGCTATCATCCCGAAGAGACTCCGTACGGCAGGGTGTGGAAGGACATCCCTTTGCGCGCTTACGGGCAGACTTGGACGGGAACGGCGGTGTCCATGGGCAATCCGCATTTCGTGATATTCACGGATGAGAACGTCAACGCCGTAGATCTCGAAAGGACGGGAAAGTTCATCGAGACGCACCATCTCTTCCCTAAGCGGGTGAACGTGGAGTTCGTCAACGTGCTCTCGCCCTCCCGCCTGAGTATGCGCGTATGGGAGAGGGGGAGCGGAGAGACCATGGCGTGCGGTACGGGGAGCTGTGCTTCGGTGGCGGCGGCTGTCGTTGGAGGGATGGTCCCCGAAAACGCGGAGACGGAAGTCGTGCTGAGGGGCGGGACGTTGCGGATAACGTTCACGAGAGAGGACGTCGTGATGACGGGAAATGCCGAAATAAATTTCGAGGGAGAATACAAGATATGAGACTGAACGAAAATTACGCGAGACTTAATGAGAGTTATCTGTTCTCAAACATCGCAGCCAGAGTGCGGGCGTACAAAGAGGCGCACCCCAAAGAGGACGTGGTGAGCCTTGGCATAGGCGACGTCACCCGTCCGCTCACGCCTGCCGTCATCTGCGAGATGCAGGCGGCGGCGCACGATATGGCGGCGGAAGAGACTTTCCGCGGTTACGGTCCCGAACAGGGCTACTCCTTTTTGAGGGAGGGGATAGTTCGGCATTATGCGAAAAAGGGAGTCCTCCTCAAAGAGGATGAGATATTCGTCGGCGACGGCGCGAAGAGCGACCTCGGCAACATGACGGAGCTCTTCGGTCGGAGTCGGGTTCTGCTTCCCGATCCCGTCTATCCCGCCTACCGCGACGTAAACGTGATGGCGGGCAACAGGATAGCGTTTGCCGCAGGCGGAAAGCGCAACGCGTTCAAGCCCATGCCGCAAGGGGAGAGGAGATACGACATCATATACATCTGTTCCCCCAACAACCCCACCGGCGCGGTGTACACCAGGGAGGAGCTGAAAGCATGGGTGGACTACGCGCGCGCCACGGGCGCGGTCATATTCTTCGACGCGGCGTACGAAGCGTTCGTGAAAAACGGGGATCTTCCCACCTCGATCTACGAGATAGAGGGCGCGAGGGAGTGCGCGGTGGAATTCTGCTCCTTTTCAAAGTCCGCAGGGTTCACGGGGGTGAGGTGCGGCTGGACGGTCCTGCCATTCGAACTCGCGGGAGGGGAGCTCAACAGGATGTGGCTGAGACGCCAGACCACGAAATTCAACGGCGTGAGTTATGTGGTACAGCGTGCCGCCGCAGGCGCTCTCGGCAAGCAGGGAGAATACGAAAACCGCAAAAACGTGGAGTACTATATGACCAATGCCCGCGTCATGCACGAGGCTCTCACCGCCGCGCGCATATGGCATACGGGTGGGGTGGATTCCCCTTACATCTGGATGCAGTGCCCGAGGGGGATGACCTCGTGGGAGTATTTCGACCTGCTCTTGGAAAAGGCGGGAGTGGTGGGCACCCCGGGCGTAGGTTTCGGCAGACACGGGGAGGGATATTTCCGCCTCACCGCGTTCGGCAACGCCCAAAAGACCGCCCGCGCGATAACCCGTCTCGTCGAAGTCACCGAGGAGTTCTCCTCCCGCAATTGACGCGCGTTTTACGCGGACGGGTCGAGAGCCACCTTCATCACTCCGTCCGCGCGGGAGGAGAACAGTTCGTAGGCTTCGTCCGCGCGTGAGAGGGGGAAGGTGTGGGTGACGAGAGGGGAGGAGTCAAGCTCTCCTCGGGAGATGAGGGCGAGTATCTCGGCGGCGTCGTGACCGTCCACTCCTCCCGTCTTGAATGTCAGGTTCTTGCCGTACATATCGGGGAGGGGGAGGACTTGCGGAGAGTCGTACATGGCGACTATCGCGACTGTGGCGTTGGGACGGGCGCATTCCCACGCGAGACGGAAAGTGTCCGCCGTGCCCGCCGCTTCTATGACGCTGTCCGCGCCGCCGTGAGGGCATTCGGCGGCTATCCTTTCGGCTGTCTCGGATGATCGCACGGGGATGAGCGACGGATAGTGTTTTTTCACAAAATCGAGTCTCACATCGTCAATATCGCAGATAAAGACCCTGTTCGGTTTTTTGAGCAGGGCGGATATCGCACAGCATATGCCCGTCGGCCCCGCGCCTATCACAAGCACGTCGGCTCCCTCTTCGATGTCTGATATTTTTGCCGCCCAGTATCCCGTCGCAAGTATGTCTCCCGCAAGCAGAGCCTGTTTGTCCGAGACGTTTTCGGGGATGGGAGTGAGGGCGTTGTCGGCATACGGTACGCGCACATACTCCGCTTGCATACCGTCTATGCGGCACCCCAGCGCCCAGCCCCCGTCGGGCAGGGTGCAGTTGTTGACGTAGCCGCGTTTGCAGAAGAAGCATTCGCCGCAGAATGTCTCCACATTGACGGACACTCGGTCGCCCGGTCGCAGGGATCTCACTTTCCCTCCCACGCTCTCCACAACGCCCACCGCTTCGTGTCCCACCGTGATGCCGGGCAAGGCGCGGGGCACGAAACCGTGCCTGATGTGCAGATCGCTCGTGCAGATACTTGTGAGAGTTATCTTTACTATCGCGTCCGTATCCTTCAAAAGAGAGGGTACGGGCTTTTCCGTCAGGGCGAATTTGCCTTCGGAAAGGTAAGTGTAAGCGCGCATAAAAGCCTCCGTCCGCATTATACCGCCGAACGCGGGTTTTCGCAAGACGGAGGAAAATGCTTTTGCATTTCCCGAAAGGGTGGTGTATCATGAGTTTAGTCGCGCGGCGCGCCTCGGCAGATCGCGGACTATGATACATCCGACCGCAAGTTTAGGCGGTGAGAGCGCCGAAAAGGATCGCGCCGAAGTCGATCCGTATCATTCCGATCCGATATGGAGGCTGTCATGATAAAACACATCGTATGCTACAAACTCAAAGACCCCTCTCCCGAGACGCTCGCGAAGATGAAGGAGCTGTTTTTGTCCATGCGGGGCAGAGTGTCCGAGCTCAAAGAGGTCACCGCAGGCATCGACGCGCTGAAAAGTCCCAGAAGCTACGACGTAGTGCTGGAAGCAAAGTTCGATTCCTTCGAAGACATGGCGGCGTACAAGAAAAACGAGTATCACGTCTCGGTGGTGCAGAAATTCGTGCATTCTGTCATCGAGAAGAGCGTGTCCGTGGACTACGAATGCTGAAAGGCGCCGACATTTAGCCTCGAAAGGAAATCACCGATCATCGGCTGAGCAAAAAAGTCGCCGCCGCTGATATCCCATCGTATCCGCAAGGCGAACGGCACGGTTCGGAGGAAGATCGGCGGCGTCGGACTTTATTCGTATCAATCCGCTCCGTCATACCTAATAAGCCCTTTTTCACACCCGTGTGCGTGTTGACTTGCGCCGCGCGCATATGGTACAATGTTAAACGATGTGCGCAAAAAGCGCACCGTTTCGGGAGATATTATGAAATTCGGAAAGATCGGACACGTCGGCATCGTGGTGAGAGACCTCGCAGCCGCAAAAGAGCATTATTCCCGCCTGCTCGGCATTGACAAATGGTATGAACTGACCTATGACACCCCCCTCGACATGACATATCGCGGAGAGAAGAGGGATTGCAACGTCACCCTCTATTTCGGGGGCAAGGGGCACACCGCGATAGAGCTCATTTATCCTCAGGGCGACGAGAACATCTACACCACTTTTTTGGAGCGTCACGGCGAGATGATACATCACATCGAGTACAACGTGAAGGATCTCGACGCCGCCATCGCCCATGCGGAAAAGGAGGGCTTGAAGGTGTTGCAGAAAGCCTCTTTCGAGAGCGCGGGCGCGAAGATAAGATACGCCTACGTCGGCAGGAGCGAGAACGATACCGTCATCGAACTCATCGAGACGGTGCTCCCCTTCGGGATGCACAAAGGGGATATGCCTTTCGAGACTCAGCTTGCCGCGCTCACGGGCAACTATAAGCGCGTAAAGTGAGTTCATCTTGCGATTCTGTGAATTAAACGTGGCGTTTTGAGATAAAGCGTCGCAACGTAAAGGGAGAAAAAATGGAATACAAAATGCTGTTTTCGCCTATGAAGATAGGCAGTTGCGAGATAAAGAACCGTATTGTCATGCCCCCCATGATGATGGGGTTCGGGGAGCCCAGCGGCAAGCCCACCGAGATGCTGATGGACTATTACGAGGAACGCGCTAAGGGAGGCACGGGGCTCATCATCACCGAGATCACCCGCGTCAACGACGACCACGGCGCGGCGGCGTTCAACCAGCTTGCCATGTCCCACGACTATCACATCGAGCCCATGCGCAAGTTCGCCGAGAGGATACACCGTCACGGCGCGAAACTTTTCGTCCAGCTCCATCACCCCGGCAGACAGAACGTGGGCATCATGGTGCATATGATCCCGCTCACCAACGCGTGCAGTAAGATATGCAAGTCCTTCCCCAAGCTGGTCTACAAGATAGCTCCCGGCATAGGACGCAAGATGGTGGAAAAGGGGTTGGTGTTCGCCTCTCCCGGTCCCTCCAAGTGCGAGCCCAGCAAGGTCTCCGGGGGGCACGTCAGAGGGTTCTCCCACCGCGAGGTCAAGAAGCTCATATCCGAGTTCGTGGACGCGGCGGTGAGATGCAAAGCCGCAGGCGTTGACGGTGTGGAGCTTCACGCCGCGCACGGCTATCTCCTGCAACAGTTCCTGAGCCCCAACACCAACAAACGCACGGACGAATACGGCGGCAGTTTTGAAAACAGACTGCGTTTCATCAAGGAGATAATCCAAGGTATACGCGAAAAATGCGGGAAGGATTACCCCCTCATCGTGCGTCTCGCCGTGGACGAGTGCTATGCGAAGATAGGACAGCCCGGCAAAGGGTACGACCTCGAAACGGGGGTGAAATACGCCAAGGCGTTCGAGGAGATGGGCGTGGACGCCATAGACGTCTCTTCGGCGGCATACGACACATACAACTATTGGCTGGAACCCACCTCCTTCGACTGCGGCTGGCGCGCCTATATGGCGGAGGCAGTCAAAAAGGAGGTCAAGACCATCCCCGTCATCGCGGCGAACCTCATCCGTTCTCCCGAACAGGCGGAGGAACAGCTCGAACGAGGCATCCAGGATTTCGTCTCTCTCGGCAGACCGCACATCGCGGATCCCCATTGGGCGAACAAGGCGAAAGAGGGCAGGGCGAAGGAGATAAAGCGTTGCATCAACTGCCTCTACTGCATAGAGAGCATGATGGACAACGCATATGTCGGCAAGCACGGATGCTGTTCGGTCAATCCCACCCTCGGGGAGGAGAGGAAATTTGACTCTCTACCCTCCGACGGCAAGGGCAGGACGGTCGCGATAGTGGGCGCGGGCGTGGCAGGGCTCATGGCGGCGGAGATGCTTGCAAGACGCGGCTTCAAACCGATAGTGTTCGAGAAGGAGAGCGTGTGCGGCGGGCAGATAAATCTCGCCGACAAGGGTCCCAAAAAGGAAAAGATAGGCTGGTGCGCATCGGATCTCGAGACCAACGCGCGCAAGTTCGGGGCTGAGATACGCCTCTCGACGGAGGTCAAAGAGGAGGATATCCTCGCGCTCTCTCCCTATGCCGTCGTCATCGCCACGGGCGCGGTCGCGGTGCGTCCCAAGTCCATAAAGGGCGCGGACGGCAAAAACGTGTTCACCACCACGCAGATCCTCGACGGTTCCGTCCTCCTCAAAGACAAGACCGTCGCCGTCATCGGCACGGGCATGACGGGGCTCGAGACGGGTGAGCTCTTGGCAGAGCAGGGCAACAAGCTCACTTTCGTGGAAATGGCGGACACCGTCGCTCCCGGCACCTGGTTCCAGCATCTCGACGACGCTCTTCCCAAGCTCGAGAAAGCTGGAGCGAGCTTCATGCTCGGCACCAAGCTCATCTCTTTGGACGAAAAGGGCGCGGTCGTGGAAAACGTCAAGACAAAGGCGCAGTCCCGCGTGGACGCGGACGCGGTCGTGCTTTCCCTCGGCGCACGTCCCGTCAACGGGCTTTATAAGGCGCTGGAAGGCAAAGTCAAGAATCTTTTCGTCGTCGGCGACGCGGACAAGGTGGGCAGGATAGCTCACGCCACCGCCGAGGCTTACGACGTTGCCGTCAACAAGATAAAGTAAGGGCAAAACGCGGGCTCTGCCCGCAAAGACGATCGCATACGGAAAACGGAAAGACAATTTTGTCTTTCCGTTTTTTGATCCGAAACACCGCCGATGAAAGGGAGGTGTTTTTGCGGATATACCTTTTTGAAAAGGCTCGGACTAAAAGCGGACAGATCGCTTCCGAGAAGAGCGGTCCGCAAAGAGGAAGAGCGTTGTCGGAGTCAATCCCCGCGCTTTATGCCCTGATGGGTGCCCGTATAAAGGTTGAGATATTTTTCAAGTATCGCGACGGCTTCTTCTGCGGTATCCACGCCGAAAACTCTGTCTTCCTCTATCTCGGGATAGCGGATGCGGTGGTCCAGACGGGTGTCGGCGACCTTAGCGCTCCAACCGTCCACGCCTCTGAAAGCTATCATGAGGCGTTTGAGAGGCCAGGCGTTGGTCATTTCGGACAGAGTGCCCGCGCCGCCGCCTATGGCTATCACGGCGTCGGAGTTCGCAACGATCACGTTGCGGTAGATGTCCAGCCCCGTGGCGATGACGATGTCCGCGGCGTCGCTCGCGAGAGTGCGGTCAAACATGGGGAGTATCGCGACGGTGTCTCCCTCGCGGTAAAATTTTGAGGACTTCGCGCCCTCGAACGCCGCCTCCATCACTCCGCCCAGACCGCCGGACGCCACGCGGTAGCCGTGGTCGATGAGCGCTTTGCCCATGGAGAACGCCGCGCGGTATTTCGCGCCGTCCTTTTCTATCTTGCTGTCGCCTATCACGGAAACGAGTTTTCTCATATTCCACCTCACCGATATATTAGCACATTTGTCAAACGGCTTCAAGCCCGCGTTTTCGGCGCCGTACCCGATCAGTATTATTCCGATCCGACATAGTAAGCTTTCGGCACGTTTGATCTTTCCCTCTTCGGGGAGTTTTCATTCTTCTCTTTTCTTCCCGCGCCCGGCATCGCGTCCCGTCAAGCCCTTCTTTTATTGTATGCGGCAAGATGAAAAAATGGTTGAAATGTAAATCATTTTATGCTAGACTTTTCTCATATCCGATAAGAGGTGGAATTATGATCGATTACGCAAAATTGCTCAACCCCGTGGCAAGAGATATGAAGCCCTCCGGCATCAGGAAGTTTTTCGAGATCGCCGCGACCCGCAAGGACTGCATCTCCCTCGGCGTCGGCGAGCCCGATTTCATCACCCCCAAGGCGTTCAGTCAGGCGGCGATAGACAGCATCCTGCAAGGCAAGACCCAGTACACCGCAAACGCAGGTCTCATGGAGCTCCGCAAGGCGATAAGCAAATATCTCAACGGGTTCATCGGCGTGGATTACGATCCCGCAAACGAGATCATCATCACCGTCGGCGCGTCGGAGGCTCTCGACGCGGCGTTCAGGGCGGTGTGCGCTCCCGGCGACGAAGTGCTCATCCCCGAGCCCTGCTTCGTGTGCTACGCGCCTCTCGTCTCCCTCACAGGGGCGACCCCCGTCAGCGTGAAATGCTTCATTGAGGACGAGTTCAAGCTCAACCTCGAAGAGATAAAGAAAGCCATCACCCCCCGCACAAAAGCCATCCTCGTCGCCTTCCCCAACAATCCCACCGGCGCAATAATGGAAAAGAGTGACCTCGAAGCCCTCGTCCCCGTCATCAAGGAGAACGACCTCATCGTCTTCTCGGATGAGATATACGGCGAGTTGGTCTACAACGGCGTGAAATTCTGCTCCATAGCTTCGCTGGACGGCATGAGAGAACGCACCATCGTTATAAGCGGCTTCTCCAAGGCGTTCGCCATGACGGGGTGGAGGCTCGGATACATCTGCGCGCCCAAGCCCATCATTGACGTCGTCTACAAGATACATCAGTACGGCATCATGTGCGCTCCCACGGCGGCTCAGTATGCCGCGCTCGCCGCGCTCAACGCCTCCTTCGAGGACGGCTTCGCCGAGGTCGCGGAAATGAGAGCAAAGTACGATGAGCGCCGCAAGTATCTCGTCGGCAGACTCAATGCTATGGGGCTCAGTTGCTTCGAGCCCAGAGGCGCTTTCTACGCCTTCCCATGCGTGCGCTCTACGGGCATGGACGGCGAAGGATTCGCTTATGCGCTTCTGGAAGCCAAAAACGTGGCGGTCGTCCCGGGCGGCGCCTTCGGCGACAGCGGTAAGGATTTCATCCGCATCTCCTACGCCTATTCCGTGGAGGCGATCAAAACCGCGCTGGACAAGATAGAGGAGTTCCTGAAAGAGCGCGCCTGAGCCTACGGAACAAGTAGTGTCATCCGACGCGTCCGCATACTGCGGGCGCGTTTTCATTTGCCCGAGATCTTTTGCGGAGCGCAGATCACAGATAGCCGCGTATGAGGGTGCAGAGCAGATTGCAAAACCGCAGTATCTCCTCATTTTCCTCCCGCGGCCGCCCTCTGCACAGCGCCTCGGCAAGCATCGCGGCGCATAAGTTCAGTTCCACAGGCGACATCGACACGAAACATATTATTCACGGCGAGAAAAACTTGATATTTCACCCCCAAATCCGTTGACAAAAGCGCGCGAAAGCAATATACTGTCTTTACTTTGCGGCCATGGCGGAACTGGCAGACGCGTACGTTTGAGGGGCGTATGGTAATCCCGTCCGAGTTCAAGTCTCGGTGGCCGCACCAAACCGAAGCTAAGGGCGCATCTTGCGCCCTTTCTTCATGCCGCGGACCTCGGTCATTTACGTCTTAATCCTCCCCCCCTTCGCCTTCGCATTTTCCTTTTCTTTCGCGAAATCAGCCGCAAGCCAAAAAGTTTAATCTTGCGTTTTTCTCGCGGTAGCGGGGCGTAGGGGGCGGAGTGCGGGTATAATGGTCGGTGTTCAGGAGGTGCGGGATATGAAAAACGAGAGACCGACGGTGCCGGTGGGATGTTTCTTTCAGGGGTGTTACAACCCCGAGTATGAGGCGGAGATAGCGAAGGGCAAGGAGCTTTGTTTCAGGTTCAACGCGCTCCATCCCTGCGACAGGGAGGGGCAGGAGGAGATACTCCGCAATCTGTTGGGCTCGATGGGCAGGGAAGTCGTGTTCACTCCGCCGTTCTGGTGCGACTACGGCTACAACATCAAGGTGGGGGACTACTTTTACGCCAACCACAACCTGGTCATCACGGACGGCGCCGAGGTGAGCTTCGGCGACAACGTATTCATCGCGCCGAATTGCTGTTTCACAACGGCGGAACACCCCACCGATCCCGAGCTGAGAAGAGCGGGCGTGGAGGTGGCAAAGCCCATAAAGGTGGGCAACAACGTCTGGATAGGCGCGGGAAGCACCGTGCTTGCGGGAGTGACAATAGGCGATGACGCGGTGATAGGCGCAGGGAGCGTGGTGACCCGCGACATCCCGCCCCGCGTCGTGGCGTGCGGAGTCCCGTGCCGCGTGACCCGTGAGATAACCTCAGCCGACCGCACCCGCTACCCGATGCACGAGAGCATCGCAAGGAGATTTTAGGGTATAAGGACAAGGCGGCGCCTTTACCGTATTCGCAAAGCGCGGAAACGCGGAGATATCTGACCGATTCTTTCCTCACACAAAACCCCTCGAAGCGTCGAGGGGTTTTTGCTTGGTCGGCGGGGGAGTGCGGAATTTCCGCAGGGACATGTGTGACGGACTTGCGCCGAGGGGGTCAGTCGGCGGGGAAGATGTCGGCGAAGGTGGCGTCGTCGGGGAGGATGGTGTATTCCGCCCGAGTGGAGACTGTGCCCGAGATCCGGATGCCGTCCGTGATGACGTCTGAGAAGTCGAGGTTCACGATGGATGCCAGCGTAATGCGTTTGGACTCGATGAGGTCGTAGAGCATCCTCGGGAAGAACTCCACGTTGTAGGCGAGGAATTCAGCGTCCTCATACGGCATGAAAGCCTCGATGTCCTGCGAGGTGGTCATGGAAGCCAAGACGCCGTCCCTGAAGGTCATATTGCCCGTGACGTCGCCGAAGTCCACCCAGTCGTATATCATGGGCATGATGTCGTATCCCGCGTCGTATGCGAGGATGGGCGCGACCTGACTGAGTATCCAATCGAGGGAGGAGTTCCCCGGGATGGTGTAGCGGGACGCGTCGCCCGTGATGTGATCCGTGCCGTAGAACGTGCTTGCGGCAAGGTCGAGATCGGGGATGGTCGCCGTCAGTTCCTCTTGGGAGAACTTCGCCTCGAATTCATAGCGCCCGAGCGCGGTGCCCGAGAGGGAATAGTTCCCGTCCGCGGTCTTGCTCGCCGAGATGGTGACGGTCACGGGATTGCGCAATAGACTTTCGGTCGGGATGTTCCCCGCGAAGGGGCGCAACCCTTTGACGGTCACGGTGTATTCCATGCGCATCTCGTTGCCGAGGTATGCGCGTATGCCTTCCAGTTCCACGGTGACGGGGACGGCGTTTTTGTCGCTTCCTATCAACGCTTCCACGGAGCCGATGTCCGTGCTCATTTTGTTGGGGGCGGAGTCCCAGGCATTTGTTGCGGACGCATAGTCAAAGGCAAGATCGTCATTGCAGGCGGTGAGCAAAAATGCCGATGCCGTCAAGCATATGAGCAGAGATATTGCCACAACAGCGATTTTATGTCTACATTTCATATCTGTGATCTCCTTATTCGGCGTATCCGTCGATCCGCTCGCTTGCGGTGTCGTGTATCGCGCGGAGGATACTGAGGGGCATCCCGTCCTTGTCGAGCACGTCCCATTCGTAGTCCGTGGTCTCCCTCCACAGCATCATGCCGGCAAAGCCCTGTTCGATGACGTAGGCGGTCTTGTCGGCGACGAGAGCGGCGCCGTTGACCCACACCTGAGTGAGGACGGTGTCGTCATATTGCACGCTGTTGTCCATGTTGGCGCCGCCGTAGTACACCCATTGCACGTTGTCCCAATAGGTATAGGGCGCCTTATCCTGCGTGGAGTACACCGTGTCGATGTCGCCGTAGCCGTAGTTAGTCCAGACGGTGTCCCAGGTGTTGGGTCTGCCGTAGAGGGGGAGTCCGAGCACGAGTTGGGAGGGTTCGAAACCGAGATTGACGAAGTAGCGCATGGAGGAGTAAGCCCCGCTCCTGAAAGAGGCGTGGTTGCCATCCACGATGTCGAAGCGGTCGTATGCCATCATTTGGACGAAGTCCACCGCTTGCACCTGTTCTTCGGTGAGGCGCACGTTGTCGGCAGAGAGGGCGAGGGAGATATATTTATCCTTGCCGGAGGCTTCGAAATCCTTGTCCACCTCCACCAGCATATCGCCGTAGGCGTTCCATTCCGCAACGCCCGTGGGATATTCCCAGTCGATGTCGATGCCGTCCACGCGGTCGTCTTCCACAATGAGCTTATGAATGCTCTTGACAAGCTCATCCGTGTTGTCGGGAAGTCCGTTGTATTCCACCACCTTGGGATAGAAGTCGATGCAGATGTTGATGTCTCTGCCGCCCCTTGCGACGTGCGCCGCTATGGCGTCGTGGACTTTCTGCACCGCTTGATCGTAGTAGGTGGGGGTGGAGAGGAACTGATCCCGATCCTTGTCGTAATCCGGGGCGGAAGGGTCGTAATCCTCGGGATCTTTGGCATAGATGACGGTGCCGTCCTCCATCCAGAACGCCAGAGATATGAGTATCACATCCGTGATGGTGTCGCTCTCGAAGTCCTCGAGGAGATCCTCCTGCGTCATGTATTGCAGATCCTGAGGGGTGTAGTAGCTGAAAACGCGGAAATCCTGCTCATATCCCTTTGGCGCCACGTCGTATATCTCCACCTCGGCGATCGAGAGATCCTTGCCCTCGGGATACACCGAGTTGAAATATATGCGGAAGGAGGAGAGTTCCACCCTGTCGAAAGTGCAGTAGCGATAGCGCTCTATCCTGTCCTGCTGGCGGTAGAACGCATTGATGAAATTGCCGTATCCGTCCTTGGGGTATCCGCCGTTTTCATCGGGGAGGACAAAAGAGAAGCCTGAAATGAAATTGCCGTCCTCGCGCAGTACGACGGTGTTCGCCGAGACGGGGGAGGAGAAGGTTATTTCGAGATATTCCCCGGAAGTTCCTTCCGCAGTCCAGACGGTGTCCGTGTTGCCGTCCAGGACGCTCGACGCGGAGTTTGCCGATGAGCTTGCCGTCGCCGCGGCTCTCGGAGCCAGATTTTCTGAATCCGTCACGTCGAGGTCGTCGGTGAAGATGAGCTCGTCTGTCTCTGTGTCCGTACCGCCCTCGTTGCAGGCGGCAAAGAGGACGCCGCCCGTCAATGCAAGGACAAGGACGAGCGCGATGAGCGGTATGATATTTTTCCTTTTCATAGAGCCTCCCTGAGCGGGGAAAAAGAAAAATGCGAGTCCTTCCCCCTTTTGAAATGATAACATGACCCGACGGAAAAATCAATGTGTAAAATGTATCTCATATAATATAAAACGCCCGAGACCGTGTCGCTCGGTCTCGGGCGTTGAAGAGGCGTATAGGCGATGTCACTCTTCGAAGGACATTCCGAGGGCGATCTCCTCTGCGTCTTCAAAGGTGGCGTCCGCAGGCAGGATGGCGTATTTTGCCGAAGTGCCGACGTTTGCGTTGAGCGAGATCCCCTCCGCAAACACTTCCGAGAAGTTGAGCGCGATCGTGATGCCGCTTAAAGAAAAGGACAGCCGCTTGGTCTCGAAGAGGTCGATGATGATGTCGGGGAAGTTGTCGACGTTGTAGGCGAGGAAGAGCGCGTCCTCGTCGGGGATGAAAGCCTCGATGTCCTGCGAGGTGGTCATGGAGGCGAAATCGCCGTCTTTGTCATAGGTCACCGTCCCCGAGACCTCGCCGGGTTTGAGCCACTTTTCCAGCATGGGCAGGAAGTCGAAGCCGAAATTCTTGGAGATGACGGGGGCTATCTGCCACAGGATGTATCCGAGAGAATCCTCGCCCTCTATCGTGAAGGCGTTCTCCTTTCCCGTGATGTTGCCCGCGTTATAGAACATATTGTCGTCGAAGTCGAACACTTCCACATAGTCGCGTATCGCGGCTTCCGTTGTGGACATGGAGGTGAGGACGTTGTCGTTCAGCGAGATGGCGACGGATATGTTGCCGTTTTCATCCATGGAGATGTCAAGCCCGATCTTGAGAGCCGCCAGGACGTTCTCCAACCCCGCTTGCAGAATGCCTTTCAATCCCTTTACGGAAAGGTCGTAATGCATTTCCCATTCCTCGCCGATATATGCGCGGTAGCCGTCGAGAGTCAGGGTCACGGAGGACGTGGTCTCGCTTCCGAGCACGCCGCTTATGACCGCATTGTCACGCACCACTTTGTTGGGTGCGGCGTACCAGCTCGTCTGGGCGGCGGCGTAGTCGGAGCGAAACGCATCGTTTGCATCGTTTCCCGTATCATTGTTGCAGGCGGCGAGGACGACGGAGGAGAGCAGGAGGCAGAAAAGGAGCACAAGTGCAACAAAAGCAAGTTTAACATTACGTTTTTTCATATCAACTCCTCCTTAGTGCGCAATACGCTCGGCGATCACTTCGCCCACGGTCTTTATCATACTGCGCTCGTCTTCTATGGGATAGTCGATGAGATTGCGGAAGAGCATGATCCCGGCAAAGTCCTGTTCGATGGCGTATGCGGTCTTGTCCGCCGTCATCGCGCCTCCCGTGACGTACACTTTCATGTCGATGCCGCCGTATGTGAGATATTGCACGTTGTCCCAGTAGGTATATTCCTTTGTGCGCTCTTCGTCCGCCCATACGGCGCCGCCGTCATGATAGTAATTGGTCCAGTATTCTCCCACGGTCTCGTTGTCCGGTCTGCCGTAGACGGGCATACCCGCGATGAGCTGGGAGGGCTTGAAGCCGAGGTTTATGAAGTAGCGCATGGGAAGATATGCGCCGCTGCGGAAAGAGGAGTTGTTGCCGTCAACGTCAAAGCGGTCGTAGCCCATGATCTGCACATAGTCTATGCCCTCTATGTGCACGCGCTCCAATCCCACGTTGAAGTTGGAGAGCGCGACGGAGACATATTTCCCTTCGTCGCTTATCTCGTCTTTGAGGTCGAGCATCATATCGCCGTAGGCGCGCCATTCGGCGGGAGTGGAGGGGTATTCCCAGTCGAATTCCACTCCGTCTATGCCGAGTTCGTCCACGAGAGCGGCGAGGTTTTTGACGAGAGCGTCCGAGCAGGCGGGCAGACCGTGAGCGGACTTGTCGGCGGGGAGGATGTCCACGCAGATGTTGATGTCCTTGCCGCCGCACTTTTTGATGAAAGCTATGGCTTCTTTTAGATAGGAGGGATCGGTGGGATCCGCGGAGTCGGAGTCCCCGGACTGCGTGAAGGTGAGGTCGCCTTCGCTGTCCCAGTAAACGAATTCGAAGAGTATCACGTCCGTCACCACGTCGAGCTGAGCCGCAAGCTCATTTTCGTCGAGGGCGGGGGAGCGGAAATCGCCAACGTTGTAGTAGGAGAACACTTTGAACTGCTCGGCGTAAGTTTTGGGCGCGACGTCATATATCTCCACCTCGGAGAGGGAGATGTCGTATCCCTCGTTCGCGCCGTCGAATGTTATGCGGAGGGAATCCAGCGTCACGGCGTCAAAGGTGCAGTAGCGATAGCGTTCCACTCTGTCCTGACGGTAAAATTCCTGCCAGCCACCCTTGCCGTCCCCTTTGAGGAAGCGGAAACCCGTGATGTAATTCCCGTTTTCGCGGAGGACTATGGTGTTTATTTCGACGGGAGAAGAGAATGAGAGCTCAAAATATTCGCCATCCGTGCTTTCCGCAGTCCAGACCGTGTCCTTGTTGCCGTCTGTCAGGTTCGCGGCGGAGGAGGCGGCGGAGCTTGCGGTCACATTTGCTTCTGCGGCGAGATTTTCGGAATCCACAATGTCGAGATCGTTAGTGAAGATGTTCTCGGGACGGGAAACGTCTTTGCCGATCGGCTGAGACGCTCTCTGCGATCCCGACTCGCTCTGTCCCGCGCTGAAAGCCGTAAGAACGGGCGCGCAACACAGGACAAGGACGAGCAGTACGCAGAAAAAGATCGTGCGTTTGCTTTTCATAATACCCCCTTTGGTCTCGCGGACGCATATCGCCGTCCGCGCTTCGGAAAGTTTAACAAACCCCTGCCGCAAAGTCAATATCATCTTTGAAAAGAGTATGAAAGTTTGCGCGCAAACACTTGCGCACACACGCATACGTAGTATAATTTTATTGTCCGAACAAATGCGAGAGGTCTTTATGAGAGAAGAAAAACGCGTATTTTTGAATTGCACCATGGTGGATGTGACGGCGGATTGCGCCCTCCGTCACGGCATCGACGTTTTCACGGAAGGGGACAGGATAGTCCGCATCGCCCCCACGGGAGGGGATACGGACGGCTATGAGCTCTACGACGCGAGCGGGCTTTTCGTCATGCCCGGGCTCGTCAACGCCCACGCGCACCTTTTCGGCACGGGTATGCCCAGCAAGGTGATATCCGGCGGCGGCGCGCAGAAGCTCGTGCTCAAACTCGTGCGAAGCGCATTGGGGCTCAAAGTGCTCAAAATGCTCGTTTCCTCGGCGTGCAAACAGGAACTCAATTCCGGGGTCACGACCTTGCGCGGGCTCGGGGACTTCAGGTTTTCAGACATACTCGTCCGCGACCGCATAAGAAAGGGCAGGGGCGCGGCGGCGGGGTTGGACCTTGTCGTATCCGGTCCCGCGATCACCGCGCCGGGCGGACACGGGGACGGCACTTTCGCGCTTACGGCGTCCAAGCCCGAGGAATTTGCCGCTCTCGTGGAACAGAATGTGTCAAACGGCGCGGATCTCATCAAGATCTGCATAACGGGCGGGGTCACGGACTCCAAGAAAAAGGGCGAGCCCGGCGAGGTCAAGATGACAGAGGAGCAGGTCAAGGCGGCTTGCGACAGAGCGCACGCTCTCGGGAAGAGGGTCGCGGCGCACATACAGAGCCCCCTCGGCGTCAGTATCGCCGCGAAGTGCGGCGTGGACACCATAGAGCACGGGGCGAGCTTCGGGGAAGAGGAGGCGGCTCTCCTGAAAGCGCGCGGAGGCGCCGTGGTCGCGACCTATACGCCCGCGTATCCCTACTACAAACTCCCCGCCGAGGTCACAAAGCTGGACGATGTGAGGATATATAATTCCGGGGTGGTGCTGGACGGCATGACGGCGGCGGTGAAAGACGCCTACGCCCACGGTATCACCGTCGCGATGGGCACGGACGCGTCGTGTCCTTTCTCCACCCAGTACGGGATGTGGCGAGAGGTGATATATTTTGCCAAGCTGGGCGGATTCGGCACAAAAGCCGCCCTCAAAGCCGCCACCCTCGGAGGAGCGACCGCTCTCGGCTTGCAGGATGAGACGGGCTCGCTGGAAGTGGGGAAACGCGCGGATATGATATTCCTCAAAGACGACCCCGTTTCCCGCCCCGAGACTTTGCGCGAGCCGCTTACCGTGGTCGCGGGAGGCAGGGTGATAGCCCGTCCCAAAGTCAAACGCAACAAGAAGATAGAGCGCGTCCTCGACGGGCTCATGGAGGGACTGTGATGACATACGAGATAGACCGCGAAGAATTCGTCGAAGTCAACGGCGACAGGCAGAACATCCGCATCCGCGCCGCGAAAAAGGACTTGCCCGTCCTGCTTTTCGTGCACGGCGGCCCCGGGGTGTGCGACAGACACAACGTGATGAGATATCATTCCGACCTCGCAGAGAAATTCACCCTCGTGTGTTGGGATCAGCGGGGTTCGGGCAAGAGCTTCACCCCCGCCGTCAAAGAGAGGGTCCCCTCCGTCGGCGAGTATGTTGAGGACATCCTCTTTCTCGCCGAATATCTGGCGGGGAGGTTCGGCGTGCGCCGCATCGCGCTCGTCGGACACAGCTGGGGGTCAATAATAGGAGTGCTCGCCGTGGCGAAGCGCCCCGACCTCTTTTTCGCCTATGTCGGCGAGGGGCAGTTCGTGGACGGAGACCGCAATGAGGCGGAGTCGTACCGTTTCTGTCTGGAAGAGGCTGAGAAGAGGGGGGACAAAAAAGCTCTCGCCGCGCTGAAAAAGGGCGCGCCCGTGGACGGCGTCTATCCCGACAACAAGAGCATGATGGTACAGCGCGATTGCCTGTCCCGCTACGGCGGCGCGATATACGGCGGCAAACAGGGGCTGGTCAAAGGTCTGCTCATGCCCCTGCTCAGGACAAAGGAATATACCCTCGGCGACATCGTGAAGTACGCAAAGGGCGCGACCTACCTTTCCGACGTCATGTGGTCGGACGTGGTGGGGCAGAGGCTCGGCAGGATAAAAAGACTGGAAGTCCCCGTCATCATCACGCAGGGCAGGCACGACTTCAACACTCCCTCCGCCATCGCGAAGGAATGGTTCGACGCGTTGGACGCCCCCTCAAAAGTCTGGGTCTGGTTTGAAAACTCCGCACATTCCCCCGATGTGGAAGAGCCCGAGAAATGGAGCGCGGTGCTCGCCGAGGAGCTTTCCAAACATACGGAAAGGAAATGACGCAAGCAGACGGCTTTCCATGCCGCTTGTCGACAAAGAAAAAGAGCGCCGCTTCGAAAGCGGCGCTCGGTTTTTATGCGATAGTTGTTTTATGCGGTCGTGAAGATGTTTTTGACGAATTCTTCCAGTCCGTACCGCCACACCGAGGGGTCGTGCGAGCCCAAGTACACCGTGTAGGAGTGCTCCACGCCTATCTCGTCCAATCTTTCCGAGAGGTTGTCGCTGACGGCTTTCAGGGTGTCCAGGATCCCCACCGCGAGCTGAACGTATCCGAAGCCGTCCGACCCCGAGTCCAGGGTGAGGTCGGGCACGTAGTCGGAGGAGGAGACGACGTTTTCCCCGAAAGAGGCGGGGGAAAAGGCGCCCAGCCATCCGAAAAGGTCTTGATGTGCGAATGCCGTGAGCACCGCCTCTCTGCCTCCCATCGAGAAGCCCGCGATCGCCGTGTTCTCCTTGCCCGTGAGGGTGGAGAATCGCGAGTTGACGTAGGGCATGAGGCATTCCGTGATATCCTGCGCGGTGAGGTCGTATACCTCGGCAAGCTCCGAGGCGTCACCGAATACGGACCAATCCGGCTCTGTTTCCGTCGCGTTCACCAGGCTGTTGACGCACACGACTATCATCTCGGGGACGCCCTCGAAATAGTGCGCGTTCTGCACGATATACTGCGCGCCCATCTCAAACCCGTACACGCCGTCCGTCCAGGCGGTCTCGTCGCATTTGAGCCCGTGCAGAAGGTAGAGCACGGGATAGCGTTTGCTTTCGTCGTAATCGGGAGGGAGGATGACGTTTGCGTGTTTGTCCGCGCCCGCCACAGAAGAATAGTAGGTCATCTTCACTATCTCGTCGCCCTCGGTGTAATCGAACCCCTCTACGGCGCGGTACGCAAGATAATTTTCGGGTTTCTCGTATACGATGTCCTCGTCGGGAGCGGAAGAGGGAGCGTCGTTGCAAGCGGAAAACGCGAACAGCGAAAAAAACGTCGTCAGCAATAAAAACCATGGGAAGAGTTTTTTCATTTTTCCTCCTGCCCATCTATGCGATAGCCCGTATATATTATAAACCCTTTTCTCACGCAGTCAATGCGCGTCCCGATAAAAATCGCCTTAAAAACCTCGGTCAGTAATCCTTCCTGCCCACGAGATAGTCGATGTCCACGTTGAAGTAGTCGGCAAGCAACCACAGACTGCGTATGCTCGGTTCCTTCTTGCCCAGGAGCCACGCGCTCACGGTGTTTTGCCTGAGTCCCGTCGCCGCCGCGAGAGCCACCTGCGTGAGGGAATTTTCTTTCATGAGTTCTTTTATGCGCGACGCCACCTGTATGCGGACGTCGGCTTGCGGGTCGTGATAGGTCATGAGAGTATTTTAGCACCATGGGAGTAAGAATGCAAGCCGTTTGTCCGAACGGGAGACGCCCGTCGCTTGAGGGAGGGGAGTCCGTTTGCTATCCGTATTGCTATATCCGCCGAAAAGTGTTATCATATATGAGACATTTCCGCCGAGCGCGTTTTCGGCGGGATGAAGAGAGGAGGAGAATATGCAGTCCCCCGTCGTACAGTCGGCAGTACCCGTTGCGGTCGCGAAATGCGGCAACGTGAAAAAGAGAAAGAAGATGTTCACCGTCCTTTCGGCGGCGGTGTTCGTGTTGATGGGCGGGTCGATTTTGACCCTTATCGCGCTTATGGCAGGGATAAGGGAGATAAGTTTCGCATGGAATTTCATCCCCTTCGGATGCTTTGCCGTGGCGGCGGTGAGTATGCCCGTGGTGATGTTCCAAAAGAACAAGTACGCCAATCTCGCCGCGCTCGCGGAGAGGATAGAGTCCAAGGACGCGACGGTCATCGCCTCCCTCTCCCCGGTGCAGACCCTCCCCGCGTTCGACGCGATGAAAGCCACGGTGAGGGCGATAATTGCGGGAGGAGCCCTTCCCGATCACGAGATAGTGGGGGAGGAGGTGGTCGCAAGACGCTCGGCTGGCGTGACGGAGGATGAAGCCCGCGATATGTATGCGGAATATCTCGCGCTTGCGTTCCCTGCGGCGGCGGCAGTGGACATTTTGAAGTCTCAAGTGGCGGCGGCTCCGCGCTATTGCCCCTCCTGCGGCGCGCCCGTGGAGAGCGAGGACGCCAAATTCTGTTCCTCCTGCGGAGTGCGGCTGAAAGGGGGAGAAGAGGGCTGACACATCATGTTGTGCCTCACGCGCGCAATACCGCTATATGTGCAAAAATATTTTCAGAAAGGGCGGTCAACTTTTTGACATCGCCATTTTGATAGTGTATGATTAGACCATGCAAACGAAGTACGGCGCGTTTTTCGTAAAAGTACCCGCTCCGTCCCCCTCTGCGGAGACGGCGGGCATTGCGGGGAAAATTTGCGTCCGTGCGCGTTCATGCGGCGTGTCAATGGCAGTTTAGCGAGAGCGAACTGCCTTTTTTTCAAATCCCGCAGGAGGACCTCCTGCGGGATGACCATACGATAGCGCGTATGCGCGGGAGCGCGCAGACGTCGAAAAGGAGGTAAGATGAAGAAGATCGCAGTCATCATGGGCAGCGACAGCGACCTGCCCGTCGTGGGCAAAGCCATAGAGACGGTGGAGTCTTTCGGCGTGGAGTGCGAGGCGCACGTCTATTCCGCCCACCGCACTCCTGCGGAAGCCAAAGATTTTGCCGAAAACGCGGAAAAGAATGGGTTCGGCGTCATCATCGCCGCGGCGGGAAAAGCGGCGCATCTTGCGGGCGCGCTTGCGGCGTCCACGACTCTTCCCGTCATAGGCATCCCTGTGAAGAGCTCCGCTCTGGACGGGCTGGACGCACTCCTTTCCACCGTGCAGATGCCCCCCGGGATCCCCGTTGCCACGGTGGGGATAGACGGAGCGGTCAACGCGGCTTTACTCGCGTTGGAGATACTTGCGGTGTCAGAGCCAGAGATCGCGGCAAAACTCCGCGCAAAGAGGGAAGCGGACAGGCTCGCCGTCCTGGAAAAGGACAAAAAACTCCGTGGAGAGAGAGGTTGAAATGGAAAAGTCGTTCAGCGAAAGCTACAAGCAGGCGGGAGTGGACATCACAGCGGGCTACAAAGCGGTGGAGCTCATGAAAAAGCATATCGCGCGCACGGTCACCGCAGGCGCGGCTAGCGACATCGGAGGCTTCGGAGGGCTCTTCGAGCTCGACCTCACGGGCATGACCCGTCCCGTGCTCGTCAGCGGTACGGACGGCGTGGGCACCAAACTCAAATACGCCTTCATGTTGGACAAGCATGACACCATAGGCATAGACTGCGTGGCGATGTGCGTCAACGACGTCATCTGTTGCGGAGCGAAGCCCCTCTTCTTTTTGGACTATATCGCCTGCGGCAAAAATATTCCCGAACGCATAGCTTCCATAGTTTCAGGCGTTGCGGAGGGGTGCGTGCAGTCGGGCGCGGCGCTGATAGGCGGCGAGACGGCGGAGATGCCGGGGTTTTATCCCGAGGACGAATACGACCTGGCGGGGTTCGCGGTGGGCGTGGTGGACCGCGCCAAGGTGCTGGACAACTCCTCCGTACGGGAGGGGGACGTCGTCATAGCCCTCCCGTCCTCCGGCGTGCACTCCAACGGTTTTTCGCTGGTGAGAAAGATATTCGAGGGCAAGGATATGACCTCTCCTCGCGCCGAACTGGGCGGGAAGAGCCTCGGGGAGACCTTGCTCACCCCCACCAGGATATACGTGAGACCCATGCTCGCGCTGTTTGAAAAGGTCACCGTAAAGGCGGTGTCCCACATCACGGGCGGCGGATTTTACGAGAATATCCCGCGCAGTATCCCCAAGGGACTTGGCGCGAAGATAGACAGAAAGGCGTTGCGGGTGCTCCCCGTATTCGACCTCATCGCTAAGGAGGGCGGCGTGCCGGAGCGCGATATGTTCAACACCTTCAACATGGGCGTAGGAATGAGCGTCGTCGTCGCCGAAAAGGACGCCGAGGAGGCCCTCGCCGTGCTGAAAGCGGCAGGGGAGGACTCCTATGTCATCGGCAGGATCATCCCCTCCGAGGACGGGGTCGTCATAGCATGAGCAGAGACGGAGAGAAAAAGATAGCCGTCGCTGTGCTCGTATCCGGCGGAGGCACCAATCTTCAAGCCATCTTGGACGCCGAGGCGAGAGGGGAGCTCCCTCACGCCGAGGTGAAAGTCGTGGTGTCCAGCCGCGCGGACGCCTATGCTCTGAAACGCGCAGAGGCGGCGGGCGTGAAGACGGTCGTTGCGGAAAGGAAAAAATGCGCCTCTCAGGAGGAGTTTGAGGATATCATCGAGGACGCGGTCGAGAGCGTCGGCGCGAAGATCATCGTGCTTGCGGGGTTCATGAGCATACTTTCAGAAAGGTTCACCTCCCGCTATCCCGAGCGCATCGTCAACGTGCATCCCTCCCTCATCCCCAAGTATTGCGGCAAAGGGTTTTACGGCCTCAAAGTGCATGAGGCTGTGCTCGCCGCAGGCGAGAAAGTGACGGGAGCCACCGTGCATTACGTCAACGAGATCCCCGACGGCGGCAGGATAATTTTTCAACAGGAAGTGGAGGTCAAAGAGGGGGATACCCCCGAGACCCTGCAAAGAAGAGTCATGGAAGAGGCGGAATGGAAGCTGCTCCCGCGCGCCGTCGAGCTCACGGCAGAGCGCATAGCCGCCGAATAAGAAAGCATCCGGGAGGATACAAATGAGCATTTACGAAGTGAAAGATCTCTGCGCCGTGCTCGGCGCGAACAGCTATCCCGGCAGAGGGATCGTCATCGGGTGCACCGAGGACGGCAAACACGCGGCTTTTGCCTACTTCATCATGGGCAGGAGCGAGAATAGCCGCAACCGCGTTTTCGTGGAAAAGGAGAACGAGCTCGTCATATATCCTTTTGACGAGAGCAAAGTGGAGGACCCTTCCCTCATCATATATTCTCCCGTCAAGCGGGTGTGGAACAAGTGGATAGTGACCAACGGCGATCAGACGGACACCATCGAAGCCGCTCTGCTTGCAGGCGAGTGCTTCGAAAGCGCGCTGGACAAGAGGGAGTTCGAGCCCGACGCTCCCAATTTCACGCCCAGGATAAGCGGGCTCATCGATCTTGAAAACAAATTCCGCTATAAACTCTCCATCCTGAAAAGCGCGGACGAAAAGGGGAGCGCCTGCAACCGCTATTCCTTCTCCTACGAGCCTTTGAAAGGGCTGGGACATTTCATCCACACCTACAACTCCGACGGCGACCCCATCCCCACCTTTACGGGTGAGCCCGAGAGGGTGAGGATAGGGAACGACCTCGGCGAGTTCGCTCGCGGCATATGGGAGAGCCTTGACCAAGCCAACAAGATCGCGCTTTACGTCGGCTTCATCGACGTCAAAACGCTGAGAGTAAAGACGGCGCTTTTCAACAAACACGCGAAATAAGGAGCAGTCATGAAAGAATTCGAGCTCAAATACGGTTGCAACCCCAATCAGAAGCCCGCGCGTATATTCATGGACAACGCGAGAGACCTGCCCGTGGAGATACTTAACGGCAGACCCGGCTACATCAATTTCCTGGACGCTTTCAACAGCTGGCAGCTCGTGAAAGAGCTCAAAGAGGCGACGGGAGAGTGTTGCGCCACCTCCTTCAAGCACGTCAGCCCCACTTCGGCGGCTCTCGGGAGACCCCTCGGCGAAAAGCTGAAAAAGGCGTGTTTCGTGGAGGATATCGAGGGGTTGGACGACAGCCCGATCGCCTCGGCTTACGCCCGTGCGCGCGGTACGGACAGGATGTCCTCCTTCGGGGACTGGATCGCGCTTTCGGATGAATGCGACGCCGTCTGCGCCAAGATCATCGCAAGAGAGGTCTCCGACGGCATAATCGCGCCCGCCTATACCCCCGAGGCGTTGGAGATACTCAAAGCCAAGAGGAAAGGGGCTTACAACATAGTCAAAGTCGATCCCCTTTACGTCCCCGATCCCGTGGAACGCAAGCAGGTGTTCGGCATCACATTCGAGCAGGGCAGGAACAACTTCGTGATAGACCGCAAGCTCCTCTCAAACGTAGTTACGAAAAAGAGCATCCCTCATGCGGCGGAGACCGACCTCATAGTGGCCCTCATCACTTTGAAATATACGCAGTCCAACTCAGTGGCGTTTGCCGAGGACGGACAGGCGATCGGCGTGGGCGCGGGACAGCAGTCCAGGATACATTGCACCCGCCTTGCCGGACAGAAAGCGGACCTCTGGCACCTCAGACAGCATGATAAAGTGCTTTCTCTGCAATTTGCCGAGGGCGTCGGCAGACCCGAAAAGAACAATATCATCGACATCTACCTCTCTGATGAGTGCGAGGACGTGATAGGCGACGGAGTCTGGAAGAAGTACTTCGCCGTGCGCCCCGAGGAGTTCACAAGGGAGGAAAAGAGAGCGTATCTTGACACCCTCACCGGCGTTTCGCTGGGGTCGGACGCGTTCTTCCCCTTTGACGACAACATCATCCGCGCCCGCAAGAGCGGCGTGTCCTATGTCGCGGAGCCGGGCGGTTCCGTCCGCGACGACATCGTCATCGACACCTGCGACAAGCTCGGCATCGCGATGGCGTTCACGGGGATGAGACTTTTCCATCACTGAGGTGTATATGAAGATCATGGTCGTGGGCTCGGGCGGCAGAGAGCACGCCATCGTGAAAGCCCTGAAAAAGAGCAAAAAAGCGGAGGAGATATTCGTCCTGCCCGGGAACGGAGGGATGGCGGAGGACGCGACTATCGTACCCATAGGCGCAAAGGATATCCCCGCGATCGCGGCATTTGCCAAGGACAACGGCATAGATTACGCCGTGGTCGCGCCCGACGATCCTCTTGTGCTGGGCGCTGTGGACGCTCTCAACGAGGCGGGCATCCCCTGTTTCGGTCCTCGCAAAAACGCCGCGATCATAGAGGGGAGCAAAGCCTTTTCCAAGGAACTCATGAAAAAGTACGGCATCCCCACCGCGCGTTATGCCACCTTCCGCAAGATAGAGGAGGCGGAGAGCTATATCGACTCTCTTCCCGAAGGCGCGGTCGTCGTCAAGGCGGACGGGCTCGCTCTCGGCAAAGGGGTCATCATTGCCGCGAACAGAGAGGAAGCCAAGGAGGCGGCGAGGTCCATGATGGTGGACGGAAAATTCGGCGCGAGCGGGAACTGCGTCGTCATAGAGGAGTTTTTGACGGGACCCGAGGTGTCCGTCCTCTCCTTCACGGACGGCGAGACGGTCGTGCCCATGGTGTCGAGCATGGATCACAAGCGCGCTCTGGACGGCGACAAAGGGCTCAACACCGGAGGCATGGGCGTGGTGGCTCCCAATCCTTACTACACCGAAGATATCGCCGCAGAGTGTATGCAAAAGATATTCCTCCCCACCGTCCGCGCGATGAAAGCGGAGGGGAGAGAGTTCAGAGGATGTCTGTATTTCGGGCTCATGCTCACCCCGGACGGTCCGAAAGTGATAGAGTACAACTGCCGTTTCGGCGACCCCGAGACGCAGGCGGTCCTGCCTCTGCTTTCCACCGACCTTTTGGAGATAATGCTGGCGTGCACCGAGGGCAGATTGAAGGACGCGGACGTGCGGTTCGAGAACAAATGCTCCTGCTGTGTGGTCAAGGCGTCAAAGGGATATCCCGAAAAGTACGATACGGGCTTCGAGATAAGGCTCGAAGGGGAGATAGACGGCGAACTCTACATCGCGGGAGGGAAGCTTGAAAACGGCAAACTTCTCACCGCGGGCGGGAGAGTGCTGGGCGTCACCGCAGTCGCCGACACCCTCGGCGAGGCTGTAGAAAAGGCGTATAGCGAGGCGGAAAAAGTGCATTTCGAAAACGAATTTTTCCGTCGCGACATCGGCGCGAGGGCGCTTGCCGCGTTGAGGAAATAAGACAAATCGGCGGTCATGACCGCAAAAAAAGACGGATAAACACCTGTTTGCGCCGTTTGGCGTGACGGAGGGATCATGGTAAACAGATTGTTTGTTGAAAAGAGAGCGGAGCTTGCGCATGAGGCAAAAGCGCTTTTTTCCGAGGCGACGGGTATGCTCGGAGTGCGCGGGCTCACCAAGGTCAGAGTGGTCAACCGCTATGACGTGGAGGGCGCGGACGGCGAGCTTTTGAGATATGCCGAACGCAACATTTTTTCGGAGCCTCAGCTCGACCTCGTGAGCGATGTTTTGGAGTGCGACGGTGCGTCCGTCGTGTTCGGCGTCGAGCCTCTCCCCGGTCAGTTCGACCAGCGCGCGGATTCCGCCGCGCAGTGCATCCAGCTCGTGTCGCGCGGGGAAAAGCCCGTCGTGCGCACCGCGAAATTCTATGTCCTTTACGGCGACATCGCCGCCGAGGACGCCGAGAAGATAAAAAGATTCGTCATCAATCCCGTGGAGTGCAGGGAGGCTGATCTCGCTCTCCCCGAGACCCTCAGGACGGAATACCCCGCCCCACACGACGTGGAGGTGCTCGAAGGGTTCATAAATATGGGAGAGGAGGAGCTCGCGGGGTTCGTCAAAAAGTACGGGCTCGCGATGGACGCGGACGACGTGAGGTTCTGCCGCGACTATTTCGCTTCCGAAAAGAGAGATCCCACCCTCACCGAGGTCAGGATGATCGACACCTATTGGTCCGATCACTGCCGTCACACCACCTTCCTCACCACCATCGACAAGGCGGAATTCGAGGACGAGGAAGTGGAGGCGGCATGGAAGGATTATCTCGCCGCTCGCGAGAAGCTCGGGCGCACCCGAAAGCCCGTCAATCTCATGGACATCGCCACCATAGCGGCGAAGCTCCTGCGCAAGGAGGGCAAGCTCCCCGACCTCGACGAATCGGAGGAGATCAATGCCTGTACTGTCAAGATAAAGGTCACCGTGGACGGGAAAGAGGAGGATTGGCTCCTGCTTTTCAAAAACGAGACCCACAATCATCCCACCGAGATAGAACCCTTCGGCGGCGCGGCGACCTGCATAGGCGGCGCCATCCGCGACCCCCTTTCCGGGAGAGCGTATGTATATTCCGCCATGCGCGTCACGGGCGCGGGAGACCCTCTCACCCCCATAGAGGACACCCTCCCGGGCAAACTGCCCCAAAAGAAGATAGTCACCACGGCGGCGGCGGGATACAGCTCTTACGGCAATCAGATAGGGCTCGCCACCGGCATAGTGGACGAGATATATCACAGCGGCTACGTCGCAAAGAGATTGGAGATAGGCGCGGTGACGGGGGCGGCTCCCGCCCGCAACGTCGTGCGCGAAACTCCCGCTCCCGGGGACGTGGTCATCCTCCTCGGCGGCAGGACGGGCAGGGACGGTTGCGGCGGCGCGACGGGCTCCTCCAAGGCGCACAGCGCGAGCTCGCTTTCCACTTGCGGCGCGGAGGTGCAAAAGGGCAACGCGCCCGAAGAGCGCAAGCTGCAAAGGCTCTTCCGCGATTCCGAAGCCTCCCTCCTCATCAAGAGGTGCAACGACTTCGGCGCGGGCGGGGTCTCTGTCGCGATAGGGGAGCTCGCCGACGGGCTTTACATCGACCTCAACGCCGTCCCCAAGAAATATGAGGGGTTGGACGGCACCGAACTTGCCATCAGCGAATCTCAGGAGAGGATGGCGGTGGTCGTAGCTCCGGAGAATGCGGAAAGATTCCGCAAGCTCGCGGATGCGGAAAACCTTGAAGCCACGGTCGTCGCGAGAGTCACGGAGGAACCCAGGCTCCGCATGGAGTGGAACGGGAAGATCATCGTGGACATCTCCCGTGAATTTCTCAACTCGAACGGCGCAGAGAAGCACGCCGAAGCAAGGCAGAAAAAGGCGGGCGACCTCAAAAAGGCATTGCCCTCCGATTTTGCGGCGGGGATGAAAGCGCTGGTCGGCGACCTCAACGTCTGTTCCAAGCGCGGGCTTTCGGAGCGCTTCGACAGCACCATCGGCGCGGGCACGGTCATGATGCCTTTCGGCGGCAGGAACCAGCTCACGCCCATACAGTGCATGGTCAACAAGATCTCGGTGGAAAAAGGCGAAACAGACACTTGTTCCCTCATGTCCTGGGGGTTTAACCCTTATATCAGCGAAAAGAGCCCCTTCCACGGCGCGTATCTCGCGGTGGTGGAGAGCGTGGCGAAACTGGTGTGCGCGGGGGCTTCGACCGAGAAGGTATACCTCACTTTCCAGGAGTATTTCGAAAAGCCCATGGGCAAGGCGGAAAGGTGGGGCAAGCCGCTTGCGGCGCTCCTCGGAGCATACCGTGCTCAGCGCGATCTCGGCATGGGCGCGATAGGGGGCAAGGACAGCATGAGCGGCACTTTCGAACACATCGACGTGCCTCCCACCCTCGTTTCCTTTGCCGTGACCACCGAAAAGTGCGGCGAAGCCGTGTCTCCCGAATTCAAAAAAGCGGGCAGTACAGTGCGCCTCGTCGAATGTCCGTGCGGAAAGGACGGTCTCCCCGTCGCGGAAGAATTTTTGAAAAATGCCGCCCGGGTGCACTCTCTCATGCGCGAGGGCAAGGTGCTTTCGGCGTTTACGCCCTGCTACGGCGGCGTGGCGGAAGCCGTCTTCAAGTGTGCGATAGGCAACGGATTCGGTTTTGAATTTGCGGACGGCGCGTCTCTTAACGACATATTCGGCTACAAATACGGTTCATTCCTTATGGAATGCGGCGAGGATGTGACCTTGGGGCGTGAGATAGGAAAAGTCACCGAGGAACAAGTCTTTGCTTTCGGCGGAGAAAAGGTGTGCGCAAAAGAATTGCTCTCCGATTACGAAAACAAGTTGGAGAGCGTATATCCCTGCAACATCTCGCAGGGCGGAGGAGACATCCCCGCCGTGAGTTACACCGCAGGCAAGGCGTGCGCGGGCGGGACGCACTTCGGCGCGCCCGAGATGCTCATCCCCGTATTCCCTGGCACGAACTGCGAATACGACACCGCAAAAGCGGCAAGCCGCGCCGGCATCAAGCCGAGGATATTCGTCATCAACAACCTCACTCCCGCCGCGGTGGCGGAGTCCGTGGAAAAATTTGCGAGACTCATCGCCGACGCGCAGATGATATTCATCCCCGGCGGGTTCTCGGGAGGCGACGAGCCTGACGGGAGCGGCAAGTTCATCACCTCCTTCTTCCGCAACGCGATGGTCACGGACGCGGTGAGGGAGCTCCTGAAAAAGAGAGAGGGGCTGATGGCGGGCATCTGCAACGGATTCCAGGCGCTCATCAAACTCGGGCTGGTCACCCACGGCGACATCGTGGACGCGGCGGAGGACTATCCCACCCTCACATACAACACCATCGCGCGTCACCAATCCATGATAGTGCGCACGCGCATATGTTCGAATCTTTCTCCCTGGCTCGCCGCCCGCGAGGTCGGGGATGTGGTCAGCGTGCCCGTCTCCCACGGCGAGGGCAGGTTCATGGCGAACGCCGAGTGGCTGGACAGGCTCATGAAAAGAGGACAGATCGCGACGCAGTATGTGGACCTTTCGGGCAGACCCACCATGAACGTGGCGTACAATCCCAACGGAAGCGATCTCGCGGTGGAGGGCATCACTTCGCCGGACGGCAGGGTGCTCGGCAAGATGGGACACAGCGAACGCGTGGGGGACGGTCTTTACAAGAACGTGCCCGGCGACTACGACATGGGGCTCTTCCGCTCCGCCGTCGCGTACTTCAAATGACGCGCGGGAGAAGATAAAACGTAATAATCCTAACGGAGAAAATAACTATGGCAAAGTATTTCGAGGAACCGTCAAGAACATTCAGCGAATATCTCCTCATCCCCGGCTATACGGATGAGAATTGTATCCCCGCCAACGTGAGCCTCAAAACTCCGCTGGTCAAGTTCGCGAGGGGAGAGGAGCCCGCGATCTCCCTCAACATACCTCTCGTCTCCGCGATAATGCAGTCGGTGAGCAACGATACCCTCGCGATAGCTCTCGCGAGAGAGGGCGGTATGTCCTTCATCTACGGCTCGCAGAGCGTGGAAAACGAAGCCGCCATGGTGCGCCGCGTCAAGAATTATAAGGCGGGTTTCGTGGTGTCAGACTCCAACCTGACCCCCGACAACACCCTGGCGGACGTCCTTGAACTCGTGAGAGTGAAAGGACACAACACCATCGCCGTCACACACGACGGGAGCAGTTTCGGCAAACTGCTCGGCATAGTGACCAGCCGCGATTACCGCGTCAGCCGTATGCCTTTGGAGACCCCCGTCAAGGAGTTCATGACCCCGCTGGAAAAGCTCATCACCGCCCCCGCGTCCACGGGGCTGGCGGAAGCGAACGACATAATTTGGGAGCACAAGCTCAATTCCATACCCATCCTGTCCGAGGAGGGGAACCTGATGTATATGGTATTCCGCAAGGATTACGCTCAGCACAAGGAGAACCCCTTGGAGCTTCTGGACGGACACAAGAGATATATGGTGGGCGCGGGCATAAACACCCTGGATTACGAAAAGAGGGTCCCCGCCCTCATTGACGCGGGCGTTGACGTGCTGTGCATAGACTCCTCGGAGGGGTACAGCATTTGGCAGAAGCGTACTTTGGAATTCATCCGCAAGAACTACGGCGACAGCGTGAAGGTTGGCGCGGGCAACGTGGTGGACCGCGACGGCTTCATGTTCCTTGCCGAGTGCGGCGCGGATTTCGTCAAGGTCGGCATAGGCGGAGGTTCCATTTGCATAACCCGCGAGCAGAAGGGTATAGGCCGCGGACAGGCGAGCGCTCTCATCGAAGTCGCCGAAGCCAGAAACGAGTACTACGAAAAGACGGGCATATATATCCCCATTTGCTCGGACGGCGGCATCGTGCACGACTATCACATGACCCTCGCCCTCGCGATGGGCGCGGACTTCCTCATGCTGGGCAGATATTTCGCCCGCTTCGACGAGAGCCCCACGGACAAACTCAACATCAACGGAAACTACGTCAAAGAGTATTGGGGTGAGGGGAGCAACCGCGCGCGCAACTGGCAGCGTTACGACCTGGGCGGGAAATCCGGCCTTTCCTTCGAGGAGGGCGTGGACAGCTACGTCCCCTACGCCGGCAGCCTCAAAGACAACGTGGAGAAGAGCCTTTACAAGGTGCGTTCCACCATGTGCAACTGCGGAGCGATCACGATAAAACAGCTCCAACAGACCGCGAAGATGACCGTTGTCTCTGCCACAAGCATCACGGAGGGCGGCGCTCACGACGTCATTCAGAAAAACACCGGCTATACCGGCAACAGATAAGAGGTCTCCATGCAGATAATAGACGGAAAACTGGTTGCAAAGCTCACGCGCGAAGATATCGCGAGACAGGTGGCGGCGCTCCCGCAGGATAAGGCGGGGAAGATAGGGCTCGCCGTCATCCTTGTGGGCGACGATCCCGCAAGTCAGGTGTATGTGCGCAACAAGATCAACGGTTGCGCAGAGGTGGGCATCGCCTCCACGCTCGTCAAAATGCCCGCGGATTCAGCTTTCGAGGACGTAGCGGCGAAGATAAAGGAACTCAACGCCGATCCCGAGGTCAGCGGCATACTCCTGCAACTGCCCGTGCCGAAACATCTCGACGAGGCGGGGCTCTTGCACCTCATCGACCCATCCAAGGACGTGGACGGGTGCCACTATGTGCAAAAGGGCAAACTCTGGACGGGAGAACCCGAGCTCATACCTTGCACGCCCTACGGCGTCATCAAATTGCTCGACCACTATTCCATCCCCATAGAGGGCAAAAACGCAGTCGTAGTGGGACGCTCCAACCTCGTGGGCAAACCCCTCGCGCAACTTCTCCTCGACCGCAATGCTACGGTCACCATCTGCCACAGCCGCACCAAGGACCTCGGCGAAGTGACCTCCCGCGCGGACATCCTCTGCGTCGCCATCGGCAAAGCCAAGTTTCTGAAAGCGGATATGGTCAAAGAGGGCGCGGTGGTCATTGACGTGGGTATGGATCGCGACGAAAACGGCAAACTCTGCGGCGACGTGGATTACGCCGAAGTCGCCCCCAAGTGTTCTTACATCACCCCCGTCCCCGGCGGCGTCGGACCCATGACCGTCACTATGCTGTTGCAGAATACTGTCAAGGCGTATCAACTCTCCCACTCTTAAACGCCGCCATTTGGCGAATAGCTGTGTCAGAGCCGCGATCCCGACCGCTTACGTACCCGGGGTCCCCGCGTGAAAATCTTTTATTTTCGCGTGGGGCAAAAGGAGTACGCGGCGCGTCCGTGAGTCGCGGCTCTTGCTTGCTCTTCATCCAAATGGGTGGCGTTTTCACCATACGGGCGTTTGGGTGAGGGTATCTCCCAACCCGTCGTACACTTATTCGGAGTTCGTTTGACTCCCATGTGAACTCATTCGGAGTGGAGCTTGACTCCCACGAACACTCATTCGGAGTGGAGCTTGAATCCCACGAATACTTATTCGAAGTGGAGCCTGAACTTTACGTCTCTCTTTTGGAGACGTGTTTGAACTCCACGTACACTTATTTGGAGACGGAACTACGCGCCGCTCAGCCAAACTTGCACAGCGGGCGTTTGCGCCCGCTCTTGCAAGTCGCGGCGCGTATCTGCGATCTCGCAAGCTAGACGGCTATTAAGTAGACACGGGCTCGGTGCGCGTCGAGTCGCCCTCCTCGCCCCGCGAGCGACGTTCAGTCTATACTGGTATCCGCTTGATTGTGTGAGTGCGAAACTCAAACTTTTTTCAAGAGGTGTTTTCATAAAGGCGCGATTGCGCCTTTATGAAAAAGTAAATCCCGCATTTTAGGAGGAGCGAACTCTATTCCGAGTGGGGGAGGAGTCCCGAAGGGGAGGAGGGGGTACAATACTCCCATGTTAGGGGACGTACCCACAAATCAAATTAGATTGAGCACAGCGAAAATTCGCTGTGCTCTTGCGTGGTCTGGGTGAGAAGATTTGAACTTCCGGCCTCTTGAACCCCATTCAAGCGCGCTACCAAGCTGCGCCACACCCAGATATTTCTTTTGATTGCCGCATCATTATATAACACCCGCAAAAATTATGCAAGGGATTGGGGCATACTTTTCCTTATTCTTTTTCTTTTTTGCGAGCTTGCCATATGACGACGAATATGACGGCACCCGTCACGGCGACTGCGACCGCCAGCACGATGGAAACGATCTGCACGGTGGTGAGCCCTTCGAGCTCGAGTTCGGATTTGAGGATGTAGCCCAAAGTCTCGCCGTCTGCGGCGACCAGCCAGAAATCTCCCTCCTCGCCGATCACCTCCATACGGGTGCCGTCCACGACTTCGGTCGCGACTGCGGACTCGATGTCGGGGAGGATGTATATCCCGACCAGTCCGCCCGGACGATCCGCAGAAGCTCTGCCATAAGTACGGTCGGGTCCATCGGGGTCGGTGGGCTCGTCCGGATCGACGGGCTCATCGGGATCGACGGGTTCATCGGGCTCTACATAGGGGAGAAGGTCGTCTGCGACAGCGAAATATGGAATGCCGTCAACGTCCAGTCTCACCCATTTTCCGCCGTCCAGCATCGCGGCGTCGTCGGTGGCTGAGAACACCATATCCTCCGAAAACGCGGAGTTTTCCTCCGCTGCGGGGTGGAGGAGGAGGGGAGCGCCTGCAGGCAGGGTATAGCGCGCGTCCAGAGGAGAGGGCGCGACTTCGGCAAGCAGGGAGTCCGCGATGTAGGCAAGTCTGCCGTTGAAGTAGACGTAGGTATAACCCTCCCAAGAGGACGCTCCGTCGTAGCGGAGCACCACCGTGCCTGCTTTGACGGGCACCATGGTGTCAAAGCGCGAGGGCTCGTCAAAGGCGTCCGTATCTGCTGTCACGGTGGCGAAAGTCATGCTTTCAGCGCTGCCCGTATCGGGAGCGACGGGAGGGACGTATTCCTCTTCGGTGACCGCGCCGACGTCCGCTTTGCCGACAAAACAGGTGGAGGAGGTGAAATACGCCTCTCCGCCGTAGAGCACGAATGCGGTCGGGTGCGCCTGCGCGACGGGGTGAGAGAGGGTGAACTCTCGGCTCACAGAGAGGGAATCGGGGGAGGAATTGTCGAGCACGACTATCTTTCCCTCATCTTCAAAAGAGACAAAGAGATCGCCCGCAAAGTCTGCGGCGATATCCGTCCCGCCGAGGAGCTCTGCGGTGCGGAAATCCAAAAGTTCCGCGATCCCGCCGTCTGCCGCAGAAAGAGTGTGCACGCCTCTTTCCGAGAGTATGTAGATGACATCGTTCTGCGCGGCGGAGACTGCCACCCCGTCTGACACTTCGTATGCCTTTTTCGGGATGCCGACGGAGGGGGAGAATGTGTAGAGAGAAGAATCCGTGAGCAATATCACGCCGTCTTCCGTGAGAGCGATGTCCAGGATGTTTTCCCCGCTCACGGCGCACATCTTGCGCGCAAAGAGCACGTCCTCGGAGAGAGTCAGGGCGTACAGCGTGTGTTCGCTCGCGGCATATACGGCGCTCACACCGTCAGAGGCGAGCGCGGTCGGAGCGCCGTCAAGGGTAATAGTGAGGGGAGAGCCCTCTTTCGCAAACATCAGTACACGGGCGGTTTCGGCGTCGGCGACGAACATACCGTCCTCGGATATGGCGATGTCGGCGGGCGAGGAGAGGGATGTGTCCGAACTCCCGCGCATGGCGAGAGTCTCGGTGTGCACCGCTTCGCCGTTTTCGACATCCAGAGTGTAGACCTCGACTCCCTCGTCCTCGGTGACGTAAAGTGTGTTGCCCGTCGCCGCAAAGCGGGTGTCGGCGGAATAGAGTATGCCGGTGTCGAGGATGACCTCGGTGGCGTCCTCCGCGCTCAGGACGAGTATGTTCTCATCCCTGCGGGCGGCGACGAGACCGCAGTCGGAGTATGCGACGGAGGCGGGGATATATCCCGTGTCCGACTCCATATCAGTTATCCGTTCATCCTCCGCGGAGTAGATGAAATATTCGCTGTTGGTATAGTTCTGCGCAAAGAAGTAGAGCACTCTTTCGTTGGCGGCGAAGATATACTTGCCCGCAACATATCTGTCCTCTATGAGCTTGCCGAGAGTGAGCCCCGCGTCCGTGAGGAGGTTGGGATACACCGCGACGGCGGAGTCCGATTTTGCGTAAAAGTTGTGTTCGTCCGCGACGATATACGAGATGTCGGCGGGGACGTCGAGCGCGACCGCGACAAGGGAGGGAGCCTCGGCGGCGAGGTCGGCGGCGTAGTATTCCGTGGATGTGGTCGTGCGAAGGGAGAGGAGAAGAGTGTCACGCGAAAGCCATAGCCCCGTGACTTCCTCGCCCGCAGAGAGCAGGAAGCTCGAGGAATAGTCCCTTTCGGGAGAGGTGACGTATACAGCGTGGGAGGGAGAGTCGTAGACCGCGATATAGGAGGAGTTCGCCGCTATGTGCGAAGCCCCCGACACTGGGAAATAGCCTTCCTCCGGCTGAACTATCTCAAAATCGAGGAGCTCGGGCACGTTTTCCGCCGCCGCCGTCTCCGGCGGGTATGCCGCAAAAAGCAGTATGACGGCGAGAAGCAGGCATACAGGCAGAAATATAACGGCAAATTTCGACAGAGTCCTCATACCGTAATTATATCCAAAAGGAAAAGTTACGTCAACACTAATACTTATTGTTGAAATATAAAGTAAATCATGTTAAAATCTTAATCGGGTAAAAACATGGCAAACAAAAAGTTTCACTATCAGGACAAAAAAACGGACGGCGCGCCCCGTCCCGGCGGGCGCAGAGGACAGAACCGTCCCTCAGGCAAACAGAGCGGGAAAAATCCCGCGGCAAGACGCTCGGAGATTTTGGAGACCGTCTCGGTCAGATATTCGCAGGAAAAACTTTCCCTCCCCCTTTCCGCGCTCGGCGTGAGCGAGGAACTAGTTGGTTTGCTTTCCCTCAACGGCATCAGTTCGGCAGGGGATCTGGTCAGCCGCACCGAACGCGAGATGTTCAAGGTGCAGGGCTTCAACAAAAAGATGCTCCTGGCGTTGAAGCGAGGGCTGGAAAAGGAGGGCATGGCGTTTTTCGAGGAGGCGGCGGCGTCAGACGCACCGCGTGCCGAGAAAACCCGTCAAAAGGAGAAGCCGTCCTCTTCCCGCGATAGGGAGCAAAAGGAAAGAAAGCCGCTTAAAGAGAGGGATGAGAAGCCCAAAAAGCTCACCGAGCCCCTGCCTTTCCCCGAATGGAGAAAGATACAAAAGAACGGAAAATGGGGTTTTTATGACGGTTTCAAGACCGTCATCCCCGCGATGTACGACGAAGTGTTCTTTTTCAAGGACGGTCTCGCCGCCGTGGAGCTTGACGAAAAGTGCGGGTATATCGACCCAGAAAACACGGTGGTGATCCCTCTTGAATACGAGACGGCGATGAGCTTTTCCGAAGGATATGCCTGCGTCGTCAAGGGTGGCAAATGCGGCTATATCGACAAGAACAACGAAGTCGTCGTCCCATTTATATATGACGCGGCGACCCCGTTCGAAGGCGGAGAATCCAAAGTCAAAAAGGACGGGCGTTGGGGCACTTTGACTCCCGACGGCAACGTGAAGTGGATATGACGCGTTTCGGACCCGCATCAAAAAGACTTCTTTTCGTGCTTGCGCTTTTACTTTGCGCGGCACTTCTTTTTTGCTCCTTTTCTTGCGTGCCCGCTCCCTTTGCGGACGCCGAGAGCGCGGCGCTTTCGGACGCCTATCTCGACATCGCGGGAGAGGACGGCGACTGGTATTTCTCCGAAGAGTATCTTGATATCGCGCGCGCCTGCGAACTGGTTTCGGCCATGCGCGAGACGTATGATCTTTCTGAGTTCGAAGAGGACCCGTTGGTCATCGCGGTGATAGATACCGGCGTCAACATTGACTGCGAACTCTTCGAGGAAGAGGATGTGTTTTTGCGGGACGCGGTGGGGCGCGTGGTATGGAAGGATACCGTGCTCGGCTCTTCCTCACCCTCCGACGGCGCGAGCGTGGACAGACACGGCACGCACGTCACCGGGATCGTGGCTCTCCTCATCAGAGCGCTCGGGCTCTCGGACGTCGTCAAGATCCTCCCCGTAAAAGCGGGCAAGACAGAGACGAAATGGGTCGGCGGCAAGCTGAAAAAGGTCAATACCTTCAACTATCGGGACGTCTCGGAAGCCATAGACTTTGCTCTCGACAACGGTGCGGATGTCGTGAATCTGTCTTTGGGGTCGGACAGCGGGGAACAATGGCAGGGCTTGGTGTCCGAGGCGGACAGCGACCGCGCGGTGTTTGTCGCCGCCGCAGGCAACTATCACAACGCTTCGTCCTTCGAGCCCTTTTATCCGGCGGCTTCCGAAAACGTCATAGGAGTGATGAACTATATGGCGGGAGAGGAGGGCGCAGAGCTCTACGAGTATCAAGACGACGACGGGAAAACGCAGGGCAGCAATTACGGTCCGTTGTACGATGTGTGCGCGCCCGGGGCGGAGATACTTTCGGCTGACGGCGACACGGGCGGATACAAGACGTTGAGCGGCACCAGCATGGCGGCGCCCGTCATGTCCGTCGCGGTCGCGCTCACCATGCTCAACTGCCGTCTTTCCGACTTTTACGCCTCATACGAAGAGCTGAAAGATATCGCGCTCATGACCTCGCGGGAGGCTCTTTCGTACAATTCGACGGAGTATGCGCTGACCGATCTCGCGGGCGCGCTCTCGGCAAAATTTGAAAGAGACGCCAAGGGCAACGTATTCCTTTCCGCCGCGCGCGATCCCGAGATATCCGTTTCTCCCGAGAGGGTGACGGCGGGTGAGAGCGCGGAGCTGACATTCTCTGCGGATTGCGGCTATCTCGACACGGGGGCGAGGTTCAAGTGGACCTACGCTCTCGGCGGCAGGAATTTCACCGTCGAAGGGGAACGTGTTTCCGTCACGGTGACTCCCTCCGAGGCGGAGGACATCACGGTTTCTTTCGAAGCATACACCCCGGACGGGCGCCTTGTTATCACCAAAGAATCCTTTGTAGTCGAGACGGGATATCTTGTGCCCACCCCGGAAAACTCCTCCGTCACCATGTCTCTGCGCCCCGCCGAGGACGGCGCGGTGCATCTGAAAGAGGGGGAGACCTTGGTGCTCGGAGTGGACTCCTTGCAATTTGCATCCCCGGACACCGAAGTGGAGTGGCTGGTCAACGGCGAGAGCGCGGGCACGGAGCATACCTTCGCATTCTCCCCGACCGCGAACGGCAGCTATTTCATCGAAGTCCTTGTGGACGGAGTCGCGATAGGGGAGGGCGTGACAGTAGTGGGCGAGGGCTTCCCCGAGGAAGAGGATGATCGTACGATGCTCATAGCCTGTCTCTCTGCGGTCGGCGGAGCCATACTTATCGGCGGGATAGCGGCGATATTCATCATCCGCAGAAGAAGAGCGAGAAGGGCAGAGGACATGGATTGACGGCGAGACATCTCGCCGCGTTTTGTCGGGTCCTCCCGTCAAGGCGTTTGAAAACAGGAAAAGGGTACGAAAAAAGACCGTCCGAAAGGGCGGTCTCGATTTTTCTCGGAAAATATTACGCGTTTTTCAGTTTGTCGAGAGCGCGGCAGACCGTTGCCTTTTTGCGGGCGGCGGTGTTGGCGTGATACACTCCGTCGGAGGCGGCTCTGTCAATGACGGAGACGGTCTCGGGCAGGAGCTGTTCGGCAAGAGCGACATCGCCGGCTTCGATCGCGGCGTTATACTTTTTGATCGCGTTCTTCACGCGGGATTTTTTTGCGACGTTTTCCGCATTCCTCTTTTTGGAAATCAGGACTCTCTTCTTTGCGGATTTGATGTTGGGCATTACTTTCTCCTCTTTGGGGTATATCTTTTAATTGCTAAGCTATATTAGCACATACTTTTCATTGACGCAACTATTTGAGTGGTTTTTTTTAAAACGCTCATAATAAACGCATGGACTCATCCGATCTCGTGACCGATATGGCTCTTGACGTCCTCGAAAGGCGGGGAGAAGGGGACAGGGCACAAGTGAAAGAGCTCTCGTACGGCATAGTGCGCAAGTTTCTGCGCCTCCGCTCCCCGGAGGACGAAAAAAGGACGGGACGCCCGAAAGGGATATATCTCACCTACGACTGTTCCCCGTCTGTCTTTGCCTCCGAAAGGGGAGTGCGCGCTCTCAAACATTATCTCTCCTCCGCGCTCGTCGAGCTTGCGGGGGTGATGGGAAGACGCTCCAAAGTGCTGGCGGTGGGGCTGGGCAACGACGAAGTCACGGCGGATTCGCTGGGGAGCGCGGTGACGGATATGCTGGAAATTTCTCCCGCGTCGGGTGGGGACGGAGGAGGAGAAAGGGGAGGACTGTGCGCCTTTGAAACGGGAGTCGAAGGGAGGACGGGGATAAGGAGCGCGGACGCCGTGGCGGGGATTTGCGCGAAACTCCGTCCCGCCTGCGTCCTCACGGTGGATTCTCTGGTGACCTCCACCGTATCTCGGCTCGGCGCGTCCTTTCAGCTCACCACGGCGGGGATAGCCCCGGGGAGCGGAGTGGGCAGGGACCGCGAGAGGATAGACCGCGAGACTCTCGGCGTGCCCGTGGTCTCGATAGGCGTGCCGACCGTGCTTTCAATGCGCACGGTGCTAAGCGATTTCATCTCGGCGTATTCCGAGACGACGGGGTGCGAGAGGGACGAATTCAGGCTTCGCTCCACCATGTCGGAGATGAGGTTGTCCTCCCTTATCGTCGCGCCCAAAGAGGTGAAATTGCACGTTCTCAACGCCGCGGAGATCATCTCGGGCGCGATCAACGCCGCATTCGGCGCTGATTGCAATAAAAGGCGTTTAGGTTAATATTATTGCGCTTCAAGTCTCTGTTTTGACAAATCGCGGAACATAGGTGCGGTGCAGCCAGGTCAGTATCGCGGCATATTTCGCGCTCTCGCCGCCTCCCGTGAACATGAGTTTTGTCGGGGGCAGCGAGGCGCTGTCGGAGTAAACGCGCGGAGGTTTTTCGGGGGAGAGGGCGAGACGTACTTTTTCGGTGAGGGCGTCGTTGCCGTCAAAGTAGCGGGCGTCTCCCAAAACGGCTCTTATCTCCTTTTCGGCATAGACGTAATGGGAGCATCCGAGGAGCACGGTGCGCGCCCGACCGACAAAGGGAGAGAGTTTCTCTTTCAGATATCCCGAGAGCTCGGCAAGGTCGGGAGCCCTGCGGGATTTGAAACTCAACGACATCTGTATCTCGGTGAGCACCGCAAGTTCGGGCGTGTCGGCGCAGAGCACTCCCTTTTCTCTCGCTTCCAGCCCCGCCACGGTGCGCGGAGTCGCGAGGAGGAGGGTGTTTTCGGGGGAGTCCGTCGTAAGGTCGGGACAGAGAGCGAAGACTCCCTCGGGACGCACCGTCACCGAGGCGGTGTTGCATCCGAACACCACCACGTCCGAGAGAGCTCTCAGAGTTTTTAATGCCTTTGCGGCGGCGTCGAATATCTCTTCGCGGCTCTTGCTGCCGAAGGGCATACGCGCGGTGTCCGCCAGATACAAGAAGGAACGATCGGGCAGTTTTGCCTGCAACAGAGCGAGGGTGGTGAGCCCTCCTATACCGCTGTCGTACACTCCGATCCGCTCTGCCATACTGCAAATTTTATTCCCGACGAGCGCAGGTTATGCTCCCGCGAGCTTTCTTGTCGAGAAAGCTATTTTTTGCTTGATTAAAAGTTCGGTTTATAGTATTATTGATAGGAAAAATCCATTAGAGGTATTCCATGAAGACTTTTGCAACCGATTTTATCCGTAATGTCGCGCTCATCGGTCACTCCGGAGAGGGCAAGACCTCCCTTGCCGAAGCGATGCTTTTCACCACCAAGACCATCGACCGCCTCGGCAAAGTTGACGACGGCACCGCCACGATGGACTATGACGACGAAGAGATAAAGCGCAAGATATCCATCAGCATGGCTCTCGGCTATGCGGTGTGGAACGGGGTGAAGATCAATCTCCTCGACGTCCCCGGCTTTTTTGACTTCGAGGGCGAGATGGTCGCGGCTCTCGCCGCCGCCGACAGCGCCATCGTCGTGACCAGCGCGTCCGGTTCTCTCACCGTCGGCACCGAGAAGGCTCTCGAGATGTGCCTTGAAAAGAGAGTGCCCGCGTTCATTTACGTCAACGCGGTCAACAAGGAAAATTCGGATTTCATGTCCACCGTGGACGCCATCACCGCGAAGTATTCCAAAGTCGTCCCCATCGAGCTCCCCATCATGGAGGGCGGCAAGATGACCGGTTATGTGGACGTCTTCACGGGCGAGGGTTTCTCTTTGGACGGCAAGAGCGTTTCCGTCCCCGCGGCTCTCGAAGCCAAAGCGGCGGAATTTAAGGATAAACTCATGGAGATGGTCGCCGAGACGGACGAGGAACTCATGATGAAGTTCTTCGACGGCGAGGCTTTCACCGCCGAGGAGATACAGCGCGGTGTTCACGCCGCCATCGACAGCGACAGCTTCATCCCCCTCATGGCGGGCAATGCCACCACCTGCACCAGAGTTGACGGTCTGCTCAACAAGATAGTGGATCTGCTCCCGTCCCCCGCGAAGGCGCACAAGCACAGAGCCGTGAAGGACGGCGCCACCGTGGAAGTGGCTTGCGACTCCTCCGCGCCCTTTGCCGCGCAGGTGTTCAAGGCGGTCGTGGACCCCTATGTGGGCAAGATGCTCATCCTCAAAGTCATCAGCGGCAAACTGACGAGCGGGGACACCGTCTACAACAACACCGCCGAAAAGACTGAAAAGGTCGGCACCATCTACGTCCTCAAAGGCAAGAAGCAGGAGCCCGTCGATTGCCTGGAAGCGGGCGACATCGGCGCGCTTTCCAAGCTGGTCTACACCAACACCAACGACACTCTGTCCTCTCCCGATCTCAAGCTGGATTTCGAGAAGATCGATTTCCCGAAGCCCGTCATCTCCTACGCGGTGCGCGCGGCGAAAGACGAGGAAAAGGTCATCCAGGGTCTCATCAAGATGCAGGACGAGGACGCCACCTTCAAGGTGGAAAAGAATATCGAGACGGGCGACGTGCTCATCAGTGGTCTCGGCGAGGCTCAGCTTGACATCATGTGCAAGCGCGTCAAGAACAAGCTCGGTCTCGACATCAGCTGGCAGGAGCCCAGAGTGGCGTACCGCGAGACGATAAGAAAGACTGCGGAAGCCGAAGGCAAGCACAAGAAACAGTCCGGCGGCGCGGGACAGTACGGCGACGTGTTCATCCGCTTCGAGCCGGGCGCCGAGGACGGCGAGTTCGAATTCGTGGATGCCATCGTCGGCGGCGCGGTGCCCAGACAGTTCATCCCCGCAGTCGAAAAGGGTCTGCGCGAAGCCATCAAGAAGGGCGTGCTCGCGGGCTATCCCATGGTCAATGTCAAAGCCACCCTCTACGACGGAAAGTATCACCCCGTCGACAGCAAAGAGATCGCGTTCATCACCGCCGCGAAGCTCTCCTATCAGGAAGCGTGCGTCAAAGCGTCTCCCTGCTTCCTCGAGCCCATCATGGAAGCCAAGATCACCGTCCCCGGCGATTATCTGGGCGACATCCTCGGCGACATGAACAAGCGTCGCGGCAGGATACTCGGCACCGACAGCGCGGAGGGCGGCAAACAGGTCATCACCGCGGAAGTCCCGCAAGCCGAAATGTTCCGTTACGCCACGGACCTTCGCAGTATGACTCAGGGCAGAGGCAAGTTCACTATGGAGCTCATCCGCTACGACGAAGTCCCCGCAAGCGCGAATGCTAAGATCATCGAGGACGCCAAGAAGCGCGAGGAAGAAGCCAAAAAGTGATCTCCGAAGACCGCTCGAATCAAAAAACAAAAAATCCACCGAGTTTTCGGTGGATTTTTTATGTCTCTTCATTTTGAGAGAAAAGATGCAGAGCTACTGCTTTTCAACCAGCATCGGGATGGCGCGCTCTATCAGCAATCCGAAGCGCAGATCCACTTTTTCGCCCACGGATACGCGTATGCACTCCTTGCAGAAATCCACAGCCGCCTGCGCCGCGCCCTCGAAGCTCATGCCCGAAAGCAGCTTGCCTATGAAGACGGAGGAGAGGCAATCTCCCGCGCCGTGGATATATTCGGGGTAGCTCTCGTTCATCTGGAGCGCTATTCTGCCTTCCGAAAGGGTAGCGGTGCCCTGTTTCGTCCCTTTCATTATGCCGGAAAGGAGCACCTTTTTGAATCCGTTGTGGTCGAGTATCTTTAATATCATGCGCGCGTTGGCTTCGTTGGGTTCAAGGCTCATGTCCAGCCCCGCGAGCATCTTGCCCTCCGTGAAATTGGGCATGACGATGTCCGCTATGCGGCACAATTCGAAGATCTTGTCGCGGTAGGCGTCGTCGAATATCTTGTAAAGAGAGCCGTTTTCCGCCATGGCGGGGTCCACCGCGATGAGCGCACCTTTCTTTTTCATGTCCCGCGCGATGGAGATCGCCGCTTCCGCCGTCTTGATGGAGCCCAAAAAGCCCGTGTAAAGGCAGTCGAAGGAGATCCCGAGCTTGTTCCAATGCTCGTAGGAGGGGAGCATATTGGGGTAAAGGTCGGTGTAGGTGAACCCTTCGATGCCGTATGTCTGCGTGGAGAGCAACGCCGTGGGGAGCCCCACCGCGTCGTGTCCGCAGGCGCAGAGTATGGGGAGCGCCGCCGTCAGCGAACAGCGTCCCACCGAAGAATAATCCTGAATGGTGAGTATGCGTTTGTCCATACTCCGATTTTATCACTAGGGAGCCTCCATTTCAAGACCGAAAGTACGCCCGTAAACATATCAATTCCCGAAAAATGTCGGTTTCATTCCTCGCAGGGGAGAGTTTTTCGCGCGGTCGCAGGAGGCAAAATTACTGTTGCAAATCCGCGAAAGTGATGATATACTGTTTAAGCTGTGCTAGACGGGGAGCCGGCGGTGCCCTGTAAACTGCAATCCGCCATAGCAGTGTCGAGCGCCGACCGAGGCTTTTCTTATGGAAGGCCGCGCCGTACAAGGGGTGTCGATAGCAAGGTCCCGTGCAACTGCATACTGTGAACCGTGTCAGGGCTTGACCGCAGCAGCACTAAGCAGGCGTTGCCGTGTGCCACGGGGAAACTTTGAAGGAGCTACCTATACGGTTTACGCTTCGGTTTGGACTGTCGGAGTCGGTGCACAGCATATGAAAACCCACCGTTCGTTCGGTGGGTTTTCATTTTGTCTCGGGGCGTAGTCCCCGAAGGAGACTTTATCGTGCGAGTGCAAGGAAAAGCGCACGGCGCGCGGCGACAGTCATTTCACATCGCGTTCAGCGTTGAGGAGAAGCCCTCCGAAGAAGAAGAGGACAAGCCACATCGCGCACCCTCCGTAGGCTATGCCCGCTTCCTGCGGTGTGAAGACGGAAGCGCTTGCGAAGGCGTCCGCGCAGTAATAGGGGTCAAAGAGCATATAGACGAATTTACCCGTCACGTCCGTCCCCGTGGTGAGCATGGCAAGAGAGATCTGCACCACCATGACGAGCACGTCGCCGAGTATGATGAGCATGGCGATGAGAGTCGCCATCGAGGCGGCTTTGGAGCGCATCGAGAAGCATACCGCGGTGTATATCGCCGCAAGCGTGAACGCCAGGAAAATCTGCGCGCCGAATGCCGACGCGGTGTAGGAAAAGAGGGAGGAAAGTGCCTCTTCCGACACCTCGGAGGCTTTCGCCGCGACTGCGCACATCGCAAAGGAAAGGCAGACGTATATCACCGAAAGCAGGCTTAATGTGATATATTTTGAAATGTAAAGCTCGGTTTTGCTCACTCCGCGTCCGACAAACAGCCTTGTCATCCCGGAGGAAAAATCACTGCCGATAAAGAGAGCGGCAATGATAGGCATGAGGAAAAACACACCCGACGAGGAGGGCGCGCCGTTGAGCATCGTGAAGAGGAATGTCCCCGTCACCGCGTCCACTTCGGAGGGGTCGAGGGGAGAGCCGTCTTCGGGCAGAGAGTTCAAGAGGTCGGTGAGCGCGTTCTGCGCCAAAGCTATTATCATGGTGAGGAAAATCATCACCCCGATCCCGATATATACGCTCTTCATCCGCATCAGTTTGTAGAGGTCGGAGGAGAGCAGTGAAGCGAAGTTTTTCAGACGTTGCATCATTCCCTCCTCACAGCATATCCACAAATGCGGATTCCAGGTCGCCGCTCACTATCCTGAGCTCCATCAACGCGACTCCGTGTTCGGCAAAAAGGGAGGACACTTTGGCGATGTCCGTCCCCGCGCCCGTAATGTCCGCCGTATTCCCGCGCATGACGAATCCCTCGCGCCCGTATGCGGAAGTCAACAGTTTTTCTGCGCGTTCGCGTTCGGGCACGACCACGCGGATACGGGGGGACGCGAGCGCCGCCAGAGCTTCCCCTCGCAGTTCTGCGACGTGTTTGCCCTCCTTCATGACCCCGTATGCCGTCGCCACACGTCCGAGTTCCCCCAAAAGGTGGGAGGAGATGACCACCGTGACCCCGCGTTCGCGGTTGAGGCGCATGATGAGTTCGCGTATCTCCATTATCCCGGCGGGATCCAGCCCGTTGACGGGCTCGTCCAAAAAGAGCATATCGGGGTCGCCGATGAGCGCCATAGCTATCGCAAGGCGTTGTTTCATGCCCAAGGAGAAGTTCCGCACGCTCTTTCTGCCGCAGTCGCCGAGCCCCACCAAAGAGAGGAGGGCGGAGACGTCAGGGCGTGGGGCTCCCGTCGCGCGCGCATATACGTCCAAGTTCTCTTTCGCGTTAAGTCGCGGATAAAAAGCGGGCTGTTCGATGAGCGCCCCGCATTTTGAGCGCGCCTTTGCGAGCGCATGAGGGGAACTCTCTCCGAAAAAAGCCACTTCTCCGGATGTCGGAGTGGCTATCCCGAGAAGCATACGTAAGAGGGTGGTCTTTCCCGCTCCGTTTCTGCCTATGAGCCCGTATATCTCTCCCTGCCGCACCGAAAGAGACACGTCGTCCACGCGTTTTATCCCGCCGTAGACCTTGGTAAGCCCGCGGGTCGTGATGGCGATATCATGCAAATTTTCCATGTGTAAAGCATATATCCCGCCGTACGTTCTGTCAAGAAGAGGGGAGTGGAAGCGCCTCATCGGCATACGGATCATAATATGACGTGCGTCTTGTGGATACATCATCCTTGCAGGGTCGTTGCTCGCACTATTTCAAATAGGCATAACGCCCGGGCGGGGCAACAGCCGATCCGTAGGCTGTTGCCTTTTCCGCCCGTTCGATCCCCTTCATCCCTTGTGATAACAAAAAACGCAGGATGTACCCTGCGTTTTCTGTTATGGAGCGAATGAAGGGAATCGCTCCGCACTCACTATGCCGACTGCACATACAACTTGGGGAAGACATCATCCTTGCATGACTTATCGTTGTTCGCGCTATCACGCCTGGGCGGGGCAACAGCCAATCCGTAGGCTGTTGCCTTTTCCGCCCGTTCGATCCCCTTCATCCCTTGTGATAACAAAAAACGCAGGATGTACCCTGCGTTTTCTGTTATGGAGCGAATGAAGGGAATCGAACCCTCGACCGCAGCTTGGGAAGCTGCTGTTTTACCATTAAACTACATTCGCGTTGCGATCCTTTGACGGACAACAATCGTATTTTAGCACAAAGACGGAAAATGTCAACTCTCCGCGCATGAAATCGAAAACAATTCGAAATCGGTTGCCTTTCGCGCGGTTTCATTGTATAATCTTTACAATTTTATTGTAAATGAGGAAAACGATGTACAAACCCGTTGACACATCTTTAAACTTTGTGGAACGCGAAAAGGAGATACTCGCGTTCTGGAAAGAGAACGAGATCTTTGAAAAGAGCGTTGAAAAGAACAAGGGCGGCAAGAGTTTCAATTTTTACGACGGTCCTCCCACCGCGAACGGAAAGCCCCACATAGGGCATATCCTGACCCGCGTCATGAAGGATATCATCCCCCGCTACAAGACCATGAAGGGGTTTTATGTCCGCAGGAAAGCGGGCTGGGACACTCACGGTCTCCCCGTCGAGCTGGAAGTGGAAAAGATGCTCGGCATAGACGGCAAGCAGGAGATCGAAAAATACGGCATCGAACCCTTCATCAAAAAGTGCAAGGAGTCGGTGTGGAAGTATAAGCACGAGTGGGAGATAATGTCCGACCGCATAGGCTACTGGGCGGACATGAAAGACCCCTACATCACCTACGACGACAGATATATCGAATCCGTCTGGTGGGCGATAAAGCAGATGGCTGACAAAGGTCTGCTGTATAAGGGCTACAAGATAGTGCCTTACTGCCCCCGTTGCGGCACGGCTCTTTCCTCTCATGAGGTGGCGCAGGGCTACAAGGACGTGGAGGAGAAATCGATATTCGTCAAGTTCAAGGTCAAGGGGAGGGACAACACCTTCTTCCTCGCCTGGACGACCACGCCCTGGACTCTTCCCAGCAACGTCGCGCTCTGCGTCAATCCCGCCGAGGATTACGTCGAGATAGCGGTCGGGGAGGAGCGCTATATCATGGCGGACGCGCTTGTCGGGAGCCTCTTCAAAGAGGGTGAGTACGAAAGGATATCCGTCAAAAAGGGCAAAGATTACGAATATACGGAATATGAGCCTCTCTTCGACTACGACACCGGCGCGAAAGAGAGAGCGTATTACGTCACCTGCGACGGCTACGTCACTCTGACCGACGGCACGGGCGTGGTGCACATCGCGCCCGCATTCGGCGAGGACGACAGCAACGTGGGCAAGCATTACGGTCTGCCTTTCGTCCAGATGGTGGACGGCAGAGGCAGGTTCATCGACTCCGCCTACGACCTCAAAGGCGTGTTCGCAAAAGACGCCGACAAGCTCATCATCGAGAGGCTGAAAGAGGAGGGCAAGCTCTTCAAGGAGCTGATGTTCACCCACAGCTATCCTTTCTGCTGGCGTTGCGACACTCCCTTGCTCTATTATGCCAGAAGTTCCTGGTTCATCAAGGTCACGGCGGTCAAAGAGGCGTTGCTCGCCTCCAACGCCTCCGTCAACTGGATGCCGCCCACGATAGGCACGGGCAGGATGGGCAACTTCCTGGAAAACGTCATCGACTGGGGCATCTCCCGCGAAAGATATTGGGGCACTCCTCTGCCCATCTGGGTGTGCAACAAGTGCGGCAAGATACACGTCGTCGGCTCTCGAGAGGAACTCCGCAAACTCGGCGGGCTCGATCACGACATCGAATTGCATCGTCCCTATATCGACGAGGTGAAGTGGCAGTGCGAGTGCGGCGGAGAAATGACGCGCACCCCCGAGGTGCTGGATTGCTGGTTCGACAGCGGTTCCATGCCCTTCGCGCAATGGCACTATCCTTTTGAGAACAAGGAGATATTCGAGGAGACTTTCCCCGCCGATTTCATCTCCGAGGCGGTGGATCAGACGAGGGGTTGGTTCTACACCCTGCTTGCGGTGTCCACGATGCTCTTCGGCAAATCGCCTTTCAGGAACTGCATCGTGCTCGGTCACGTCAACGACAAGGACGGCGTGAAGATGAGCAAGCACAAGGGCAACGTCGTGGAACCCTTCACCGTGCTCGACAAGCAGGGCGCCGACGCTACGAGATGGTATTTCTACACCTCTTCCGCCCCCTGGCTCCCGTCCAGATTCTCGGCGGAGAACGTGAGCGAGGCTCAGCGCAAGTTCATGGGCACTCTGTGGAACACTTACGCCTTCTTCGTGCTGTACGCCGAGATAGACAAGTTCGACCCCTCGGAGCACAAGCTCTCCGAGCAGAAGCTCACCGTCATGGACAGATGGATACTGAGCGGGCTCAACACCCTCATCAAGACGGTGGACGAGGGCTTGAACGAGTATAAGATAACCGAGACCGCCCGTGCGATAGCGGCTTTCACGGACGACCTGTCCAACTGGTATGTGCGCCGTTCCCGCGATCGCTTCTGGGGCAGCGGTATGGACGCGGACAAGGAAGCCGCCTATACCACTCTCTATACGGTGCTTTCCACTCTTTCGGAGGTGATCGCGCCCTACGTCCCCTTCCTTGCCGAGAATATGTACCGCAATCTCGTCGTGCCTTTCTTCAAGGACGTGCCCGAGAGCGTGCATCTCTGCGATTTCCCCGTGGCGGACGAAAGCCTCATCGATCCCGTCTTAGAAGAGGGGATGAAAGACGTGCTTTCCGTCGTCATGCTGGGCAGAGCGGCGAGGAACGTCGCAGGTATAAAGAACCGTCAGCCCCTCCGCCGTCTCATCTACAACGGCAAGAAGGAACTCTCGGACGACCTCAAAGCCCTGGTGGAGGACGAACTCAACGTCAAGGACGTTCAGATCTCCGCCGACAGCGGCAAATTCATAAGTTATGAGCTCAAACCTCAGCTCAAGACTCTCGGACCCAAATACGGCGCCCTCCTCGGCAAGATACGCGCGCTTCTTTCGGAGCACGCGGACGAGATAGTAGCCGCCGTGCGCGGCGGAGGCGCGTATACCGCCGATATCGACGGCAGAGAGGTGGAACTCAAAGAGGAAGATCTCCTCATCTCGGTGAAGAGCAGAGAGGGCTATTCCTCGGAGTCCGACGGCGAGACCACCGTCGCGCTGGACACCACTCTGGATGACGAGCTCATCTTCGAGGGCGCGGAGCGTGAGATAGTCAGCAAGATACAGACCATGCGCAAGGAGGCGGGCTTCGAAGTGACGGATCACATCGCGGTGGGTTATTCCGCCGAGGGCGTCGCGCTCGCCGTGCTCCGAAAGGGCGATTTCGCAAAGGACGTGCTCTGCGACAGCGTTTCGCAGGAGACGGACGGATTCGTGAAAGAGCTCAACATCAACGGAGACAAAGTCACACTCTCCGTCAAAAAGATAGGCTGATATGCGTATCGCGCCGGATTGGAAAGACTATTCCGTCATCGCGACGGGGGAGGGCGAAAAGCTGGAAAGATGGGGGAAGTACATCCTCCTGCGCCCCGACCCGCAGGTCATCTGGCGCGCGAAAAAGCCCCTGCGCTCATATGAGGGGATAGACGCCGTTTACGAGCGTTCCTCAACGGGCGGCGGCAGGTGGGTGTATCTGCGCCCCGTCCCGGAGGAGTTCACGGTGGGATGGAGGACGCTCCGCTTCAAGCTCAAACTCATGGGCTTCAAACACACCGGGCTTTTCCCCGAGCAGGCGGTCAACTGGGACAGGATGTCCCGACTCATATCGGAGGCGGGAAGACCTATATCCGTGCTCAACCTTTTCGGATATACGGGCGCGGCGTCGGTAGCCTGCCTTGCGGCTGGAGCGAGCGTGTGCCACGTGGACGGTGCGAAAGCCATGGTGGAACGCGCGGGAGAGAACGTCCGACTCTCGGGAGTGGACGGCGCGCATATGCGTTATATCGTGGACGACTGCTTCAAGTTCACTTCGCGGGAACTCAAAAGGGGCAGACGCTATGACGCCGTCATTCTGGACCCTCCCAGCTTCGGCAGAGGACCCAACGGGGAAAAATGGAAGATAGAGGAGGGCATAAGCGACCTCATGGAGATAGTCGCCAAGGTGCTCTCGGATCGTCCTCTCTTCGTGTGCCTCAATTCCTACACCACGGGATTGCAGCCCGGAGTGATGTCCAACATCCTGAAACTCGCCCTTCCCGCCGACGCCGAGACGGACGCCGACGAGATAGGACTCCCCACCGAAGAGGGGCTTGTGCTCCCGCAGGGTTGCACCGCGTTCGCCACCTTTTCAAGGTGAACACGATCGCAGAAAATACACTTGACAAATACAAAACGGTAAGATAAAAACGAAGTTATGGATCACAAAGACTTGAAAATACTCTTTGAGGACAATCACTTGTTGGTGGTGGTGAAGCCCTACGGCGTTCCCGTACAGGCGGACGGATCGGGGGATCCCGATATGCTCACCATACTGAAAGGGTACCTCGTGGAGAAATATTCCAAACCGGGTGAGGCTTATCTCGGGTTGGTTCACAGGCTTGACCGTCCCACGGGCGGGGTCATGGTGTTTGCCAAGACTTCAAAAGCCGCGTCCAGACTCTCCGAGGCGATCCGCAACGGCGAAGTGGAAAAGAGATATCTCGCCATTGTCGAGGGCGCGCCGAGGTTCAAGGCGGACAAGCTCCGCTGTTGGCTCAAAAAGTTCCCGGAACAGAACCTTGTCAAGATGGTCCCCGCGCTCACCGACGGGGCGAAGTATGCGGAGCTGGATTATAAGCAACTGGCATACGACAAGGCAAACGATGTCAGTCTTCTCCTCGTCAACCTGCTTACGGGCAGGGGACATCAGATAAGAGTCCAGCTTGCCGCCAACGGTACGCCCATCCTCGGAGACGCGCGCTACGGTCACGGCGAAAGACTGAAACTCCCGCTATGTCTGTGGGCTGCCGAGCTCAGGTTCGCCCATCCCGTAGGAGGCAAGACAATGGATTTCAGGGTCTATCCGCCCGACACTCTCCCGTGGAAGCTCTTTGACATCGAGCAATATCTCGGGATCAACATCAAGAACGTATAGTACAGGAGATTTATGCAGATCATCGAAAAGACATTGGGGCAGATCATCAACGGTCTCGCCCGCGATATACCCGAAAGAACGGCGGTGGAATATACCACCCGCAGTTATCGCCGCACCTGGCGCGAATTTGACTCTGATACGGACAAAGTCGCAAAGGGGCTCATTTCCCTCGGCGTGAAGAAGGGGGACAAGGTCGCGATATGGGCGACCAACATCCCCGAGTGGCTGCTCACCCTCTTCGGAGCGGCGAAGTGCGGCGCCATCCTCGTCACAGTCAACACCAACTATAAGATATTCGAGCTGGAATATCTGCTCACCCAGTCCGACACCAAGGTGCTGGTCATGATGGGCGGGTTTAAGGACAGCAACTATGTGGACATCGTCAACGAGCTCATCCCCGGGCTCAAAAACGCTGAGGACGGCAAAGTTTCTCAGCCCTCTCTTCCCTTCCTCGAAAGGGTGATATTCGCCGACGGACACGCTCCCGAGGGCATGATGAGCTTTGAGAAACTGATGAAACTCGGAGAGAGCGTGGACGACAAAGTCCTCCGCGACAGAGAGGCGAAACTTGACTGCCACGACGTCATCAATATGCAGTACACCTCGGGCACGACGGGATTCCCCAAGGGCGTCATGCTCACGCACTACAACATCGTCAACAACGGCAACACCATCGGGGACGGCATGGCGTTCACCAACGAGGACAAACTGTGCATAGTCGTGCCTTTCTTCCATTGTTTCGGGCTCGTGCTCGCGACCATGGCGTGCATAACCCACGGCACCACCATGGTGCCCGTGGAGGCATACAGTCCCGTGCCCGTGATGAACGCGATAAGCACGGCTAAGTGTACTGCGGTGCACGGCGTGCCCACCATGTTCATCGCTATGCTCGAACATCACGATTTCGACAAATTCGACTTCTCCTCCCTCCGCACGGGCATAATGGCGGGTTCCCCCTGTCCCATCGAGGTGATGAAGAAGGTCGTGGACAAGATGAATATGAGGGATATCGTCATCGTATTCGGTCAGACGGAGGCTTCTCCCGGGTGCACCATGACCACCACCACCGATTCCCTCGAAAAGCGCGTCGCGACCGTCGGAAGAGCATTCCCCGGCGTGGAGTGCAAGATAGTGGACCCCGAGACCAACAAAGAAGTGCCCGTCGGCACTCCCGGCGAATTCCTCGCGCGCGGCTACAATATCATGAAAGGGTACTACAAGATGCCCGAAGCCACCAAACAAGCCATAGATGAGGACGGGTGGCTCCACACCGGCGACCTCTGCACGGTGGATGAGGAGGGATATTACAAAGTCGTGGGCAGGATAAAGGATATGATAATCCGCGGCGGCGAGAACATCTATCCCAAAGAGCTCGAGGAGTTCCTCTACACCTGCGACAAGATAAGCGACGTGCAGGTCATCGGCGTCCCCAGCAAGCAGTACGGCGAGGAGATCATGGCGTGCATCATCCTGAAAAAGGGAGAGTCCATGACCGAACAGGAGGTCAAAGACCTCGTGAAATCGCATATGGCGAGACACAAAGTGCCGAGCTACGTCCGCTTTATGGACGCGTTCCCCGTCACTGCGAGCGGCAAGATACAAAAATTCAAGCTTCGTGAGGAAGCCATCGAGATCCTGAAACTTCAGGATGCGGCAAACATCGAGACCGCATAAAGGAGACCGTCATGCTGAAACTGTGTTTTTCCACCATAGGTTGCCCCGACTGGCGCTTCGGCGACATAGTGTCCGCCGCCAAGGATCTGGGCTATTCCGCAATAGAGATAAGAGGCATACAGGGGGAGATATACGCTCCCGCGATGAAGGAGCTCACCGAGGATTACGCCCGCAACAAAGAGCTTCTCGACCGTACGGGCATAAGGATCGCGACACTCACCTCGGGCGCGGCGCTTGCCGATCATTCCGCAAAGGACAAGAGCGTGGACGAGGCGAAAGCCTACATCGACCTCGCCGCAAAAGTCGGCGCAGAGTTCGTGCGCGTCATGTCCACCGACAAGCCCTATTTCGACGGCGGCGACATCGAGCTGTGCAAGAAGCAGTTCGAAAAGGTGCTCCGCCATGCCGAGGGGAGCGGCGTCACCCCGCTCATGGAGACCAACGGGCTCTTTGTGGACACCGCCTTGCTTTCCCGTTTCCTCGACGAAGTGGGTGGGGGTTCCGGCGCGCTCTGGGATGTGCATCATCCCTATCGCTTCAACGACGAGAGCATTTCCGAGACCGTCGCCAATCTCGGCAGCAAGATCAAATACGTCCACTTGAAGGACAGCGTCATCGAAAAGGGCAAAGTCGCCTACCGTATGATGGGCTATGGCGACGTCCCCGTCAAAGAAGCCATCGAGACCCTCCGTTACAACGAGTACCCCGGCTACTACACCTTCGAATGGGTCAAACGCTGGGATAAAGACCTTGAAGACGCAGGGATAGTGTTTGCGCATTATGCGTATTATATGAAACGCTACTGAAACGCCGCCATTTGGCGCAGAACTTTGTCAGCGCCCATTTTTCGGCTCGTTACGTACGACCAAGTACGCGCCTCACCGAAAAAGGGGCGCTTTCGCGTTCTGCATCCAAATGGCGGCGTTTCAACGGGCGTTTGTATGAGGACAACTTTGAACCCCACGCACACTCATTCGGAGTGTGCTTGAATCCTACGTATACTTGTTCGAAGACGGTCTCACGCGCCGCTCAGCCAAGCGTTCACAGGCGGCGTGCCGCCTCTTGAACGCCGCGGCGCGTCCGGGGCCCCCGCCGAAAGTATTTTCGGTGGGGTAAAAATGCGACCTCGCAAGCTAGACGAATAATTAAGTAGACACGGGCTCGGTGCGCGTCGAGTCGCTCTCCTCGCCCCGCGAGCGACGTTAAATCAATACTGGTCGCCGCTTGATTATGTGAGTGCGAGACTCAAACTTTTTTCAAGAGGTGTTTTCATAAAGGCGCAACCTGCGCCTTTATGAAAAAGTATATCCCGCATTTTAGGAGGAATGAACTCTATTCCGAGCGGGGGAGGAGTCCCGAAGGGGAGGAGGGGGTACAATATTACCATGTTAGGGAACGTATACCCCATAAACTAGCCCAAATCCGACGCACACCCATTCGGAGCGTGCTTGACTCCAACGCGCACCCATTCGGAGCGTGCCTGACTCCCACGTGAACTTATTCGAAGATGGTCTCACGCGCCGCTCAGCCAAGCGTTCACAGGCGGCGTGCCGCCTCTTGAACGCCGCGGCGCGTATCTGCGATCTCGCAAGCTAGACGAGAAATTAAGTAGACACGGGCTCGGTGCGCGTCGAGTCGCCCTCCTCGCCCCGCGAGCGACGTTCAGTAATTACTGGTCGCCGTTTGATTATGTGAGTGCGAGATTCAAACTTTTTTCAAGAGGTGTTTTCATAAAGGCGCAGACTGCGCCTTTATGAAAAAGAAAGGCCCGCATTTTAGGAGGAGCGAACTCTATTCCGAGTGGGGGAGGAGTCCCGAAGGGGAGGAGGGGGTACAATACTTCCATGTCAGGGGGACCTTGTGCTTCATTACTTCCCATCAAGGGGACGTAACCCAATTGATCCACGTTGCATATCTCACGTACGTCTGCTTTTCGCGGTGAAATATGTATCCGCGCAGTACGCTCCGCAAGCCGCCGCGATGTAAGGATCGTCGAGGTAAAGTTCTTTGAATATCTTGTCCGTCAATCCTTCGCGGTCGAGGGCGCGGGAGAGTTCCTCGCGGGCTCTGTCGAAGCGGCGGAACGCCGTGCGCACCGAGATGTTCTGGATCATCGCCGCCTCCTGGAAGGTCTTGTTGTCGAGAAAGCGGAGAATGAGCAGTTCGCGATATTTTTGAGGTATGGCGGCGAGCGCGTTTTCGACAGAGGAGCGCAAAAGGAAGAGCAGGTGTTTTCGCCTATTTATTTCAAGCATTTCCTCGACGAGGGAGAGGGTGGATACGCCTTTTTTGAGATGCGCGCTCATAAAAGAGCTTTTCAGGCGCATTTTGAATGCCAGATCGTATGCTTTTGCGATTTTGGGTACAGCAGAATAAGCAACAAGCACGGTGTTGCAACGGTTTTCGGTCATGATTTCCTCCGAGAATTTGCGGCAAATTGCCTGATACCGAAAGAATATTTTCAACTACGTAGCATAGTCAATAAATTATGTCAAAAATAGTGAAATAAATTAGTGAAAACACAAAAGCGAGTATGAATGCCGCGACGCATTGCACCGCCTTGCGCCCGAGGAGGGCGGAAAGCGGTATGCCGCATTTTGAAAGGAAAGCGTGACTTTGCATTATGACCGAAAGTCCGCCGAAGGATATGACCGCACACGCTACAGCGAGCGCGAGAGGTCGGCAGGGTATCTTTGCCGCTTCCATTGTGCCTCGCGTCATCTCTATGCCTCCCGAAAGGAGGGCTTTGACGCACCCGGCCGCAGTCGGGTCGCACGATGAACTTATGCTTTCAAAGACGCCGCTCAGGGCAATGGCGTCGATGAGCATATTCCCCACCACGATATAACCGCCTACGGCGAGCATGGCAAGGGAGGAGGAGGCGATGCTCCGCGAAAGCGCGCCGTCGGCGTCTCTTTCGGCAGAGAGCATACGCACGCTGTCTCCCGTAGTTTCACGCCCTCGGAACACCAGCCCCGTGACCAGCGCGGAGGCATAATGCGCGATGAGTAGCAACGCTCCGCAAGCGGGGTCGCCGAATATCACCGACCCGACCGTTCCCAGCACGAATACGGGACCGGATGTGGAGGTGAAGGAAGCTATCTTTTTTGCTTCCGATCTGTTTATCACTCCGTTGAGGCAGAGGTCTGCGACGGTCGCCGCGCCGATGGGGTAGCCGCTGAGAAGGGACAGGGTGAAAACGTACGCCCCCGAGGGAGGGGAGCGGAAGAGCGCCGCTACGGGACGGGCGGCAAGTCGGGATACTGAGTTTGCCGCCCCGAGGGCGGTGAGCAGAGACGCACAGAAAAAGAACGGGAATACCGCAGGGAGTACGGAAGTGGCGAACAGGAGAAGTCCCCGCGACGCGGAGTCAAGGAAATATGCGGGGCGGACTATCAGCATGACCATAAACGCGCCCACGGCAAGGACGGGAAAGAGCCGTTTGAGTCTTGCACATCTCACGAAAGAGTGTATGCACGAAGCGCGGGGCGGTATGCCAGACAGGGGATATGACTGACGACGGCGCTGTCCGAATGAGAGCCAAACATCCCGAGAAAAACAAAAGCGCACGTTCAACGTACGCTTTTTGCAGTATGAACCGTTGATCCGCTATTTGTCAAGCCGCGCAAGCATCCTTATCACGTTTGCCGCCGTGCGTTCGCATTCCGCGCGGGTGATGCCTTCCTTTTCTCCGAGAGTGGCAAGAAGAGTGCCGTCAGGTCTGTGTTTGCCCGTGCGCTTCCCTCCCGGCATCAGCACGTCCACCTGCGCTCTGACGCGGTAGGCGTTGCTCTTGACGCACGGGAATTCCGGGCTCGCGGAATAGCGCATCCACCAGTCCGTCATCACGCATCCGTCAAATCCCCACTCCTTTCTCAGCACGGTGGTCGCCAGGTCGTAGTCGTAGTGCCCCCACACGCCGTTGATCTTATTGTAAGAAGTCATGATGTTGAGGGGCTTACCCTCGCGCACGGCGATGCCGAAGCCTTTGAGGTATATTTCGCGCAGGGCGCGTTCCGAGAGGCGGGAATCGTTGTATATGCGCAGTTTTTCCTGATTGTTGCAGGCAAAATGCTTGGGGCAGGCGGACACCCCTGCCGATCCCACCCCGCGTATGTATGCCGCCGCTATCCTTCCCGTGAGCAGAGGATCTTCCGAGAAATATTCGAAATTCCTGCCGCAGAGGGGGTCGCGGTGGATGTTCATCCCGGGGGCGAGCAGGATGTCGGAGCCCTTTGCCTTCATCTCCTGTCCGAGGAGGGATGTGAGTTTTTCCACCGCCTTCACGTCCCATGAGGAGGCGAGACATATCCCGGACGGGAGGAGGGTGCAACATTCGGCGAGCCTTATCCCGGAGGGACCGTCCGTGGTGGTCGCGGTCGGTATGCCGAAAGCGGCGAGGGAGGGGGTGACTCCGCCCAGGACCCCGGCATTGCCCTTTGCGCCCAGGGGACTGTCCATAGTGTAATCTCCGCGGGATATGGCTTCGAGATCCTCATCCGAAAGGCAGGCGGCGAGTTGCTCGGGGGTCGAGCGTCCCGCCTTGACGTCCGCAAAACTCACGCGCAATGCCGGCGCGGGAGTCTTTTCGGGAAGTTCCGCCAGGATGCGGGCTTTGAGGTCCGTGCGTGAGAGGGGGACGGGCTCGCGTTGCGGCTTTCCGTTCTTGTTCACCACGCGTTCGAAGGGTATGACGGGCGCTGACGCGGAAGGGACTTTTTGCGTTTTTTCTTCGGACACCTCGAATCCGCCCACGGGAAGGGCGTCGCGTACGTTTTTGCCGAGGAAGAGGGAGTACGCTCCCTTTTCCGTCACCCACTCCGAAGTCCTGTCGTCAAAGGAGCGGATGTCGTCGAGATTGAATGAGAGGGTATATACCGCGCTTTCGCCGGGCAGTATCTCCTCCGTCTTGCAAAATGCGGCGAGCTCCCTTGCGGGATGGGAGAGACGCGCGTTCGGGAGGGCGACGTAAAGTTGCAGGACTTCCCGCCCGCCGCGTTTCCCCGTGTTGGCGACTCCGACTTTCACAGATACGTTTTTCCCGTCGAAATCAACGCCGAGAGGCTGTATCGAAAACGTGGTGTAGCCCTCTCCCGCGCCGAAGGGGAAGAGGACGTTTTCGGGTGCGAACGTGGAAAACCAGCGATAGCCCACATAAATGTCTTCGGTGTAGAAATTGAACTTTGAGTTGCCGAAATCGGAGGATGAAGGATAGCTTTGGTAATTTTTCGCTATCGAATCCGTGAGTCTGCCGCCGGGCTCGGAGGCGCCTGTCAAAATGTCGGCGAGGGCGTTCCCGCTCTCCATCCCTCCCTGCCAGACGATGAGGAGGGCGGAGGGGGAGATGTCCTTGCACCACTCCATATCGATGGGGGAGCCTATGTTGAGCACGACGACCAGTTCGGAAAAAGCCTTTCTCACCCGAGCAAGGAGGGAGAGCTCCTCGTCGGTGAGATAAAAACTGCCTTTTTTCAGAGACGCGTCTCTGTCCTCGCCCGCGCCTCTTCCTATGAATACGACCGCAACGTCATTGCGTTTTGCGGCGGAGAGTATCTCTTCGTCCGAGAGGGGTATCTCGGGATGCGACCACGGCCAATGTCCCCAAAACCCGTGGTCTGCGGGATCTTCGGCTATCTTCTCGGCGTAGAGGGAGAGGAGGGTCTCGTCAAGGCGGACGCCCGCGCCTTTCAGCCCGTCGACGGGGGAGACGAGATAGGGCGCTCTGACGTCGCCGCCGGAGCCGTATCCCACATAAAACCAATCATGTTGCACTCTGCCGAAAAGGGCGACTTTGCTCTCCTTTCCGAGGGGGAGGACGCCGTCGTTGACGAGGAGCACGCTACCGTCCGAAGCTGCTTTTCTCGCCGCTTCCGCCATGCCGTGGAAAGCCTCGCCACGCACTTCGCCCGTATTTTCGTTCTGGGCGGTGCCGCCCGCGAGCTTGTTGATGAAAGCGGAGAAGCTCCGCATGAGTTTTCTTCGCAGTTTCATTTTTCCTCCGTTGCGTCGCCTTCCGTTCTCTTAGAATGCGGGAGCGGCTGTCGTTCAGTCTTTGCGGCAGAGTCTCAGGACTTTCGCGGCGCGTTCGTCGAGGTCGACGAGCGGTCTCACTGGGGAGTCCTCTGCGCAGTCCGAGGGTTTGAAATAAAAGTAGCCGTCGGACGCCGCAAGCAGAGCGAAGAGCTGTTTTTTCTTGCGCTCGTTGACTGCGAGGACGGTGGTGTATGGCTTGTTTTCGGCGGCGAGAGCGACCAGATCTTTGGTGATGCCCACCGTTGAGGAAGCCGCGATGCGTTTTATCGTAGAGCGGGTATAGCGTTTGGTGGTGAGTTTGAGGAACTCCTCGAAGGTGTTGAAATCCGCCTTGTTTATGCGGTTTTCCATGCCCTCCGAGATGTTGGCGATCTCGGCGAGTTCGCCCGCGGTCTTAGTGCGCATGGAGTAGGTGGAGACGGTGCCGTACTTCCCCGTGTCGGTGGGATGTTCTATCTTTACGCATTCGGGGACGAAGGCGCTCCAATCCTTTCCCTCCTGCATGAGGTTGCGTATCTTGGTGGAGGAGAGTATGGTCCTGTTGTTGTCGGGCTTGCGTTCCACGCTGTGGTACTGCACTCTGCCGCCGTAGGCGGCGCCCGCCTTCATATATTCCACCGCGAGGATGTTGTTGGGCGCCTTGACGAGGTTTGCGTAATCGGGATGTATGAGGTCGAGCGCCATCGTGCGCGACTTTGCCACCGAGTAGCCCTCCGAAAGATACCCCCTCAGCATATTTTTCATGTCCTTGGATTCGCTGCGCATGAACTCCGCGACGTACGCGAGCTCCTCGAGTTCCTTGGTCTCGGTGCCGAAACAGAGGGTGTATTCCCCCAACATTGAGAGGGTCTTCAACGCGCCTTTGGCAAATGACGCCGCGGGAGAGAGGGTGTAGACGGTGGGGAGTTCGATGACCAGATCCGCGCCGCACTCCGCCGCCCAGCCCGCGCGGGTATATTTGTCCGCGACGCAGATGTCGCCGCGCTCGGTGAAACTCCCGCTCATGACCACGACGAGGGCGTCGGGCTTCAATTCCCGCTTCGCTTTTTTCAGAAGTTTTACGTGCCCGTTGTGCAGGGGATTGTATTCGGCGATGACTGCGGCGATTTTCACAAACTGACTCCTTAGAATTCTTGCTTTTTGCGTGTATCGGTTCTATAATATAACTCGTTTGAGAAGAAATCAAACGTATAAAGCGAATTAAACGGAATTGAGGTGTGTATGTCCGAATTTCTCGACCATCTGCTCGAAAGAGCCGCAAAACTGCAAAAGACCATAGCTCTCGCCGAGGGGAGCGACCCCAGAGTCGCCGAAGCGGCGGAGATTTTCACGCAAAAAAAGATAGGAAAGATCGTACTCATCGGCAATGAGGCTGAGATAAAGGCGAAGTATCCCGACTATAAGTTTTCGGGAGTCACTTTCCGCGACCCGGGCGCGAATGACAAATATGTGGAGAAGTACGCCAAAAAGCTCTATGAGCTCCGCAAGGAAAAGGGCATGACCGAGGACGTGGCTCTGCGCACGATAAAGGGCAACAATATGTTCTACGCCTGCACCGCGTTGAAGTGCGGGGACGTGGACGGCGTTGTGGGCGGCGCGGTGTTCTCCTCTGCGGACGTGTCCCGCGCGGCGTTCCAGGTCATCAAAGCCGCTCCCGGCATAAAGAGCGTCTCGAGCTGTTTCGTGATGATACCCCCCGAGCATTTCGAATATTCTCATGCTCCCGCGTTCATCTTCGCGGACTGCGCTGTCATCCCTTATCCCACCGTGGAACAGCTTGCCGACATCGTGCAGGCGGCGTATTTCAGCGCGAAGCAGATAGTTGAAGTTGAGCCCAAGATAGCGATGCTTTCCTTCTCCACCAAGGGCAGCGCACAGCACGAGTCCGTGGAAAAGGTGCGTCAGGCGTACGCCATGGTCAAAGCCGCGCATCCCTACATCGACGTGGACGGCGAGTTGCAGCTCGACGCCGCGATCGTGGAGGGCGTGGGCGAATCCAAAGCTCCCGGCAGCGGCGTCGCGGGCAAGGCGAACGTGCTCATCTTCCCCAACCTCGACGCGGGCAACATCGGATACAAGCTCGCACAGCGTTTCGGACATTGCATGGCGGTGGGTCCCATCATGCAGGGGCTCGCGCTCCCCGTCAACGACCTGAGCCGCGGTTGCGTCGCGGACGACATAGTTGCGGTCGCCGCCATCACGGCGCTCCAATCAGTAAAGTGAGGGGAATATGAACATACTCGTCATCAACGCGGGGAGTTCCTCCCTCAAATATCAGCTCATAGACATCGCGAGCGAGACCATGCTCCTGAAAGGTATATGCGAACGCATAGGCATGAAGGGAGGCTCCCTCACACAAAAGACCGCAGAGGGCAAGGCTCTGCATCTCGAAGAGGATCTGCCCACTCATAAGGAAGCCATAGAGCTCGTGCTCAAAGCGTTGGTCGATAAGGAAGCGGGCGCCATTTCCTCCGTCTCGGAGATAGGCGCGGTGGGACACAGAGTCCTGCACAGCGGGGAGGATTTCCATTCCTCCGTGGTCATCGACGACGAGGTGGTGCGCATCTGCGAGAAGAATGCCGAGCTCGGACCCCTCCATATGCCGGGCAACATCGCGTGCATAAAGAGCTGCCGCGAGGTCATGCCCGGAGTGCCCATGGTGGCGGTGTTCGACACCACTTTCCACAGCACCATGCCTCCCAAGGCGTTCATGTACGGCATCCCCTATTCCGTCTATCAACAGCACAAGATAAGAAAGTACGGTTTCCACGGCACCTCCCACAAATTCGTGAGCGAGGAAGCGGTGAAATATCTGGGTGCGGAGCACAGCCGCATCATCATCTGTCATCTTGGCAACGGGTCCAGCATCTCCGCCGTGAAGGACGGCAAATGCGTGGACACCTCGATGGGATTCACCCCTCTCGAAGGGCTCATCATGGGCACCAGGAGCGGGGATATCGACCCCGCCGCCGTGGAATTTTTGCGCGCTAAGCTTGGAATGACTCCCGAGGAGACGGTGCAGTACCTCAACAAAAAGTGCGGTATGCTGGGCATAAGCGAGCTGGATTCGGATATGCGCGTGCTGGAAAAAGCCATCTCGGAGGGCAACGAAAAAGCCGCTCTCGCGGTGGAGGCGGCGGCGTATCGCATCAAGAAGTACATCGGTGCTTTCGCGGCGGTGCTCGGCGGAGTGGACGCGATAGTCTTTACGGGCGGCATAGGGGAGAACAGCTCCTATATGCGCAGGCTGGTCATGCAGGATATGGAATATCTCGGCGTCATATTCGACCTTGAAGAAAACGAGAAGAGGGCGGAAGGTCTCCACATCCTCTCCGATCCCGAGAGCTACGTCAAAGTCATCGTCCTGCCCACCAACGAGGAGCTTTCCATCGCCCGCGAGACCGCGAGTCTCGTCGCCGCGGCGAGGAAGTGACCCCGCGAGGCAAATTGCGCAAAAGCGTTTGACATCTTTCGCGCGATTATATATAATCATACAAGTCACACATCAGGAAACGGAGGAAAGATAAATGGCAGTTCCCAAGAATAAGATCTCCAAGTCCAAGACCAATTCCCGTTACGCCAACTGGAAGATCAGCGCTCCCGGACTTGTCGAGTGCCCTCAGTGCAAGGAGCTCATCAAGAGCCACACCGTGTGCCCCAAATGCGGTTACTACAAGGGCAAGGAAGTCGTCGCACCCAAGGAAGAAAAATGAACCCGAAAGAGAGCGTTCGCGCTCTCTTTTTTTGCTTTGTGTTCTCGTTTGAGACTGTGGAGGAAGGATGAAGATCATCGTAGACGCTCTCGGGGGAGACTACGCACCCAAGGAAGCGGTGCTCGGCGCGCTTGACGCGCTCGAACTCAAAAAAAGTCTGCACGTCGTGCTTGTCGGCGACCAAGGGCTCATACGCAACGAGCTCGCCGGCAAGACGTATGACGTCGCGCGTCTGGAGATAGTCCACGCGCCCGAGGTCATATCCAACGACGAAGTTCCCACTACGGCGGTGAAGACGAAAAAGGAGAGCTCCATCGTCAAAGGGTTGGAATTGCTCGCCTCCGATCCCGACGCTCTCGGTTTCGTGTCGGCGGGATCTACCGGCGCGGTGCTCGTGGCGGCTTACATGAAGCTGGGCAGGATAAAGGGGGTTTCCCGTCCCGCTCTCGCACCCGCGCTCCCCACCCTGAAAGGCAAACCCGTCATCCTCTGCGACTGCGGCGCAAACGTGGATTGCAAGCCTATCAACCTCCTGCATTTCGCAGTCATGGCGAGCGCGTTCTCCTGCGCGGTGACGGACACAGTGAAACCCATCGTCGGGCTTCTCAGCAACGGCGCGGAGGACAAGAAGGGGAATGAGCTCAATCGCGAAGCGTTCGAACTCCTCAAAAATTCTCCTTACATCGAGTTCAAAGGGAATTGCGAGGCTCGTGATATGCTCTCGGGCGACTTCGACGTGGTGGTCGCGGACGGCTTCAACGGCAACATCGCTCTGAAATCCGCCGAAGGTACGGCGGGCGCGATATTCTCCATCCTCATGGACGGGATAAAGAGGGGAGGGCTCAAAGCCAAGCTCGGCGCACTTCTTCTGAAACCCGTGCTCAAAGACGTCAAGACGAGGATGGACTACAACAGCCAGGGAGGCGCGTGCTTCCTGGGCGTCAATAAGGTCGTAGTCAAAGCGCACGGCGCGTCCAAACGCAAGTCCATATGCGCCAGCATACTCCAAGCCCGCAAGCTCGCGAAATCGGGCGTGGTGGAAAAGATACGCGCTTCGGTGCAATCCGCGGATGAACAGGAATAGGATCGAAGAGGCGATAGGCTACACATTCAAAGACGGCGCGCTTTTGGAGCGCGCTTTTACTCATCCCTCGGCGTCCCCCTCCAAAGGAGGGAACTACCAGGACCTGGAATTTTTGGGGGACAGCGTAGTAGGCTTCGTCACGGCGGAAAGGCTTTTTTTGCTCTATCCCGACGCGGGAGAGGGCAAACTCACGAAGATGCGCGCCTGCGTCGTCAGCGAGTCCCCTCTCGCGGGAGCGGTTGAAAGGCTGGGCGTGGCGGATGAGATGCTCCTCGGGGAAAACGAATCCAAACACGGCGTATACGCCCATGCGTCCGTGATGTGCGACCTCTTTGAGGCGATCACCGCCGCTATCTATCTGGACGGCGGCATGGAGGAAGCGAAAGCCTTTGTACTGCGCGCGCTGGAAGAGGAACTCGCGGGGGCATGGGACGCTTTGAGGCGCACGGACGCAAAATCCCGCCTCAACGAGTACGCCATGCAGAAAGGAGTGAGCCTAAGGTATATCGAGGAAGAAAAGAGAGGGGAGCAACATTCCCCCGTGTTCCGTTTTTTCGTCTGTCTCGGCGAGGAGCGCATGGGAGAAGGGGAGGGGAGGAGCAAACGCGAAGCGCAACAGCTCGCCGCATCCCGCACCTTGGAGATGGTCGCCGCAGGAAAGAGGAAAAACAAGCGTTGAGCTTAAAATGTTTCACGAACCATAACTTCTAAATATCCGCTATCTAAGCGGGTATTTTTCTTGTTTTCCGCTTATGTTTCACAAAATGTCCATGTTTCGCAAGATTTGTGAAACATTGCGGATTATGCTTGTGAGATGTCCGCGCATGTGGTATAATATCGCTAATCAAAGGACTGAGAGATCCAAATGAAACTTGAAAAACTCGAACTGCGCGGTTTCAAATCCTTCGCCGACAAGGTGGAGATACCCTTCCAAGAGGGTGTGACCGCTATAATAGGTCCCAACGGGTGCGGGAAATCCAACGTATCCGACGGCATAAGATGGGTGCTGGGCGAGCAGAGTGCGAAACAGCTCCGCGGCAGATCGATGCAGGACGTCATCTTCAACGGCACGGAAAACCGAGGCAGGATGTCCTATTGCGAGGTCACCCTCATCTTTGACAATTCCGACAAAAAGCTCTTTCCCTCCCTGCCTTTCGACGAGGTGATGATCACCCGCAAGCTGGACAGGAGCGGACTCAGCGAGTATTACATAAACCGCACCCGTTGCAGGATGCGCGACATCGCCAACCTCTTCCACGACACTGGCGTAGGCAAGGACGGTTACAGCATAATAGGTCAGGGCAAGGTCACCGAGATCATGTCCGCAAAGCCGGAGGAGCGCCGCAGGATATTCGAGGAAGCGGCGGGCATTTCCAAGTTCCGCGCCCAGCGCAAGGAGGCGGAACGAGACCTCGAACGCACCAAATTCAATCTTCAATCCGCAAACGAGGTCATCGCCGAGATAGAGCGGCATATCGGTCCCCTCCGCAAGCAGGCGGAGACCGCGAAAAAGTATGCCGAACTCCGCGAACAGCTCAAATTGCAGGAAGTCAACCTTTACATCTACAATTACGAGAACGCCCAGCGCATAAAGCAGAAGATATACGACCGCATCGCCGAGACTCAGAACGAGCTCGTCAAAAAGGAAGCGGAATTCAACAAATGCGTCAACGATTACGAAAAGTGCATCCGCGAATCGGGCGGCGTGGACAGGCTGTATGAGGAGAGCAATGTTGAGCTCCTCGCGCTCAAAGTCGACGCCGAACGTATGCAGGGACAGGCGAATCTCGTAAAGGAGAGGATATCCAATTTGCAGGCGGAGATAAACCGCCTTTCGGGCGAGTTGAAGTCCGCTGAGGCGCAGATAGTGGTCTCTGACGACCTCATCGCCAAATGCACGAAAAAGAAGGAGGAGGAAGCGGCGGCGTATCTTGCCACCACCGCGGATTTCGAGGCAAAGAGCAAGAAGCTGGAATTCCTCTCCAAGGACATCGAGGGCAGAGAGAGCGACATCGCCACCAAAAACGACGAGTACGTCGCGGCTTTGAAGAGATTGGGCGAGCTCAAAGGCAACCTCTCCGCCATAGTCGCCGAAAAGGCGATAAACGAGGAGCGCGCAAAGAACCTCCATGAGATGCTCAATGCCAAAAAGGCGACGCTGGACGAAGCGGAGACGGGGCTTTCCATCTACGACTCCAACGTCAAAGAGGGCAGGAGCAAGATGAGGGAGCTCTCCCAACAGAACAACGAGATACTTTCCTCCAAGCTGGAGGCGCAGGAGGCGATAAAGGGGCTGGAAGCGGACGTAATGACACTCAATTCCAAGCTCGGTCTCGCCGAGGGACAGCTTCGTCTGCTCATCTCGGTCAAGGATGACTATCAGGGCTATCAGGAGGCGGTCAAACAGCTCATGCGGGACGCGAGACACGATCCCGTGCTCAAAAGCCGCATAATGGGGGTGCTCGCCGAGGTCATCACGGTGCCGGAGGGATATGAGTCCGCGATAGAGTACGCGCTCGGGGCGGCGCTCCAGAACGTGCTCGTGGAGAGCGAACGCGACGCGGCGGCGCTCATCACCTACCTCAAACAGAAGAGTTACGGCAGAGTGACCTTCCGTCCCCTCACGGCGTGCCGTCCCCGCACTTTGGGCAGGGAATACGCGCCCGCGCTCTCGGAACAGGGGTGCTTCGGTATAGCGGCGGATCTGGTGGAATGCGAGGATAAATTCTATCCCTTCGTGCAGACCCTCCTCGGCACCACCGTCGTCGTGGACGGCATGAATACTGCCGAGCGTCTTTACAGAAAGTATAATCAAGGCTTCAAGATCGTCACTCTGGACGGCGAGATATACGCCAGAGGCGGCGAGATCACGGGCGGTTCCCGCCGCACGCAGAATTCCGGTCTGCTGTCCCAGGAAAAACAGATCGAGCAGGCGAGGAACAATCTCGAACGCATACGCTCCCGCATAGCAGGGCTCAACGCTCAGCGAGAGGAGAGGACGGCGGAGATCGCGGAAGCGGAAAGCCGTCTTGCAGAGATATCTTCCCGCATATCCGAGGTCAGCATCGAGACCACCCTCAACGAAAACAAGGCAAAACAGGCGGAGGAGACCGTGACTCAGCTCCGCGAGGAGATAGCCGCCGACGCCGCGGAACTGGAAAAGGTGCGTGCTCTCATCAAGGCTTTGGACGGCGACCTTTCGGACATCGACAGGCTGGAAGGCGACGTCAGACAGCGTCAGGAGGAATACGGCGCTCTCATCGAGGCGTCAAAGTCCCAGAGCACGGAGCAAAAATCCGAGAGAGGGACCCTCAGCGAAGAGGTGATGGAACTCAGAGTCCGTCTCGCCGAACAGAAGAACGCGATAGACGGCTACGATACAGAACTCTTCCGTCTGCGCAGGGAGGAGAACGCCCGCAAAGAGGAGAAAGAGGACATCACCGCTCAGTTGGAGTCCAGACGCGCCGAGCTCAACAAGATACGCACCGCCCCCGCCAAGACCACCTTTTCGGCGGAGGACGCCAAGCGCATCGAGGAATTGGAAAAGCAGATAGCGGGGCTCGGCGACATGAAGCGCAAGTTGCAGGAAAGGATAGTTTCCCTCGACGCCGAAAGGACAAAACTCACCGAGGAAAGGTCCGCGCTTTCCGAAAAGAAGATACGCGACGAGAATATGCTCGACCACGTTGACAGCGAAAACGCGTACTTGCAGGAACACATCCTGGAAGAGTACGATCTGACCTATTCCTCCGCGCTCCCGTTGAAGGACGAGAATTTCGAGCATCACGGCGCGAAGACCGTCATCGCCGACCTCAAAAAGTCCATAGCGAAACTGGGAGAAGTCAACCCTCTCGCGGTGCAGGACCTCGCCGACGCCGAAGCCAGGTTGGAGGAACAGACCACCCAGCGCGACGACATCATGAAAGCCTGCGACGACATCATGAAGGTCATAGAGACTCTCACAGGAGAGATGCGCGACAAGTTCACGGACGCTTTCGAGAAGATCAACGAGAACTTCCACGAAGTCTTCGTCCAGCTTTTCAACGGCGGAAGAGGAGACCTCAGGCTGGACACCCGCGAGACGGAGGATCCCCTCGAGGCGGGCATAGAGATATTCTCACAGCCTCCCGGGAAGAAACTCCAGAACCTCAACCTGCTTTCGGGCGGGGAGCAGTCTCTCACCGCCATCGCGATCCTGTTCGCCATCCTCATGCTCAAACCCATGCCTTTCTGCGTGCTGGATGAGATAGACTCCGCGCTGGACGACGCGAACGCGAACCTTTTCGCGGAATTTCTGAGCAGATTTTCGGTGCAGACGCAGTTCATCGTCATCACGCACCGCAAGCCCACCATGCGCCACGCCGACACCATATTCGGCGTGACCATGGAGGAGAGAGGGGTGACCAAGATAGTCTCCATCTCCTTCGAGGAGGCGGAAAAGCACGCCTCGGACAACAGGTGATATCATGGGATTTTTCAAAAAACTTGCGGAAGGCATAAAAAAGACAAAGGATACCATCGCCAAAAAGCTCTTCTACGCCTTTTCGGCAAGAGAGCTCGACGACGAATTTTATGAGTCTCTCGAAGAGGCCCTGCTCGCAGGGGACGTGGGCGTGACCGCCTCGGAAAGCGTGGTGGAGGAACTCAAAGAGCGCGCTTTCCGCGAAAAGATAAAGTCTCCCGAAAACGCCAAGAGCGTTTTGAAAGAGATATTGATCGAGGACATAGAATACGAGGTGGAGGAATATGACTATCCTCTCGTCATCCTGCTTTCGGGAGTGAACGGCGTGGGCAAGACCACCGCGATAGGAAAGCTCGCGCATATGTTCCGCGAACAGGGCAAGAGCGTGGTCATCGCCGCCGCGGACACTTTCCGCGCCGCCGCGAGCGAACAGCTCGAAGTGTGGGGGGAGCGCGCCGGCGTCAGAGTCATCCGTCACAACGAGGGTGCGGATCCCGCCGCCGTGGTGTATGACGCCGTGTCCTCCGCAAAGGCGAGGGGGACGGACGTCGTCCTCGTTGACACCGCCGGCAGGCTCCACAACAAAAAGAATCTGATGGAGGAGCTCAAAAAGATATGCCGCGTCGTGGATCGCGAGCTCCCGAACGCGGATTTCCGCAAATACCTCGTCCTCGACGCCACAACGGGACAGAACGGCGTGGCGCAGGCGGAGATATTCTCGGAAGCCATCGACCTCGACGGCATAGTGCTCACCAAGCTGGACGGCACCGCAAAGGGCGGAGTGGTCATCGCGATCTCCGTGGAGCTGGAACTCCCCGTGCTCTACGTCGGAGTGGGGGAGAAACTGGACGACCTCATCCCCTTCGACGCAAAGGATTTCGTGGAGGCGCTCATTTGAGGCTTTTCCGAACGAGCCAAATCGTTGCGCGCGCGTTTGCGCGCGTTTTTCTTTTGAAAACGCTTGACTTATCCCGACGCAACGGTTAGAATACTGTCAAGGCTGTCGCCTTTACAAAGGTCAAAGCCTTTACGGCAGGGTCATGGACAGATTTCGCATCAGCGCATTGCGCGCATATTACGGCGCGCTCATCACGGAAAAGCAGAACGAGTGGCTTCGTCTGCACTATGACGAGGATATTTCCCTCGGCGAGCTTTCCGAGATGTATTCCGTCTCCCGCCAAGCCGTGCTGGACGGCATAAAGAGAGGGGAAAGATCCCTCGAAGAATACGAGCAGAAACTCGGGCTCGTCCGCCGCGAAGAGAGCGTGCTCGCCTTGTTGCGAGAGGCAAAGTCCGCGCTCTCGGAGGGCAGAGAGGAGGATTGCGCCTCCCTCATCACCCGCGCCGAAGGCGTATTGGAGGAATAATGTCGGTCTTTGAAAGTCTTTCTGACAGAATGAACCACATCTTTTCCAAGCTCCGCAACAAGGGGAAACTCACGGAACTGGAAATAAAACAAGCCATGCGCGAGATAAGGGTCGCTCTCCTCGAAGCGGACGTCAACTTCGGCGTGGTCAAGGATTTCGTCGCCGCAGTCAGCGAGAAAGCGCTCGGCGAGGACATCCTCAAATCCCTCACCCCCGCACAGCAGATCGTCAAGATCGTCAACGACGAGCTGGTCGCGCTCATGGGGAGCAAGCATCAGAAACTCGCCGTCTCCGACCGTCCGCCCACGGTATATATGATGTGCGGATTGCAGGGCGCGGGCAAGACCACCATGTGCGGCAAACTCGCTCTCTATTTGAGAAAGCAGGGCAAAAAGGTGCTTCTGGTCGCCGCCGACGTCTACCGTCCCGCCGCGATACAGCAGCTCGGCATAGTGGGCAAAAAGGTGAACACCGAGGTGTTCGAAATGGGGCAGATAAGCCCCGTCAAGATAGCCAAAGAGGGCATAGCCTACGCGCTCAAAAACGGTTTTGACACCGTCATCATCGACACCGCGGGCAGGTTGCACATCGACGAGGCTCTGATGAAGGAGCTCGTGGACGTCAAAGCCGCGGTCTCTCCCGCAGAGATACTCCTCGTCGTGGACAGCATGACGGGGCAGGACGCCGTGACAGTAGCGGATACCTTCAACAAGACTCTCGACGTCACGGGCGTCATCATGACCAAGCTTGACGGCGACACAAGAGGGGGCGCCGCGCTTTCTATCAAAGCGGTGACGGGCAAGCCCATCAAGTTCAGCGGTACGGGGGAAAAGCCCGAAGATCTCGAGCCCTTCCATCCCGACAGGATGGCGAGCCGTATCCTCGGCATGGGCGACGTGCTCACCCTCATCGAAAAGGCGGAGCAGGCTTTTTCCAAGGAACAGGCGGAAAACCTCCAAAAGAAACTCAAAGAGAGATCCTTCACTCTGGAAGATTATCTCGAACAGCTCGACAGCGTGAAAAAGATGGGCGGCATCGGCGACATGATGAAGATGCTCCCGGGCATGGCAGGCAAGGTGAAAGCGGAGGATATCGACGAGGACAAACTCATGCGCGCCAAGGTCATCATCCAGTCCATGACGCCGAAGGAGAGGCGCAACCCCGACATCATCAAAGGCAGTCGCCGCAAGCGTATAGCGCAGGGGAGCGGGACGTCCATCCAGGAGGTCAATCAGCTTCTCAAACAGTTTGAGATGACCCGCGACATGATGGCTCGTATGCAGAAGGGCGGCATGAAAGGGCTCAGAGGCATGAGGGGTATGAAAGGACTGTTTTGAGCGTTTATCGCGTCGAAACGTCCACATAAAACGCGAAATCAAACAAAATTCAGATACAGCCGCAAGGCAAAAGGAGAAAAACAATGGTTAAACTCAGACTCACCAGAATGGGCGCAAAGAAAGCACCTTTCTACCGCATCGTCGCCACCGATTCCAGAAAAGCGCGTGACGGACAGTACATCGAGCAGATCGGCATCTACGATCCCGCAAGCGAACCCAAAGTGGTCAGGATCGACGCCGAACTGGCAAAGAAGTGGCTCGCCAACGGCGCTCAGCCCACCGACACCGTCCGCAACCTCTTCAAAGAACACGGCATTCTGTAAGGTGTATTATGCTGGAACTGGTCGAATATCTGGTGGCTAAGCTCGTTCCCGACGGGGATCATTCGGTGGAACTCCGCGAGAACGGTGAGGAATCGGACATCGTCATCATAGCCGCGAAAAAGGACATCGGCAAGATCATAGGCAAGCAGGGCAAGATAGCCCGCGCGATACGTGTTCTCGTCAAAGCCGCTTCCGCCAAGTCCTCCGTGCGCTATAACGTCGTCATCGAAGAACACGAATGAAAACCGAATTCACGATCGGACGCGTGCTGAGGCCGAGAGGGATAAAGGGAGTGGTCAAGATAGAGACCTATTCCGAAAACACCTCCCGCCTCATGCACCTGAGGACCCTTTCCGTGGGCGGCACTCATTACCGAGTGGAAGACGCCTCCGCGGAGGGGAATTTCCTTTTTGCCAAACTTGCGGGCGTAGACACTCCCGAAGACGCGGAAAAACTGCGCGGCAAAGAGGTCAAAGTCGCGCGCGCGGAGCTTCCGCCTCCTCCCGACGGCAGGGTCTATATCGCAGACATCCTGGGCTCGGACGTCATCGTTGACGGGGACAGGATCGGAGAGCTCGTGGACGTGTTGCAGTACGGTTCCGCCGACGTGTATGTCGTCAAACTCCCCGAAGGGAGCGTAAGTTTCCCTGCGCTCAAAGATGTCGTGAAAGAGATAGACGCCGAAAACGGCGTCATTCGTCTCGACGGCAGAATGTTTGAAAGGACTGCGGTGTACAACTCATGAAGTTCCATTTCCTCACCATATTTCCCGAATATTTCGGCGTGCTCGACCTGGGCATAATGGGACGCGCCGTGCGCGAGGGCAGATTTTCCGTCAACGTGGTCAACATCCGCGACTACTCCGAGGACAAACACCACAAGACGGACGACTATCCCTACGGCGGAGGCGCGGGTATGGTGATGACTCCCGACCCCATCGTCAGGGCGGTGGAGGCGGCGGATCCCGAGCATAAGGCGCAGAGGATCTATCTCTCCCCCAAAGGCGAGCCTTTCAGGCAGAGCATGGCAAAGGAGCTCTCTTCGTGCGAAGAGCTCCTCTTCCTCTGCGGAGGGTACGAGGGCGTGGACGAAAGAGCCATCGAGCTTGTCATAGACCGCGAGATATCCATAGGCGACTACGTGCTGACGAGCGGAGAGCTTCCCGCCCTTGTTGTGATGAATGCGGTCTCGCGATATCTCGACGGAGTGCTGGGGTCGCCCGAAAGCACGGTGGAGGAGAGTTTCTCTTCGGGGTTGCTGGAATATCCGCAGTACACCCGTCCGCAGGTGTACAGAGGTCTCTCGGTGCCCGAAGTGCTGGTGGGAGGCAATCACGGCGAAGTCGCCGCATGGCGCGCCGCGAAGTCTCTCGAACTCACGAAGGAGCGCCGTCCCGATCTGCTCAAAGACCTCGATATCGCGGGCGTCCTACCTCGGAAAAAGAAAAGAGAGGACAGAGAGTGAACATCCAGTGGTTTCCCGGGCATATGACGAAAGCCATCCGCATGATGGAGGAGAACCTCCGTCTCGTGGACGCTTTGGTCTACGTCATAGACTCCCGCGCGGTGTACAGCTCGGACAACCCTCTTTTTGACAAATTGCTGAAAGGAAAAAGGGTGCTCTACGTCTTCAACAAGTGCGATCTGGTGGAAGAGCGCGACCTCGCTCTGTGGTGTGAAAGATTCCGCGAAGAGGGCAAGACCTACGTCAGATCTGTGGGCACGTCGGGGGACTGCTCGTCGATAGTCGCGGGGCTCAAAAGGATAGCCGCCGACAAGCTCTCCCGCTTCGGAGAGAGGGGGGCTAACGTCGCCGTACGCGCCATGGTGGTGGGAGTGCCCAATTCGGGGAAGTCCACCGTCATCAACGCGATGTGCAAGCGCGCGGGCGCGGTGACGGGAGACCGTCCCGGGGTCACCCGAGGCAAACAATGGATGAGCATAGACGGAGTGGACCTCCTGGATACGCCGGGGACTCTTTGGGGAAAGTTCGAGGAAGAGAGCGTGGCTCTGCATCTGGCTTACATCGGGAGCATACGCGACGAAGTGTTGGACGCGGGTGAGCTTGCTTTCAGCTTTCTGGACGAAGTGAGGCCCGCGTACGGCGAAGAACTCAAAGCGCGTTACGCCTTGACCGCGCTCCCCGACGACACCCTTGCGCTCTTTGAAAGTATTGCCCTTTCGCGAGGGTTCAAAGTGAAGGGCGGTGAGCCCGACTACGAGCGCACGGCAAAGACCATCCTGGACGATTTCAGAAAGGGACGACTTGGCAAAATAATGCTCGAAAAACCCAAAACTCACGGTTTAGTGCTCAAAAAGAGAGGATAAAAGCCTATATGGTGCGTGCGGAAGAATTGATGCGTTATGAGCGCGAGCTCATGGCGGAGGGGTGCAGACTCATCTGCGGCGTGGACGAAGTGGGCAGAGGTCCGCTGGCGGGCCCCGTGACCTGCGCCGCTGTCATCATGCCTCTCGACTCTCTCATCGAGGGAGTGAACGACAGCAAAAAGGTGGCGAAGAAAAAGCGAGAAAGGCTCGCCGAGGAGATAAAGTTGCGCGCTATCGCATGGTCCGTAGTCTCATACGACAACGGGAAGATAGACGAGATGAACATCCTCAACGCCACCAGGGCGTGCATGGCGGAGGCGGTGAACTCCCTTTCGGTCACTCCCGACGTCGTCATCGTGGACGCGTTGAAGCTCGACATACCCGTGCGCACTTTCGGTATAGTGCACGGCGACGCGTTAAGCTATTCCATCGCCGCCGCTTCCATACTTGCAAAGGTGGAGCGAGACGAGTTCATGCAGAGCATGGACGAGAGATATCCCGGCTACGGTTTTTCTTCCAACGTCGGTTACGGTACGGCGGCGCACATTGCCGCGTTGAAGGAACTGGGACCCACTCCCATACACCGCCGCACATTCATAGGGCATTTCGTGAAGGCGGATGAATAAGAGAGCGTCGGGACTTATCGCGGAACAGCGCGCGGCGGAGCGCCTCGAAGGGGAGGGATACCGCATCATCGAACGCAACGTAAAAGTCGCGGGCGTGGAGGTGGATATCATCGCCGCAGACGGCAGGACTCTGGTGTTCGTAGAAGTCAAATCCTCGACGTATTACCGCACGCGTCCCTCGGATCACCTCACTGAAGAGCAGATGAGACGGTATGTGCGCGCCGCCAAGGCGTACATCAGGGATCACAGCCTCTACGGCGTGCCCGTACGTTTCGACGTGGTCGAGGTCACGGACGAGGACGTGACGGTGCTGAAAGGAGCGTTCGATTCCTCAACGAAGAGGTGAGCGGGCAAAAAAACCGCGAACCGCCCATAAAATTTGAAAACAGGCGCGCAATTCGCTTGTGATAAAAGTTATTATATGATATTATATCACGCGTGACTCGGACGTTCCGCTTGCGGGGGATACCGTTAAGAACGTTTAGTAAAAAGGAGGACAGTCAACATGAACATTATCGACACCATTGAAAAAGAAGGCATGAGAACGGATCTGCCCGAGATCGCCATCGGCGACCAGGTCAAGGTCTTTGTCAAAGTCGTGGAAGGCAACCGCGAGAGATTGCAGTCCTACGAGGGCATCGTCATCGCCAAGAAGAACGGCGGCATCCGCGAGACTTTCACCGTCCGCCGCGTGACTTACGGCGTGGGCGTGGAGAGGACTTTCCCCATGCATTCCCCCAAGATCGACCACATCGAAGTGGTGCGCCACGGCAAGGTGAGACGCGCGAAACTCTACTATCTGCGTGAACGCACCGGTAAAGCGGCGAAACTCAAAGAGATCAGATAAAGGACAAGCAATGAAGAAAAAACTTGTTTCCATATGCGTGATAGTGCTGGTACTCGTACTGGCACTATTTGCGCTTTCTGCGTGCAACGACGGCCGCACGGCGGTGGATACCGAGCTCGTCTCGAACCGCGGCTTTGAGGATTTCAACCGCAACGACGACGGCAAAGTGTACTTCGACGAGTGGAAGATAAGCTACTCCGAGGACGTTGACGAGCCGTACAAACGTCAGTCGATCTCTTCGGATGACTCCCTTTACGAAGACCACGGCAGCGGCTACGTCATCCTCACCACGGACGACGAGAGCGGTTGGGTCTTTCTCTCTCAGGAGATAGCGGTGGGCCGCAACGCCGTCTACCGCGTCACGGTGGACGTCAGAGTCCCCTCCCTCTCCAAGGGGGACGACAGTACTTTCAGAGGAGCGTACGTCACCTTCCTCGAAAACACCGATTACATCTTCGGCAAGAAGGAGACGACCACCAATGACTGGGAGACGGTCACCTTTTATGTGCGTCCTCTCAACACCGATTATCTCACTCTGACCCTCGCGTTGGGCGCGGACGGAGAGGAGTGCGAGGGCACGGCGTATTTCGACAACGTGTCCGTGATGCGCGTCGATCCTTCCTCCGTCCCCGACGGAAGCACGGTGTACGATTTCAGGATGTCCCAGATAGCTCGCTACAACCGCGATCTGTCCGGCACCCTCTTTGTCAGCCTGCTCACCGTGTTCGGAGTGGTCGTCCTCGTCTGCGCTTACGTGATAGTGAGAAAGGCGTATGCCAAGTCCGATGTGTTCGTCAACTTTGACGGTTCCGCGTCCTCTCCCTCCGCTTCCGGCGGCAAAGGCAAGGGCGGAGCTGCGGCGCACACCTCGGCTAAGTGGTGGACCAATGCCTGGTTCATCGCGGGGATGCTCATGTTGGGCACCTTCCTCCTTCGCCTCATATTCCTGCTCACGATGTACGGCTTCGGCGGAGAGACAGACGCGACCGTAGGGCTCGCGAGATGGCTTGCCTCAAACGGTGTAGCCAATGTGTACGCCAATGCGTCCGCGTTTGAGAACATAGACGTTTCCGTCATGGCTCCCGGCGCGATGTATATCCTCGCCATCATCGGACATATAGGGCAGGGGCTCACGGCAGACGGCATCTCGGTGCTCATACGCATGGTGGGCGTACTTGCGGATATGGCTGTCGTGGCTATGATATATTTCTACGGAAGGAAGTATGCGGGCGACAAGCTCTCGGTGATATTCGCCGCGCTTTACGCGCTCCTGCCCGTGAGCATAGTCATGAGCGGAATGAGCAATACTTTCACCTCTCTGCTTCTCGCGCTCATGGTGGCGTCGGTGCTCCTGCTCGTGGAAAAGAAGTATCTCCCGATGTATCTCGTGATGGCGCTCGCGACTGTGCTGGACATCCGCGCTCTCGCTCTCGCGCCCATCGCGGTCACTTATATGGGATATATGTACTACCGTGACGACGAAAACCTCAAAAAGTTCGGCAAGAACCGCGCGACCATCGTCTTCGGGCTCATCGGCTCCGTCGCGGCGGTATATCTGCTCACTCTTCCCGTCGCCATAGGGCATCTCGGCGAGAACGCGTTCTACGGGATGCGCATGATCGCCAACCAGATGATCAACAATCAGATCTTCGTGGACAACGCATTCGGGTTCTACGGCATGGCGACCCTCAACGGTCAGGGCTTCAACGACACCGCGTCAATACTCAACCTGGTGTTCATACTGGTGCTGGTGGTGTACATCTGCTCGTTGTATTTCAAGAAGCGCAACCGTCAGGAGGTGCTCCTGCTTGCGTCCTACACCCTTGCCATGGTGTCCGTGTTCACCCTCAAAGTGACCTACACCTACCTCTTCATGACCATAGCGCTCGGGCTCATCTACGCGATGGTCTCAGGGGAAAAGAGAGTGTACGGCGTGATGGCGGGATATGCCTTCCTGTCCTTCCTCTGCGTCGGGCTCCTCATCAAGAATTCCGGCTATGCCGCGATCGTCTCCGACGATATGCTGGTGTCCTTCGAGCGCACGGGCGCGGACTTCATCGTGTTCAGCGTGCTCACCGTGCTCCTCACCCTGTATTACAGCTATGTGGTGTACAACATCACCAATACGGGCAAAGTGTCGGACATCAAGCCGCTATATAAGCCTCTCGGCGTCGCGATAAAGGACGGTTTCCGTTCGATAGCGGACGTGTTCAAGAAGGACTGAGTGAAAAGCGTCAAGGAAGCCTCCGCGTCTGCGGGGGCTTCTTTTTTGTCATGTAGGCGGGCATGCCGGACAGGAATAATACGAACCAGCCTCGGAACAATTCTTTTCGGCGCTTTTTACAGCCGAAACTTGCGGATTTCTTAAAATCAAAAACCGTCGGCTGAGTCGGCGCCTTTTTATTTTTGCGACGCATCTTTCGAGCCGTAGTTAAAGGCGCGATGGTGTGATGAGAACACCGCAAAAGAGAAGTTTCGGGCTGTGTTTTCAAAAGAAAGCGGTGTCCGCACGCTCGTCGGACGCGCAGAGAGCAGGTGAGCGGGGAGTGCGCGAATATTGGGATATCGTGTATCATTCCGCACTTTGATTTCAAAACCTTTGCATTTTTTTTTGTGATGTGCTAATATGCGACTGAGGACATCCATCCCAATAAAAATCAGGAGGCAGATATGAAAAAGACTGTGAAAGGCAAGATCTACGATCCCACGTTCATGACCGTCGTCAAGAAGGTCACGTCCGGGATGTACGGCGATCCCGCAGGCTACGAAGAGACCCTTTACGTCGCTGAGGACGGCACTTACTTCCTCTATACGAACGGCGGCGCGGAGTCCAAGTACACCGGCGAGAAGCTCACCGCCATCAGCAAATCCAAAGCTATCGCCTGGCAGAAGGAAAACGCCTGAGTTTGCGGTCTGTATAGTGCGGGAAGCACGGGACGCGCGGCGTCCCGAGATAACGAGGAAAAGGAAACTCCCCGAGACTTCGGGGAGTTTCCTTTTCTTGTCCGACGGCGAGTAAGGGAATTGGCGTTGGTCTCGCCGTCGGCACGGGAGGAGGAAGTCCGAGCGTCAAGGACGCCCGGTATCGTGCTTTTTCGGGAGGTACTCCTTTTCCACCAAGTCGGCGATGTGCTCGAAGATGATGTTGTCGGCGTACTTCTCCGCTCTCGCAAGTTTCTCGGCGCTGTCCACCGTCCAGGTGATGACGGGGAGGGACTTGCGGGCCTTGACTATGTAGGGGTTGTCTTCAAGGTCCCTGACGTCGTATGCGATGAAGTGGGGTTTGGAAAGTTTGTTTATCCAGAGCTTGCCCATGAAGTCGGTCAGATGGGATCTTCCCGTCGTGGAGGGATTCTGCCATGTGCAGAGTTGCCCGCAGGGGAGGTCGGTATGCCGTCTGCAATAGCGCACCGCGCCGTAGTTGAAGGATTGCAGGGCGATCTTGCCCACATACGTTTTCAGCCTCTCGCATACCGCCGCCGAGATGCGGTTGTCGTAGGGGTTGAGCCCCTTTATCTCGCAGAGTATGCCCACCTTGCCGTCCACAAGAGCCAGAAATTCGTCAAAGGTGGGGATGGTGTTTTCTGTGCCTTTGAGGCGCATGGTCCTGAGTTCCTCCAAAGTGCACTTTGCCACCTTCTTGTCCACTCCGCACACTCTTTTGAGGTTGTCGTCATGGAATACCACCAAATGCCCGTCCGAAGAGAGGTGCACGTCGATCTCAATGTTGAAGCCGCGTTCCAAAGCGGCGCGGAAAGCGGGGATGCTGTTTTCCGGCAAAATGTCGTCGTGCAGTCCGCGGTGGACGACGGGTGTTTGGAAGAGCCAGGTCATGTCCATTTCTTTTTCTCCGATGTGAATGGTGATTCTCTTGATATAATTCTAGAATTACATTATAATAATGTCAACACCCAAATTGCATTGTTTCGCGAGATAGGCGGAAAAGCGAGGAATAATTGAGCCTCTCACACATCAGGAACTTCTCCATAATAGCCCACATCGATCACGGCAAGAGCACCCTCGCCGACAGGCTCATCGAGCGCACAGGCACCGTGTCCTCCCGCGAGATGTCGGATCAGCTCCTCGACAACATGGACATAGAAAAGGAGCGCGGCATCACGATAAAATTGCAGACGTGCAGGCTGTTTTACAATTACAAGGGAGAGGAGTACACCTTCAACCTCATCGACACCCCGGGACACGTGGATTTCACCTACGAAGTGTCCCGTTCCCTCGCGGCGTGCGAGGGCGCGCTCCTGGTCGTGGACGCCACGCAGGGGGTGGAGGCGCAGACCCTTTCCAATGTCTATCTCGCTCTGGACAACGACTTGGAGATACTCCCCGTCATCAACAAGATCGACCTCGCATCCGCAGACGCCGACGGCGTCAAAAGGGAGATAGAGGACATTATCGGTCTTGACACCACGGGATGCCCCCTCATCTCGGCAAAGGAGGGTATAGGGGTGGACGACGTTCTGGCGCAGATAGTGGAAAAACTCCCTCCTCCCGGAGGAGACCCCGCCGCGCCCCTGAAAGCCCTCATCTTTGACAGCTATTACGACAACTATCGCGGAGCCATCTCCATGGTCAGGATAGTGGACGGCACCGTGAAAGCGGGGGATCGGATAAAGATGTTTGCCTCGGGCAAGACATTCGAAGTGGTCGAAGTGGGGGTTTATTCCCCCGGAATGCGTTCCGTAAACTCTCTTTCCGCCGGTGAGGTGGGATATATCGCCGCAAGCATAAAGAATGTGGCGGACACCGCGGTGGGGGACACCATCACCTCGGCGGACCGTCCTGCGGCGGCGCCTTTGAAAGGTTACAAAAAGGTCACTCCCATGGTCTTTACGGGGGTGTATCCCGCCGACGGCGCGAGATACAACGACCTCAAAGAGGCGCTTTTGAAACTCCAACTCAACGACGCGTCTCTCACTTTCGAGGCGGAGAATTCGAAGGCGCTCGGCTTCGGGTTCAGGTGCGGATTTTTGGGGCTTCTCCATATGGAGATAATAGAGGAGAGGCTGGAACGCGAATTCGACCTCGACCTCATCACCACCGCGCCCGGGGTGTCATACCACGTCACCAAGACGAGCGGAGAAAAACTCATCATTGACAATCCCACCAATCTTCCGCCCGCCGGGGAGATAGACTACATCGAGGAACCCATCGTCAAAGCCACCATCTACACCCCGCCTGAGTATGTCGGGCAGATAATGGAGCTGTGTCAGGAAAAGCGCGGCATTTTCATCGACATGACCTATGTGGATACCTCCCGCGTGCAGATGACCTATCGTCTCCCTCTCAACGAGATAATATACGACTTCTTCGACAGCCTGAAATCCCGCACGAGGGGGTATGCCTCCCTCGACTATGAGCCCGACGGCTATGAAAAGAGCGAGCTCGTGAGGCTGGATATGTTCATAAACGGGGATATGTGCGACGCGCTCTCCCTCATCGTGCACAAGGACAAGGCGTATGCAAGGGGGCGCGGCATAGCCGAAAAACTGAAAGACGCCATCCCCCGTCAGCTGTTCGAGATACCCATCCAGGCGGCGATAGGCGGGAAGATAATCGCGCGCGAGACGGTCAAGGCTCTGAGAAAGGACGTACTCGCCAAGTGCTACGGCGGCGATATCACCCGAAAGAAGAAGCTCCTCGAAAAGCAGAAAGAGGGCAAAAAGCGTATGCGCCGCGTAGGGTCCGTCGAAGTGCCCAGCGAGGCTTTTGTCAGCATACTCAAAGTCGGCGACGACAAATAGGAGGAAACGTGCTCCTTTACATCCACTTTCCCTTCTGCCGTTCCAAGTGCGCCTACTGCGATTTCAACTCCTACGCGGGATGCTCCGACGTGCTTGTTTTCAGCTATCTAACCGCCTTAAAACGCGAGATCGGCTTCGCGGGAGAGAGGTTTTCCGAGGGGAAGATCGACACCGTCTATCTCGGGGGAGGCACTCCCTCTTTGCTCTCTCCCGGGGAAATCGAGTCTCTTTTTCGCAAGCTCTCTTCGAACTTCAAGCGCTATTCCCCCGTCGAGGTGACTGCCGAGGTCAATCCCGAGAGCGCGACGGAGGACGTGCTCCTGGCTTTCCGCGACGCGGGTGTGGACCGCATAAGCATGGGGGTGCAGAGTCTTTCCGACGACAACCTGAAAAGCATAGGCAGGGTGCACGACGCGACGGGCGCGAGAAGAGCTGCCGAGCGCATAGCCCGTGTTTTCGGCAATTTTTCTTTGGACATCATAGTGGGCTTACCCTACGACACGCCGAGTCTCGTCCGCGACGAAGTGCGCGAGTGCGGCAACCTCGCCCCTCACGTTTCCGTATACGAACTGACTTTGGAGGAAGGGACTCCTCTTGCCGCGAGGGCGGAGAGAGGGGAGATATGGCTTCCCTCCGAGGACGAGGTGGCGGAGTATATGGAACTCGCCGTAGACGTTCTCTCCGAAGCCGGTGCGGAACGCTATGAAGTCTCCAACTTCGCAAGGCGGGGATACGAGTGCCGTCACAACATCGGATATTGGACGAGGGAGGAGTATCTCGGGCTGGGCGCGGGAGCGCATTCCTTGGTCAAGACCTCAAAGGAGGGCAAAGCTCTTCCCGCCGAGATACGTTTCGCGTCCCCCAAGGACATCAACGCGTACATAGGCGGGATAAACTGCGTCGGGAGTTTCGACGACGTGCCGAGGGCGGAGATGACCGCGCTTTCTCCCGCAGAGATACGCGCAGAGAGCATAATGCTGGGAGCCCGCACGCGAGAGGGCTTTCCCGAGAGCTTGCTTTCGGGGAGAAAGTTCGGGCGGGTGGAGGAATTTCTGCGCCGTGAAAAGGGCAGGGTGAGCCTGACCCGCCGAGGTATGGCGGTGATGAACTCCGTGCTTGCCGAGATAATGTGATGTGAGCGGCGGGAAGCGGCGGCAGTGAGAGCGGGAGCTCTGCGCCGCACTTGCGCGAGCGACGTCGGCTTATATCCGTTCTTCGGTTTTCGGCGCAGGCGAGCAGACGTCGGCGGCGATCACCGTATATATTTCATACTATTTCAACAATTATCCTCAATTATTTCTTTGCAAAGTCTTGAAAGCAGTTGATATTCGCGCGTAGGTTTGTTATACTTGTGTTGAAAAATTCGGAGGACGCCTAATGACATCCAAATTTACCCTGAGTACGGCAAGACCGAAAGGTCCCCTCGCTCTTATCTCCACTCCCGGCGCACGCGAACTCACATCACTTGTCGATAAGAAACTCGTCGAATGGTACAAATCCGTGGACATCGACGGCTCTTTGAAGAAGGACACTTTCGTCATCGACGCGGCTTGTCCTCGTTTCACCAACGGCGAAGGCAAGGGCATGGTGATGGAGACTCTGCGCGGCAAGGATCTTTTCGTCATCTGCGACGTTGCCAACCATGGCGTCACCTACAATTTCTTCGGACAGGAGATACCCATGACTCCCGACGAGCATTTCGCGGATCTCAAACGCATCATCTGCGCCGCGAACTGCAAGCCGGAGCGTATCACGGTGGTCATGCCCATGCTCTACGAGGGCAGACAACACCGCCGCGCGGGGAGGGAATCTCTGGACTGTGCCCTCATGCTCCATGAGCTTTACGACATGGGAGTCAGTGATATCATCACCTTCGACGCGCATGATCCCAGGGTGCAGAACGCCGTCCCCATGATGGGCTTTGACAACTATTTCCCCACCTATCAGGTGCTGAAAGCCCTCACCAAGAAATTCCCCGACGTCAAACTTGACAAAAACAGCCTGATGTGCATTTCCCCCGACGAGGGCGCGATAGGCAGGAACGTCTACTACGCCTCCGTGCTCGGGTTGGACCTCGGTATGTTCTATAAGCGCCGCGACTACGCCAGCGTCGTCAACGGCAGGAACCCCATCATCGCGCACGAATACATAGGTTCTCCCGTCATGGGCATGAACGTGTTCGTCGCCGACGACATGATCGCGACGGGAGACAGCATGATAAAGCTCGCCCGCGAGATCAAGGAAAAAGGCGCTCAGCGCGTCTTCCTCACCGCGACTTTCGCCCTCTTCACCGAGGGTCTGGAGAAGTTCGACCGCGCCTTCGAAGAAGGGCTCTTCGACGCGGTCATCAGCACCAATCTCACCTACCGCACGCCCGAACTAAGACAGCGCGAGTGGTTCGTGGAGGCGGATATGTCCAAGTATCTCGCCTACATCATCGCTGCGGGGAACCTCAACGAGGCGGTGTCCAACCTCTTGGACCCCTTTGAGAAGATCCACCAGCTCGTCGCATCCATAGATGCGGACCGCAACTAAATTCAGGAGGACAAAGTGAAGATCACATGGCTGGGTCATTCCGCTTTCCGTCTCGAAGAGAGCACGGGCACGGCGGTGGTCACCGACCCTTACCACTCATATGTCGGCTTTAAGATGCCGAGAGTGACAGCGGACATCGTCACGATGAGCCACAGTCACAACGACCACAACAATCTCCAAGCCGTGCTTGGCGATCCCGAGGTCATCTCCGCCGCAGGCGCGTACAACATCAGGGGAGTACACATCCTCGCCCGCCGCACCTATCATGACTCAAAAGGCGGCGCCGCAAGAGGGGAAAATCTCGTTTTCAAATTCCGTATGGACGGCGTGGACATCTGCCATATGGGGGACATCGGCGAGGAATGCAACGCCATGCTCGTGGACAGTATCGCTCCCGTCAACGTGCTCATGATCCCCGTGGGCGGCACCTACACCATCGACGCCGAACAAGCCAAGGAGTTTGTGGACCGCATCATGCCCGACGTGGTCATCCCCATGCACTACAAGACCAAAGAGCACTCTTTCGACATCGCTAAGCTCAACGATTTTCTGGATCTTTTCGAGGATGAGGACATCGTTTACGTGGATTCGGACACCGTGGAATTCGATCGCGCTGATTTCGACGGCGAAAGCACGAAAGTTTACGTTTTGGAAAGATTTTCCGAATGATTTCGCGGCTTGACCGCGTTCCTACCTAAGAGGTAAAATTTGAAATTTGTCTTTTCGCGGGGGCGAGCCCCGCGAAGGGACGTTTGGAGGCATCATGGCAGATTACACCAAGGAAATGTTGGAAGCTACGAGCATATTCGCAATAAGAGACATTGCCAAGGAAGTGGGGGTCTCCTCTCCCACGAAGAAGAATAAGGCGGAACTTATCGATCTCATCCTGAAGATAACCTCGGGCGAGATGGAGCCTCCCGTGGCTCCGAGGAGGGGACGTCCCAAGAAACAGACGGACATCCCGACCCCCTCTGCGCCCGCCATACAGACGCCGCAGTCCGAGGCGGAGCAGGAAAAAGCCCAACGCCCCAGGGACAGATTAGTCAGAAGGGAGCAGGGCGGCAGATACGAACACAGACAGGCGCACGGATTCGCAGAGGAGCGTCGCCGCGAGGATGCGGATCAGCTCCGTGAAGGCTTCCTCGAGATCAATCCGGACGGCTACGGCTTTTTGAGGGTGCGCAACTGCGAATGCAACGAGATGGACGCCTATGTCCCGAGCGTCAAGATAAAGCAGTACGGGCTGAGACGCGGCGACAGAGTGCGCGCCTATTGCAAGACTTTGCAGGAGGGTAAGCCCGCCGCGGTGGTCAACGTCATATCCATAAACGGCACGGACGTCGCCGAGATAGGAAAGCGTCCCAACTTCGACGATCTGGTGCCCATCTATCCCGATGAGAGACTGCGTATGGAAGTGCCTTCCCGTCCCCGCGATTACGCTACGCGTTGCATAGACATAGTGGCGCCCATAGGCAAGGGTCAGCGCGGCATGATCGTGTCTCCTCCCAAGGCGGGAAAGACGACCCTGCTCAAAATGATCGCGAGTTCCATTGCGGAAAATTATCCCGAGATAGTGCTCTTCGTCCTGCTCATCGACGAGCGTCCCGAAGAGGTCACGGATATGCAGCGTTCGGTGAGAGGGGAGGTGGTATATTCCACTTTCGACGAGATGCCCGAACATCACACCAAGACCGCAGAGATGCTCCTCGACCGCGCAAAACGACTTGTGGAGATGGGCAAGGACGTAGTCATCCTGATGGACAGCCTCACAAGGCTCGCAAGAGCGTATAACACCACCATACCCCCCACGGGCAGGACGCTCTCGGGCGGCGTGGATCCCGGCGCGTTGCACAGCCCGAAACGCTTCTTCGGCTCGGCGAGGAACATCGAACACGGCGGTTCTCTCACGATAATCGCAACCGCGCTCATCGAGACGGGGAGCCGCATGGACGACGTCATATTCGAGGAATTCAAGGGCACGGGCAATATGGAGATACACCTCGACCGCAAACTCAGCGAGCGCAGGATATTCCCCGCCATCGACCTCGCGAAGAGCGGCACCAGGAAGGAGGAGCTCCTCCTCACCCCCAGCGAGCTCGCGGGCGCGTGGGGAGTGCGCAAGATGCTCGCCGTCGGCGACAGCGCCGAAGCCACCGAAAACCTGCTCAATATGCTGGTCAAGACCTCTTCCAACAAGGAGTTCATCGATCAGCTCAATATGCAGTTCAAGCTCTGGCAGAAAGAGGGCTACAACCTGAGGAAGCCCGGGCTGTAAGGAGACCGTCATGCAAAAGGAGATAACTTCCCGCACCCGACTTCTGGACGAAAACGGCGACCTCGCCGTGGCGGGTTGGGCGCGCCGAAACTTGTTCGACTATGACAGGAGCCTCGTCAAAAGGAGAGGCAGACTGAAAGAATGGGATTTTTATCAGGTGTCGGATGGCAGGATACTGGTGCAGATCAATTTCTTCAACATCACTCTTGCCTCTGCCGCTACCGCCGCCGTCATCGATATGAAGACGGGGGAGAAGATAGAATGCGCAGATATCTCTCTTTGCACACGCGACCGTTATCTCCTCCCCGAGGTCTCTGACACTCCCAACCGTTTCGATTACGAAAGAAAAGGAGTGAGACTCTCCTTCGAGACCACCGAGACTTCGAGGAGGATAACCTTCTCGGGGAAAGCCAAGGGACAGCCCCTTGAAGCCGATCTCACCCTCAGGATATTCCCGGGGGACGAGAACATCACCATCGTCACTCCCTTTTTAGGAATGCCAGACAGGTTCTTCCTCACCACCAAGCATAACTGTATGCCCTGCGAGGGCAAAGTGACCTGGGGAGAGAGGGAATTCGTCTTCACTCCCGACCGCTCCTTCGGCGTGCTGGATTGGGGACGGGGCGTATGGCCGCACAAGAACGTGTGGTACTGGGGCAACGGTGCGACCTACATCGACGGCAAACGCTTCGGGTTCGAGCTCACATGGAAGATAGGGGACGAGTCCAACGCCACCGAGACCTGCCTCTTTTTCGACGGAAAGGCGCACAAGATCGGCGCCGTGGATGTCGAGAAGTTCCCGGGCGAGGACGACGGCTGGATGCGTCCGTGGCATTTCATTTCGGAGGACGGCAGGCTCGACGTGACCATGACACCCTATTACGACAATAAGAGCGGCGTGGTGGTGCTCGGCGAGCTCGGCATGAAGACGCATCAGGTGCACGGGCTCTGGAACGGTTTCGCCGTGCTGGACGACGGCACAAGGATAGAGATAAAGAATATGTACGCGTTCTGCGAATACGTCGTGAACGCGTGGTGACAAGGATAAATTTTACGGAGATATGATATGAAAAAGTTCAAAGACATCGTTTATGTGGGCGTGGACGACACCGATATCGACCTCTTTGAAGGGCAGTACGTCGTGCCCGAGGGGATGAGCTACAACTCCTACGTCATCGCGGACGAGAAGACAGCGGTCATGGACGCCGTGGATAAGGCGAAGATCGCGGAGTGGCTCGAAAATGTCGAGAACGCGCTTGACGGCAGACAGCCCGATTACCTCGTCATCTCGCACATGGAGCCCGATCACTCTGCGGGAGTCGCCGCCTTTGCCGCGAAATACCCCGAAGTCACGGTGGTCGGAAACGGGAAAGTGTTTGATATGTTCCGCAATTTCTACGGTGTGGAGCTCCCTCGCAAACTTGTGGTCAAGGAGGGGGACAAGCTCTCTCTCGGCGAGCACGAGCTCACCTTCGTTGCCGCTCCCATGGTGCATTGGCCCGAGGTCATGATGAGCTACGAAAGCAAGGATAAGGCGCTGTTCGCGGCGGACGCTTTCGGCAAATTCGGCGCGCTTGTCAACGAGACGGATGACTGGGCGTGCGAAGCGCGCAGATACTATTTCAACATAGTGGGCAAATACGGCGCACAGGTGCAAGCCGTCCTGAAAAAGCTCGCTTCCTATCCGATAGAGGTCATCTGTCCTCTTCACGGACCCGTCCTCGACGGCGACCTCGGATATTATCTCGGGCTGTATGACACATGGAGCAGGTACGAGCCCGAGGACAAGGGCACCTTCATCGCATACGCGGGCGTTTACGGCAACACCAAAGCCGCCGCCCTCGCTTTGAAGGAGGAATTGGAGAGCAGGGGAGAAAGGGTGGTGTTCACCGATCTTGCGCGCTCGGATATGGCTGAAGCCGTTGAGGACGCGTTCAGATATGACAAAGCCGTCTTTGCCGCCACCACCCTCGACGGCGGGATATTCCCCGTCATGGAGGAATTCATACGTCACCTCAAAGCCAAAAACTATCAGAAGAGGAAGGTCGGCATCATCGAGAACGGCTCCTGGGCGCCCATGTCCGGAAAGCTGATGCGCGCGCTCTTGGAGGAGCAAAAAGACATCCGCTTTGCCGACACCGTCATCACCTGCCGCTCGGGAGTGCCCGCGAATATCAACGAGCTCTGCGCCGCGCTCGCCGACGAACTCCTGGCGGACTGACCCCGGCTTGCGGCTGAGAAAGTTATCCGGCATCGAGCATACAAAAAGCGCAAAATACTGTTTGACATCTCAAAAATAATACATAAAGCCCCGCATACGAAAATGTGGGGCTTTTATGCAAATAATATTAAGAGAAGTCTCATGCGGCTCTGCGGTACTCCGTCCGCATTGCGGATGCTTGGCGGTGTTCCATCCTGCGCCAGTTGACGTAGCCGTATACGTCGTTTACAAGGAAGGTCACGAAGCAAATCACGACGGAGACGTAGCCGACGTCCTCCGTTGCGGCAAGCACCCACAGCACTATGAGCACTATGTCGTTTGCCGCGTATGCCAGCGCGTAAAATGGACTGCGACGGAAAGTGAGATATGCCGCGACGAAACTCGTGGTCACCGATACCGTGCTGGGGATGAGGTTCGCCGTGTCGAAGGCTTCCAGGATGAACCAAAATGCCGTGGTCACCGCCGCCGCGAGAAAGGCGAGAAAGAGGTATTCTTTGCCTCCGATACGGTTGACTTTCACTTAAGCTTTTCCCTTTGACGAGGGGTTTTTCAGCCAGGCTATCACCGCCAACAGGGCGATGGGCGCGCTCATGCCGAGATAGGTGATCATCTCGCCGTAGTATGCAAATTCGTAGGATATGACGCCGTAGAGTACGCTGAACACTATGATGAGCACTTGCCCGAAGGCGTTGCCTTTCGCGGTGAATATGAGCGAGGTCGCGCCTATGCCAGACAGGAATAATACGAACCAGCCTCGGAGCAATTCTTTTCGGCGCTTTTGCACAGCCGAACCTTGCCAATATGTATACTATTGCCTGCGTTCCGCCCGTGCAACATCATCCGAAAATCTCTTGCTCTGAGGTGCGAGCAGTTCCGCGCCAACCGATTTTTGGCTGAACAAGGAAGTCGCCGTAGCTAATACTTGACTGTATTAGCAAGGCGAATGACGCGGTTCAGGCGGAAATCGGCGGCGCTGAACCTGGTTCGTATTATTCCTGTCTGGCATGAGGGAGGCGGCAAGGGTGAGCCCGTCTTCGCCGTCGAATATGGCGAAGGCAACAGAGATCAACGCCACCGAACACGTCCACAGCGCGATCTCGAAGGGGGTGAAATAGGTGAGTATCTTCTTTGCAGTCCTCATATCTAAAAAATCCGCCGACGCGCCTTCTATGACCTAACGGCGCGTCAACGGATGCCTTGCATCTCCTACCCGGTGGCAGTAGTACGATTATATATATCCTCTTCGGGAAAAGTCAAGCGTCAGAGGGAGGTGTGTGAAAATCAGCCGCTCTATGCGGCGAAAATGACGGCAGGCGCGAATTTTGTCGTAAAGAGTTTACAATGCGGCTATATTGTAGTATTATGGATAAAAACATACAACGGCTAGTGTGGGGAGCGTCACCACGGCGCAGAGCCGAACGGAGAGACTGCCATATGTACAAAGCGGTAAAAAGGGTCTTCGATACTGTCCTTGCGGCGTTGGGGTTGGTGATACTTTTCCTCCCCCTTCTCGTCGTCGGCTTGCTCATCAGGATGGACAGCAAAGGGAAAGCCCTTTTCAAACAGCGTCGCACAGGGCTCAACGGCAAGGAGTTTTATGTGTATAAATTCCGCACCATGAAGACCACCGACGTGCCTTTCGACATCGACAATCCCGTCATCGAGGACAGCAATGCGGAGCTCACACGTATCGGCAGAGGGTTGAGAAAACTCAAGATCGATGAGTTCCCGCAACTTATCAATGTTGTAAGAGGGGAGATGAGCCTCATAGGCCCGCGTCCTTTCCTGCCCGTATATCTTGCGCAGTACGAGGAGTGGGAAAAGGAACGTCTCACCGTGCGCCCCGGCATGACGGGGCTCGCGCAGGTCAAAGGCAACGGCTATCTCACCAGCGAGGAGCGCAGTTACTACGACGTGTATTACGCCCGTCACCTTTCGATGTTTTCGGACATCGCCATCCTTTTCAAGACGGTGGGGGTGCTCCTGCTCGGAGAGCGCAGATTTTTCTCCCCGGTGTCCCGCGCCGACATCGAGAAGCTAAAGTCCGAAAAGTCGGACAAGCGCGCGTGACGGGGTCGGATTGACATCCCCCTTTCCGTCGGGTATAATTTGGTCGTGGACGAGAGAGAAGAAAGAGCAGGCGGGATCGCCGAAAACAAGATCAGGATCGCGCAGGTCCTGGGCAATGCGGGGTCGGGCGGAGTCATCAGCTGGCTGATGAACTTTTACCGCCGTGTAGACCGAGAAAGATTCGCATTCGACTTTTATATGTATTCGCCCTCTCCCTACGACGAGGAGATAAGATCCCTCGGCGGCAGGGTGTTTTATTATCCCAAGGTTTTCAATGTTATCGGCGCATTCGGCACTTTAAGGCGTTGTTTCAAGCGCGAGAAGTACGACATCGTGCACGTCCATATGACCACGCTCTCATTTGTCGCTCTTGCCGCCGCGAAGTCGGCAGGAGTCTCGGTGCGCATTTGTCACGCCCATACCTCGGCGCACTCGGGGGAGGGGTGGAAGTATCTTGTCAAAGTGCTCATACGCCCACTTTCAAAGCTGTTCGCAACTCATCTTGCGGGGTGTAGCGAACTTGCAATAAACTGGTTTTACGGAAAGAAACACGCCTCCTGCGCAAAACTCATCCACAATGCCGTGGATCTCACGCGATTCGAGTTCGATGACGAATACCGCCGAGCGGCAAGAGAGGAACTCTCCTTGCCGAAGGGTAGGGTGATAGGTTTTGTGGGCAGGCTGGAAAAACAAAAGAACGCGGGTTTTGCCGTCGAGACCTTTGCCCTCGTCGCGGGCAGGACCAGGGACACATATCTTCTCATTGTCGGGTCCGGTTCCGAAAGAGAAGCTCTGAAAAAAAAGATAGCCGCGCTCGGGCTCTCCGAAAGGGTGCTCCTCATGCCCGAACGCAGAGACGTCGAGAAATATTTTGCCGTGACGGACGTCCTCGTCATGCCCTCCCTTTTCGAGGGGCTTCCGCTTGTTGCGATAGAGGCGCAGGCGGCAGGTATACCCGTCATCCTTTCGGACAACATAACCAGAGAGACAGGGCTCACAGAAAACTGCCGTTTTCTTTCCCTGAAAAGCAGGCGTGCTTGGGCGGATGCGGTCGTGGGGGCGCTGGAAAGCAGAGATGAGCGTCGCTCCGGAGGAGCGCTGGAGGGCGGTCCTTTCGATATCCGTGCAGAGGCGCGTGCGCTGGAAGAATATTATTCCTCTCTTGCGGCAAGGAAGGGAGAAAGATTGTGAGGAGGCGCGCATGAGTGAGCTGAAATGCTTTGTGATAGGTCATTCCGAAAGCGATCTCCCCGTCATTCCCTCCCTCACGGGAATACTGGCGGGCGGGAGCTCGTTGTCCGCGCTCACGGACGGTAGCGGAGACAACATCGCCAACAAAAACCCTCTCATGAACGAAATGACCGCGATCTATTGGCTATGGAAGCACTACGACGAGATCGGCTCTCCGTCACACATACTTGTGGAGCAGTATCGCAGACTCTTTCTTCCTTTCGGCAAACATAATTATTACGAATCCGTCTCCCTAGGGGAGAGGGAGAAAAAGGCGGCGTCCTTCGAAGGAAGGACCGCCGAGGATGTCCTCAAAGGGAGGGATATCGCCGCGCCCTTTCCGTTGAAATGCAGAAGCGTGGCAAGACAGTATTCCATGGCGCACGGCGAAAGTGACCTTCGCCTGGCAACGGAGATCATTTCCGAGCTCACTCCCGAGTATGCGGGGGCGGCAAAGAATTATCTCGACGGGAACGCGTGCTATCTTTACAATATGTTCCTCTTCGATCGCGAAACTTTCATGCGGTATGCCGAGTGGATGTTCACCGTACTTTTCGAATTTGAAAAGCGCAGGGAGACTACGGGGAGATTCTACATTTCAGAAAGGCTCACCGGCATCTTCTTCAAAAAGCTGGAAGAGGAGGGGAAGACCTGCCGTCATTTCCCCGTCCTGTTCGTCACGGGCAAAAGGGAAAGTCTGAAAAGCTGTATCGCGAAATTCTTCGCGGCGTTGAAGGAGGGGAGAGGGCTGAGAGCCGCCCTCCGTCCCCTTGTCGTAAAACTCCTCCCGAAAAATCTCTGGATGGCGAGAAAGCGCAGGATATTCTTTTCCGAAAAGGAGCTCGAACACATCGAGTGAGATAGGTTCGCCCGAGAAAGCGCGTCCTCTGGACAAAACAAAAGCCCCGCATTTGCGGGGACCTTTTTCATTTTCGGGGTTTAGCCTATCATATCCTGTCGTTCAAGACTTTTTTGCGGCGGCTTCTTCGAGAGCCTTGCAATCTGCAAGATAAGCGTTTGCCACCGTCTTGATGTCCCCCTGCATCTTTATCATGCCGTTTTCGAGATATATCCCCTTTTGGCAGAGGGTCATTATCTGGCTCATGCTGTGTGAGACGACGATGAAAGTCGTCCCCGTTTTTTTCAGTTCCTCGATCTTGTCGGCGCACTTTTTTCTGAAAGGTATGTCGCCGACACCGAGCACCTCGTCCACGAGCATGAGGTCGGGGTTTACGTCCACCGCGATGGCGAACCCAAGCCTTGACACCATACCTGAGGAGTAGGTCTTCAAGGGTGCGTTGATAAATTCCGCAAGCTCCGAAAATTCAACTATGCTGTCGTATTTTTGTTGCATCTCCCTGTGAGAGAAGCCCATCATCGCGCCGTTGAGGAAGATGTTCTCTTTGCCGGAAGCGTTGTAGTCAAAGCCTGCGCCGAGTTTGAGAAGAGGGACGACATTGCCCTTGGTCAGCACTATGCCGCTTGTTGGGCGGATGATGCCGGAGATTATTTTGAGCAGGGTGGATTTGCCCGCGCCGTTCCTGCCGATGAGTGCGAGGGACTCCCCGCGCGGGACGCGGAAATCCACGTCTTTCAGCACCTCGAATTTTTTGTACTTTATCTTGCGTTTCAGAAATTTGATGGCGTATTCTTTGAGATTGTCGATGCGCTCGGTGGGCATTTTGAAATTCATGCACACGCCGCGCGCGTCCACGAGCAGATTTTCGTCGGCGCGGAAATCGTGAAGTATCTCGGCAGGGGAGGGGGCGAATCTCATCCGACACCTCCTATATGTGCAGGATGAACCTGTTGCGAGAGAGACGGAACAGTATCCATCCGACAAAGAAGCTGGTGAGCCCCACGCCGTAACATATCGCGTTCGCCTTCCAATCCGGGATGACGCCGCAGATGACGTCGCGGAAATAGTTGAGATAGTGGAGCATGGGGTTGAGTTCCATTATTTGCATCGCGGTGTCCCCGAGCTTCAGGGAGGAGAGGGAATAGAACACCGGAGTGAGATACATCCAAAGACGGATCACTACGGAATATATGTGCTTGATGTCCCTGAACCTGACATACACCGTGCAGAGGAAAAACGCTATCCCCATGGAAAAGAGGAGCATGGCGGGAAGCCAGGGTACGAACACCATCAGCATGGACCAATGGAAGGTGACTCCGTTTGGTATGCGGATGAGCATGACCGCGACGAGCGCGATGAGGGAGAAAAGGAAGTTGACCACCGCGGTGAACACCTGCGCCAGCGGGAAAACGGAATAGGGCACTCTGGTCTTGTAGAGAAGATCGTAGTTGCTCACTATGCTGGTCATAGCGTTGGTGGTGGCTGCCGACATCAGCGAAAAGACGATATTGCCCGAAAGGACATAGACGGGATAATCCATGTCTATGCCGCTCCTGCCGAATATGCTGCTGAACACGAATGCCATGACGAGCATATTGAGCAGAGGATTCAAAACGGTCCACAAGATCCCGAGCGCGGAACGGCGATACTGGTTCTTGACGCTCTTTACGACGAGGGAGACCAGGGTGATGGTGCCGCGTCTGAATCTCGAGAAAAACGACCGAATATTCAATACGAACGTATTGTTTTTCTTCGTTTGTGATGCCATTTGTAACATATTAGCATAGTTAGTCTTGTTAGTCAAACTTAATCTTATGCTTTATCTATCTTTTTGTAGTGACGTTATCACGCGCGCAAAAGGCGACGTATCTTTCGATTTTGCATAATCCGACATTTATATCACCAAATTGAGTGATAAAGTGGCGATACGTGCGAATGTAAACCTTCGACTGTCGCGCCTGCGTCGTGTTGTTAAAATCGCGATCCTTTTCGCATTTGTTGAAAACGCCGAAGGAAATATGCGCGGGATGAAAAAAGGACGGGCGCAGTTTTGCCCGTCCTCCGACCGTAACTACGGCTTGTGAAATCGTCAGGTCATTTTCGTGTTCGGAGCGTTTTGAGTTGCGAGTTCCGGGACCCTCCGAAGCGCCGGAAGCGCTCAGGCGTTTTCCGAGAGAGCGGCTTTCAGTATCTCGAGCGCCGCAGGGCGGAGTGCCTTGTCCCTGAGGGCGTAATCGATGTTCGCTTTCAGGAAGCCTTCCTTGCTCCCGATGTCGTATCTCGTCCCCTCGAAGTCGTAGGCGTACACGGGTTTTTCTTTTGCCATGAGGTCTATGGAGATCGCGAGATAATATTCGCCGTTGAGGGTGGGCTCCGTCTTTTCGATGTAAGAGTAGATGTCGTCGGTCAGTACGAATCTTCCGAGACTGGTGAGCGTGGAGGGGAGCTCGTTGATGGGAGGTTTTTCCTTGTAGCCGCTGATCCTGGTGTATCTGTCCTCGCTTTCCACGGGCACCATCACTCCGTATCTCACCGCGAGTTCGGGAGGTATGGTCTGCACGCCGACGATGGAAGCCCCCGTTTTCTCATAGGCTTTGACGAGTTGCAAAGTCACGGGAGATCCCGGGTTGTACATCACGTCGTCGGGGAAGAGGAGGGCGAAAGGCTCTCCCGCCGTGAAGTTGCGGCAGAGTTCCACCGCGCCCGCCGTCCCGCGCATCTCGGGCTGGCGGATATAGCTTATGCGCGCGCGCCCCTCATAGGCGTTGACCAGCCTGAGCATATCAAACTTGCCCGTCTTTTCCAGGGAGGCTTCGAGTTCCGGCACTCTGTCAAAGTAATCCGCGACCATCCCTTTCCCTCGGGAGAGTATTATGCAAATGTCCGTTATGCCGCTTTCCACGCACTCCTCGACGACGTAGTCGATGGCGGGACGGTCCAATACCGAGAGCATTTCTTTTGCTACTGCTTTTGTGACGGGGAGATGTCTTGTGCCGAACCCTGCGGCAGGTATGACTGCTTTGGTGATCTTTCTCATAATTTTCCTCTGGTCGTTTGTTCTTTTCATATTATATCGAATCGGCTTTGTTTTGACAACATCTTTCGGGGAATTGCACCCATTCCGCCTTGACTGGGCGTCTGTATGTGGTATAATAATTAAAAACCCCATAATAGTCTGCGTCACGGTACGCACAATAAACCGAGGTGAATGATGCGTTACGATTATCTTATCGTCGGATCCGGGCTTTTCGGGGCGACTTTTGCGCGTTACGCCGCCGACAGCGGCAAGACCTGTCTCGTCATCGACAAACGCCCTAACATAGCGGGCAACGTCTACACGAAGAACGTGGAGGGCATCAACGTGCACGTCTACGGCGCGCACATCTTCCACACCTCAGACGACGGCGTGTGGGAGTTTGTCAACCGTTTTGCGAAGTTCAACGGATATGTGAACCGCGTCATCGCCGACTTCAAAGGCGAGAGATATAGCCTTCCTTTCAATATGTACACCTTTGAAAAACTCTGGGGGGTCACCGATCCAGAGGCGGCGAAGGCGAAGATAGCGGAGCAGATCGCGGGATTCGGGATAGGGGAGATAACCAACCTCGAACAGCAGGCGATAAGCATGGTCGGCGTGGATGTCTATCGCAAGCTCGTCAAGGGTTACACCGAGAAGCAGTGGGGGAGACCCTGCACCGAGCTTCCTCCCTCCATCATCAAACGTCTGCCCCTCAGGTTCACCTATGACGACAACTATTTCAACGACAAGTACCAAGGCATCCCCATCGGCGGCTACACCGCCATGGTGGAGAGGATGCTGGACGGCATAGAGGTGCTCACGAACACGGAATATAAGAGTTTCATCGCGTCAACGAGGCACACTTTCGGGAAGACCGTCTACACGGGGATGATAGACGAATTTTTCGGTTACAGGCTGGGGAGGCTCAGCTACCGCAGTCTGCGCTTCGAGACGGAACTTCTCGACCAAAAGGATTTCCAGGGCAACGCGGTCGTCAACTATACCTCTTACGACGTGCCGTACACACGCATAATAGAGCACAAGTATTTTGAAGGATCGCCTTCCGAAAAGACGGTGATAAGCCGCGAATATCCCGACACCTACGAAGAGGGCAAGGAGGCGTACTACACCGTCAACGACGAAAAGAACAACGCTCTCGCCGCAGAGTACAAAGCTCTTGCCGCAAAGGAGCGTCCCGACATCATCTTCGGCGGAAGGCTCGGGGAATATAAGTACTACGACATGGACAAGGTCATAGCCTCCGCCCGCGAGCTCGCCAAAAAGGAACTCGGCATATGCGTCTAGTCAAATTCGTCCTCTCTCCCGAACCGCCCGTAAAAGGCGCCGAGCCGCTTTGTTGTTAGTATAGGTGGAATTCATGAATAAAAGCGTATTTTGGCAGGGGAAAACACTTGTCAAAAGAGAGCGGATAATATATAATCGGTTCGTTGGGTTTCGGCGGCGGATCGCCGCACGACGGACAGTTGGACTGAGCGGTCTTGTTTTCCGCCTCGTCCAACTGCCACCCACTTTACATCTTGATAGCCGCAAGGCATACGGAGGAGTCGCCTAGTTTGGTCGAGGGCGCACGACTGGAAATCGTGTAACCGTCAAAAGCGGTTCGAGGGTTCGAATCCCTCCTCCTCCGCCAGAAAAAACCCACTCTTTAGAGTGGGTTTTTCCATAGCATGAGTCGGAGGGATCCTTACCCGAGGCTGACGCGAGTTGTTCGGTGGCGCGAAGTCTTTTTCCGCACACCGAACGTTGATTTACGGTACCGCGACGAAACGCCCCGCACGTCCTCCGTTTCATCTCACATCCTCGCTATTCCGTCCTCGCTTAGCTCGTCCTTACGAATCCCTCCTCCTCCGCCAGAAAAAACCCACTCTAGAGTGGGTTTTTCCATAGCATGAGACGGAGAGATTCTTACCCGAGGCTGACGCGAGTTGTTCGGTGGCGGAGTTTTTTCCGCACACCGAACGCTGATTTACGGCACCGCGACGAAACGCCCCGCACGTCCTCCGTTTCACCTCACATCCTCGCTATTCCGTCCTAGCTTAGCTCGTCCTTACGAATCCCTCCACCACTTCCATAGTAAAGTGTGCGAACCACGCCGCAAATATGCCTTGTTCGGAGGCTATTGTCGAGGTTGCTCAAAGAGGAAAGAACAGTATATGCGGCGAGGTTCGGCGGCTTGCAGAGCAAGACGCCTTCGCCCTTTCCGATAGCTTGTTTAAGGCGGAAAACAAGTCCAAACGCAACGACTGTTTGTTGGCGTGAACTTATGGCGAACATCCCTCCTCCGTTCTCCGATATGCGAAAAAGACTATTCGTCTTTGTGTGCTAATTGCTCCTTTTCCCCAAACTTTTGCAAGGCGGAGTTCAAGTTGAAATGCAATGCATATTTTGGTGTTGCGGTTTTATTCCCGTCCAACATACCCACCATCCCTCCGCCTGCGTGAAAACGCTTTGTTTCTGGGCGGCATTGCGCTCGCTCGAAGTCAAGGGAATGTTTTTCTTTGCAAATGAGGGCGGGGGAGGTATAATAGCATTGTAGCAGAGGTCGAAAACTTTTTGCGGCGCACGGACAAAAACAAGGAGTGTTGGCTGAACAGACTGTTGAAACAGCGTTTATGCTTGCTTAAACCGTCGATATGGTGTTTTCACGCAGAGCCGAGGACAGAGAGGAGAGAAAAAGACTGCCGATGTGGTACAGGGCGGTCTCTTTGGCTCTTACCCTGCTTACGCTTGCCGCGCTGTGCTTTTCCTGCGCTCTCGCGATCATGGCGAGGATGGGTGAGGATGGCAACGGTGCGTTCGGTCACCGCATAATGAAGGTTTCCTCCGAGAGTATGCTGCCGACCTTTTCTCAAGGGGATGTGCTCCTCTTTTCGTCGTATGACAAAGAGGGTTTGGAGGAGGGTGAGATCGTGCTCTTCAAAGCCCCGTACGGAGCGTTTGAGGGGAGGTATATCACTCATCGCGTCGTCGAGGCTGTCATGACCGAGGAGGGTAGGACCTATCGCACTCGCGGGGACGCGGCGGGACTTGACACCTGGACTCTCACGGATGAAGACATAGTCGGCGTGTTTGAAAAGAAGATGCCCTTGGTCACCGACGTTTCGAGGTATATCTCATCCTCGGCGGGCATGATGCTGGTGATAGGGCTCCCCGTGATATTGTTTGTGGCGGTGATCCTTGCCGATTCTCTTCTTTCAAAAAAACTTGCCGCGGCGGCTCCCTCAGAAAAGAAAGAGAGCGGTGAGGACGCCTCGCTCTCGGAGTGACGGCGGGGAGGGTGTACGCAAAATTAAAAAGCATTAAATTTTCTTGTATGCGCGCATATCCGCGCGCATTTTTAATGTGCGTATATCGCGCACAAGCGCGCGCACGCGACTATAATTTTCCGCCCTCAACGGTTGCGTTTTGTTGCGCCGTATGCTAGACTTGTGATAATTTCTCTGTTCCAAGAGGTTTCGGATGCTTGCCGGTGTCAAAAGTTATGCGTTGGAGGGATTGGACGGCTACGCCGTGGATGTCGAGGTGGACGTCACGAGCGGCGTGCCCGGAGTGGAGACCGTGGGGCTTGCCTCCACGGCTACGAAGGAATCCAAGGAGAGGGTGCGCTCTGCGATACGCAACAGCGGGCTCAAATATCCCGCGCATCGGATAACCGTGAATCTCGCCCCTGCCGATACGAAAAAGGAGGGCGCGTCTCTCGATCTGCCCATAGCGGTGGGCATACTGGTATGCGCAGAAGAGGTGACGGGCAGACTGTATAAGGAGTTCGTCATGGTGGGCGAACTTGCTTTGAACGGAACTCTCAGGCATGTCAACGGCGTCATGCCTCTGCTCATCTCCGCCATGCAGAAAGGGGAGAGGCGTTTCATCCTGCCCTCATCCAACGCGGCGGAAGCGAGCTTTATAGACGGCATAGAAGTCTACGCATTCGAGGATCTGCGTTCGGTCATAGACTTTCTCAACGGGGCTCCCGCTTCACCCGTCCCGAAGAGGGGATTCGAAGCTGTGCGCAAGCACATGAGCTATGACGCGGACTTCGCCGACGTCAAGGGACAGACGGTGGCAAAACGCGCGTTGGAGATCGCCGTCGCGGGCGGACACAACGTGTTGATGTCCGGTCCTCCCGGAGCGGGCAAGACCATGCTCGCAAAGTGCGTGCCCACCATAATGCCGGATATGACCTTCGAGGAGGCGGTGGAAGTCACCAAGATACACAGCGTCGCCGGCATACTGGACGGTTCGGAAGGGATAGTGGGGGTGCGTCCGTTCAGGACTCCGCACCACACCGTCACCGTGCCTGCTCTGATAGGAGGGGGCGCGAAGGCGCGTCCCGGAGAGGTCAGCCTGGCGCACAACGGAGTGCTCTTCCTGGACGAGATGCCGGAATACAGCCGCCGCGCGTTGGAGACTTTGCGCCAACCCTTGGAGGACAAAAAGGTATCCGTCGCGAGGGTGATGCGCTCGGTGGAGTATCCCGCCGATTTCATGCTGGTCGCGAGCATGAATCCCTGCCCCTGCGGCAATTACGGATCGCGCACGCAGACTTGCAGATGTACGCCGGCGCAGATACACTCATATCTTTCCAAGCTCAGCGGACCCCTTCTTGACAGGATAGACCTCATGATAGAGGTGGACGGGGTGGAATATTCCGAACTGAGGGGCAAAGGGGAGAGCGAAAGCTCAGCCGCAGTCAAAGCCAGAGTGGAAAAGGCACGCGCGATACAGCGTGCAAGATTCGCGGGACGGGACATACTCACCAATTCCCGCATGAGCGCGAGGGATATCGCGAAGTGGTGCGCCATAGACGAAAACGGGGAGAGGCTCCTCAAAAAAGCGTTTGACAAGATGGGGCTCACCGCCCGCGCGACAACACGTATCCTCAAAGTCGCGCGCACCATCGCGGATCTTGCGGGAGAGGAAAACATCCTGCCCGTGCACATCGCCGAAGCCATACAGTACCGCAACGCGGAAAGGAAATATACCGTATGAACGGAAGAGACGCGGACACAAAAGTCCTCATCGCCCTGCAAAGGACGGAAAAGCTCACTCCGCGCCGCAGGGAGCTCCTCCTCGGGGAGTCTCCGCTCCCCTCCGGGCTTCTCGTCGCGGAGATGAAGAGCAGGCTCTCCGCCGCATTGGGAGAGGGCGTCAACGATTTTTATCGCTATCTCGACGAGTCCGAAAAGTTCATGGAGGACCTCTCGCGAAAGGGTATAGGCTGGGTAACCCGCGCGGATGACGAATATCCCGCTCTCCTTCGCGAGACGGAGGGGTGTCCGTCGGCGCTCTTTGTCAAAGGGAATGTTGCGGCGATGGATACGTTTTCCCTCGCGATAGTCGGCACACGTCGTCCCACCCGTTACGGAGCGAAGCTCGCGGACGAATTCGCGAGAGCCTTTGCAAACGCCGGGATCACCGTGGTCTCGGGGTTCGCGCGAGGGGTGGATTCGGTGGCGCACAGAGCCGCCGTGGAGTGCGGCGCGCCTACGGTCGCGGTGCTCGGATGCGGAGTGGACGTGTGCTATCCCGCCGAAAACCGAGAACTTTATTCCTCCGTGCTCGCGACGGGAGGGCTGTTCGTGTCGGAGTATGCGCCCGGGACGCCGCCTCTTCCCTATCATTTCCCGGAACGCAACCGTATAATAAGCGGGCTTTCGAGGGGAGTCCTCCTCACCGAAGCCGCCGAAAAGAGCGGTTCGCTCATCACCGCCAATACCGCCGTGGAACAGGGCAGAGACCTCTTTGTGGTTCCCGGCAACGTATATTCGCCCGAAAGCCGCGGCACCAACGAGTTGCTGCGCTCCATGCCGCACGCGCTCACCCTTTCGCCCGAGGACGTATTCGCGCACTACCGCATCCGTCCCGAGGGGGAAAAGGAGGAGGAGCAGGTGCAGTTCGACATCACCGAGACCCTTGTCCTCGACAGCCTCCACGACGGTGAGAAGCATTTCGAGGAACTGCTCGCAGATACCGGTCTCGGAGCCGCAGAGCTTTCCACCGTGCTCGTCAACCTCGAGCTCGCGGGCGCGCTCGTGGATACGGGCGGCAACCATTACGCATTGTGCTGAAAGGAGAAGGAATGAAACATCTCATCATAGTGGAATCGCCTTCAAAGGCAAAGACCATACAGAAATATCTCGGCTCCGACGCCGTGGTGCTCGCCTCCAAGGGGCACGTCTGCGATCTGCCGCAGAGGACCCTCGGCATCGACATAGAGCACGGCTTCAAACCGCAGTATGTGATAACTCCCGACAAGGAAGAGACCATCAGGCGGCTTTCGCAGGCGGTGGACAAATATGAGAAAGTCTATCTCGCCACCGACCCGGACAGAGAGGGAGAGGCGATAAGCTGGCATCTCAAAAACACCCTCGGCATAAAGGGGGACAAGGTGAGGATAGAGTTCAACGAGATATCCCCACGCGCCGTCCGCGCCGCAATGGAAAATCCCCGCGAGATAGACATGAATCTCGTGGATTCCCAACAAGCGAGAAGGGTGCTGGACAGATTGGTCGGATACAAGATATCCCCCATCCTCGCGCGCAAGATCAAGGCGGGCAAAAAGTCAGGTCTGTCTGCGGGACGCGTGCAGTCCGCCGCCCTCAAAATGATAGTCGATCGCGAGAACGAGATAAGGGATTTCAAGCCCGAAGAGTATTGGAACATCTTTGCAATGTTGCTGAAAGAGGGCGCGCCCAAAAAGAAAGAGAACCTCTTCAAGGCGGCGTTCAACGACCTGAACGGCGAAAAGACGGAAGTGAAAGAGGGCGCTCTCGCGTCGCGTATCGCGGACATGATGCGCCGTTCACGCTATTTCGTGGACGAGGTGAAAAAGAGCGTCAGCACCTCAAAGCCCGCTCCGCCTTTCACCACCAGCACCCTGCAACAGGAAGCCAACCACAAGCTCAACATGGCGGCGGATCGCTCCATGCGCGTGGCGCAACAGCTCTACGAGGGCGTGGATATAGGGGGAGAGGGCTTGCACGCGCTCATCACCTACATCCGTACGGACAGCGTGAGAGTGTCTCCGGATTTCGCGAAGAGCACCCTTGATTTCATTGCGGAGAACTACGGCAAAGAGTATGCGCCCTCCGTCCCCAACGTCTATAAGACGAGCGCGAGCGCGCAGGACGCGCACGAGGCGATACGTCCCATATCTCTCGCCCGCACGCCCAAGTCTCTGGAAGGCAAGGTGGATCGCGACCAGTACAGGCTTTACAAGCTCATCTACGAGCGCTATCTCGCCTCGCAGATGAAGAGCGCGCAATACAACACCATGCGAGTGCATATCACGGGCGAGGGCGCAGAGGAGAAGCTCGGGTTCGTCGTCAAAGGAAGGAGCGTGCGCTTCAAGGGGTTCACCGCCGTCTACACCACCACGGCGGAGGCGGACGAGGACAAGCAGAACGAGCTCGACACCCTCCCCGACCTCAACGAAGGGGAAAAACTCCTCTTGGACGACCTGTCCCAAGAGCAGAAATTCACCAAACCTCCCGCGCGCTACAACGACGCGACTCTGGTCAAGGCTATGGAGGAGAACGGCATCGGACGTCCCAGCACATACGCCTCCATCATCTCCGTGCTCGCGAAGAGAGAGTATACCGAAAAGGAAAACAAATTCATCAAGCCTACCCAGCTCGGCGAGGTGGTCTGCGACTATATGGAAAAGAATTTCCCGGACGTGATGAACCTCAATTTCACCGCGAGGCTGGAAGGGGCGTTGGATAAAGTGGCGGACGGAGGTCAGCATTGGCAGGAGCTCATCGGAGCTTTCTACCCCCGTTTGCAGAAGTTCATCGACCGCGCCTATCACTCCGGAGAGGGCGGACGCCTCCCCGACGAGGAGAGCGACGTCGTGTGCGATAAGTGCGGCGCGAAAATGGTGATAAAGGAGGGCAAGTACGGCAAATTCCTGGCTTGTCCCAATTATCCCGATTGCAAGAATATCAAGAGGATAGTGGAAGTTGTGGGCAAGTGCCCCAAGTGCGGCGGGAACGTCGTGAAAAAGACGAGCAGAGCGGGCAAGGTGTTTTACGGTTGCGACAACTATCCCAAGTGCGACTTCACCTGCTGGGATCTGCCCGCGCCCAAACTCTGTCCCGATTGCGGCGGCGCGATGCGCGTGTCCGGACGTGGAGAGAAGAGGACGTATGTGTGCATGAACAGGGCGTGCGGGCATCGCGAGGCGGCTCCCGCGGCGGGGGAGGAGAAGTGACCCCCGTAGTCACCGTGCTCGGAGGAGGGTTGGCGGGGTGCGAAGCCGCCCTGCAACTGCTTTCTCGCGGTTACGGAGTCAGGATGTACGAGATGCGTCCCGGAAAGAGCACGGGCGCGCACAGGACGGATGCGCTCGCAGAGCTCGTCTGCTCCAATTCTCTGAAATCGGAGGTGGCGGAGACGGCTTCCGGCACCCTCAAAGAGGAACTTGACGCTCTCGGTTGCAGGTTGCTCCCGATAGCGAGAGAGTGCAGAGTGCCGTCGGGGGGAGCGCTCGCCGTGGACAGGGAGAGATTCTCCTCGGCAGTAAGCGCCGCGCTCTTCGCCTATCCCGCGTTCACGCTCGTGAGAGAGGAGGCGACGGATATCCCTCCCGCTCCCGCCGTGATTGCCACGGGTCCCCTCACTTCGGACGCATTGGCGGAAAAACTCGCCCGCCTCACGGGAGCGGAAAACCTGCATTTTTACGACGCGATAGCCCCCATTGTCGAACTTTCCACGGTGGACAGAGAAAGGGCTTATTTCGGCGGAAGATACGGAAGAGGGGAGGATTATCTCAACCTTCCCATGGAAAGAGAGGAGTACCGCGCGTTCAGGGAAGCGCTCGTCTCCGCCGAGACGGTGGTGCTCAGGGACTTTGAAAAAAAGGAGCTCTTCGAGGGGTGTATGCCCATCGAGGAGATAGCGAAGCGCGGAGAGGACGCGATGAGGTTCGGACCTCTGCGTCCCGTGGGACTGCGCGATCCCGCTACGGGAAAGGGCGCGTATGCCGTGGTACAGCTCCGCCGAGAGAGCATGGCGGGAGAGGGCTGGAACATGGTGGGATTCCAGACAAATCTCACCTACGGCGCGCAAAAGAGGGTGTTCGGCATGATCCCGGCGTTGAAAAACGCGGAATTTTTGCGATACGGCGTCATGCACCGCAACACTTATCTCAATTCGGCGGGAAGCATAAAGGAAACTTTCAGGTTCGCGGGAGATGATGCTTTGTACATAGCGGGACAGCTCACGGGAGTGGAAGGCTATGTGGAGAGCGTCATGAGCGGGTTGATCGCGGCGGTCTCGCTTGCGAGAGAACTTGCGGGAAAAGAGGCGGCGGTCCCGCCTTCCACCACCGTCACGGGCGCATTGTGCCGCTACGTCGCGGGGGCGGAGACTGGATTCCAACCCATGAACGCCAATTTCGGGCTGTTGCCGACCGCACCCGACGTGGGCAAAAAAGAAAGAAAGAAATTCTATCACGACCGTGCCGTGCGTGATATAATGAAATTCGTCTCGGATACATCCTATCGGGACGTTGCGTACTGCGAGGGGGCACCCAATTCAACCGCAGGACGCGCCGAATGAACTCGGCGGAGGAAAAAATGGAATTCAGAGGAACTACCATCTGCGCAGTCAAAAGGGGCGGTATGACCGCCATCGCCGGAGACGGGCAGGTGACGATGGGCGAGAGCGTCATCATGAAAGGCAACGCCGTCAAGGTGAAGCGCATCTACAACGACAAAGTGGTCATCGGATTTGCGGGCTCCGTCTCTGACGCGTTCGCGCTCTCGGAAAAATTCGAAGAAATGTTGCAAAAATACAGCGGGAACCTGATGAGATCCGCGGTCGAGCTCGCCGAGCTCTGGCGAAGCGACAAGATGTACCGCAAGTTGGAGGCTCTGCTCATAGTGGCGGACGCGAACTCCCTTTATATCGTCTCGGGGAGCGGCGAAGTCATCGAGCCCGAGAGCGGCATCTGCGCGATAGGGAGCGGCGGCAATTACGCGCTCGCCGCGGCGCGCGCTCTCGCGGGCGCGACCGATCTCGACGCAAAAGAGATCGCGGTCCGCGCGCTCAAAATAGCATCCGAACTGTGTGTGTTCACAAACGACCACATCACGGTCGAAACGGTGTAAGGAGGTCATATGGAACTCACTCCCAAACAGATAGTCAAGGAATTGGACAGATACATCATCGGTCAGCAGGACGCCAAGATCGCCGTCGCGATCGCTCTGCGCAACCGTTACAGAAGAAGCCGCCTCCCCGAAGAGATGCGCGAAGAGATTACCCCCAAAAACATCCTCATGAAAGGTCCCACAGGCGTGGGTAAGACAGAGATAGCGAGAAGGCTCGCCAAACTCGTCCGCGCCCCCTTCGTCAAGGTGGAAGCCACCAAGTTCACGGAAGTGGGCTATGTGGGCAGGGATGTGGAGAGCATCATCCGCGACCTCGTGGAAGTCTCCATAAGAATGGTCAAGGACGAGAAGTTCAAAGAGGTCATGCCCCGCGCCACCGAGATCGCCGAAAACAGGCTGGTGGACATCATCCTGCCCATACGCAAAAAGGCGAGCACCGCGGAAAAGTCGGACGCGCAACTCAAAGAGGAACTTTTGAGCGAGATAAGGGCGGGGCACCTTGACGGCATCACCATCGAGATAGAGATAAAGCAACAGCCCAAGCCCATCCAGCTCACCCCCGGCAACGCTCCGGGCAACGAGATAGACCTCGGGAGCATCTTCGGCGGCATGATGGGCGGAAAGACCAAAAAACGCAGACTCACCGTCAAACAGGCGATGGACCTCATCATCAACCAGGAAGCCGAGAAGATGGTGGATCAGGACGCCATCACCTCAGAAGCCCTTTCGAGAGCGGAGCAGGACGGCGTGGTATTTTTGGATGAGATAGACAAAGTCGCCGCGCGCGCCGGGAGGGATCAGGGACACGACGTGTCCCGCGAGGGCGTACAGCGCGACATCCTGCCCATCGTTGAGGGGAGCACCGTCCAGACCAAGTACGGTTCCATACGTACGGACTTCATCCTCTTCATCGCGGCGGGCGCCTTCCATATGTCCAAGATGGAGGATCTCATCCCCGAGCTCCAGGGCAGATTCCCGATAAGGGTGGAGCTGGACAATCTCACCGAAGAGGATTTCGTCAAGATACTGACAGAGCCGGACAACGCCGTGCTCAAACAGTACAAGGCTCTCCTCGGCGTGGACGGCGTGGAGCTGGAATTCAGCGAGGACGCGATACGCGAGATCGCCCGCACCGCCTATTACGAAAACGAGAACAGCGAAAACCTCGGCGCGCGTCGTCTGCACGCCGTCTTGGAACATCTCCTCAAAGACGTGCTCTATGAGGCGGACGACAACGAGACCAAGGAGATCAAGATAGACAAAGATTACGTCGCGGCGCATCTCGCGACCTCTCTGCGCGCCGCTTCGCTCAAAAAATACATTTTGTGATACTGACCGAAAAAGCGTTTTATCCTCGGATATTGTGAGGATAAAACGCTCATAAGGTCTTGTCGGAGCGGAGTGGGCTCCGAGGAGGATATATGATAACCATCCCGAAAGGCACCAAGGATATGTTGCCTCAGGACGCATTCAAATGGCATTACGTCGAAGCTCGCGCGCGTGAGACCGCCGCGCTCTTCGGCTTCCGCGAGATGCGCACCCCCATGTTCGAGCACACGGAGCTCTTCGCAAGAGGGGTGGGCGAGACCACCGACATCGTGACCAAGGAGATGTACACCTTCCTCGACAAGGGGGGCAGGAGCATGACCCTTCGTCCCGAGGGTACGGCGGGGGTCGCGCGCGCCTACATCGAAAACGGTCTCCAACAGCAGACCCTCCCCATGAAGGCGTACTATCTCGCCTCCGTTTTCCGCTATGAGCGTCCCCAGAACGGCAGACTGCGCGAACATCATCAGTTCGGCGTCGAGCTTTACGGCAGCGAGTCTCCCGCCGCGGACGCCGAGGTCATCGCCCTCGCGCATACCTTCCTGACCTCCGTCGGGCTGAAGTCCCTTTCCCTCAACATCAACAGCATCGGTTGCAAGGAATGCAGGGCGAAGTTCAACGCCGCTCTGAAAGAGTACATCGGCGCAAATCTCGGCGGGATGTGCAACGAGTGCCGCGACCGTTTTGACCGCAATCCTCTGCGCATCCTTGACTGCAAGCAGGAAAAATGCCGCGCGATAACCGCCGGCGCCCCCAAGATCACGGATTTCTTGTGCGAGGACTGCCGCGCTCATTTCGAGGAATTGGGGAGGAGGCTCACCGCGCTCGGAGTGCCATTCAAAGTGAATCCTTCCATCGTGAGAGGGCTGGACTATTACACACGCACCGTGTTTGAATTCGTCTCCGAGGACATAGGCGCGCAAGGTACGGTGTGCGGCGGCGGCAGATACGACCGCCTGGTCGAAGAGGTGGGCGGGAAGCCCACTCCCGCAGTAGGTTTCGGTCTCGGGTTGGAAAGACTTCTCATGGTGCTCGAAAACACCGCCATGCTCGCCGCCGAGCCCGAATGCACGGATCTTTACATCGCCTCTCTCGGGGAGAAAGCGGGGGAATACGTGCCCGTACTCGCCGCAAAGCTCAGGGCTGATGGCGTGAAGACGGAATACGACCTCATGGGCAGAGGGCTCAAAGCGCAGATGAAGTACGCCGACAAGTGCGGCGCGCGTTTTTCCGCCGTCATCGGCGATGATGAGTTGGAAAAAGGCGAGGTCTCCCTCAAAAACATGACGACGGGGGAGAGCGCCGTGTGCACGTTCTCCCGTCTTGCGGAGGCGGTGCTCGCATGACCGAGCAGGGTGTGGTCACCAAAGTCAGGGCGGGACGCGCGACCGTGGAGTTCGACCGCAAGAGCGCCTGCGATTCCTGTCATATGTGCGCCGTCACCAAGGGCGGGATGAAGGTGAAGATAGTCATCGCCAACGATCTCGACGCCCGAGTAGGCGACGTGGTGAACGTCAGCATGGGGGAGCGGTTTGTGTTGACAGCCGCACTCATCGTATATATAATACCCCTTGTACTGGTCGGAGTGGGAGTGGGGGTCGGATCCCTGCTCTCGGAACTTGCGCAGGTCTTGCTCGCGCTGGGCGGGCTCGCGGTCGGATTTCTTGTGGCTTTCCTTTTGGACAGGTTCGTCATCAGGAAGAAAAAGGGGTTCGCGCCGCGCATGACCGAGATCGTCTCGCCTGCGGCGGTGCTCACCGGAGAGGGAGCGAGACCCCTTGCGGACGACGCGGAGAGCTCCGATGAAAAAATAGGGAATATCTTGCGGCAAAAGCCGAAAGGAGACAATAATGAGCGACAATTGTTTGAAGATCACGAGCGATAATTTCGATGAGATAATCCGCTCCAACGACGTGGTCATGGTGGACTTCTGGGCAAGCTGGTGCGGTCCTTGCAAGATGCTCGGTCCCATCGTGGAATCCGTGGCTGAGGATTATGTCGGCAAAGCCGCCGTCGGCAAGGTGAACGTGGACGATTGCCCCGATCTTGCAGAGAGATTCGGCATCATGACCATCCCCGCCGTATTTGTGTTCAAAGCGGGGGAGATAACGGACAAGATGATAGGTTACCGCCAGAAGGCGCAACTCGCCGCCGCGCTGGACAAGAACCTGTGAGAGCGCAAAAGCGTCCCGACCGGACCCGCACCTCGGCAGAGTGATCAAAGCCGCGTCTCGGGGAATGGTTTCGGACAATGTTTTGTGAGCCGAGGAGGAGGCATCCTCTCTTCGGCTGAGATACATCGGACTCCGTGCGGACGGATACGTCCGTCGCGCGGGGCGGATACAGGAGTTTTATGGTAGATCTCAAAAGCATAAAAGCCGTAGACGGCGAACTGTACGATTCCATGGTGGAGGAGCTCCGCCGTCAACAGCACAATCTCGAACTCATCGCAAGCGAAAACATAGTTTCCCCCGCAGTCATGGCAGCGGCAGGCAGCTTTTACACCAACAAGTACGCGGAAGGGTATCCCCGCAAGCGTTACTACGGCGGCTGTCAGTTTGTCGACCGTGCGGAGGAGCTCGCCATCGAACGCGCAAAAGAGCTCTTCGGTGTGAAGTACGCCAACGTCCAGGCGCACAGCGGTTCCAATGCGAACTTCGCGGTGTATTACGCCGTATTGCAGCCCGGTGACACCGTGCTGGGTATGTCTCTTTCGGAAGGCGGACACCTCACGCACGGTTCCCCCGTCAATCTGAGCGGCAAGCTCTTCAAGTTCGTGTCCTACGGGCTGGACCCCGAGACGGGCAGGATAGACTTCGAGGACGTGCGCAAGAAGGCGTTGGAACACAAGCCGAAACTCATCGTCGCGGGCGCTTCGGCGTATGCAAGGACGATAGAATTCGACAAGTTCAAGGCGATCGCGGACGAAGTCGGCGCATACTTCATGGTGGACATCGCGCACATCGCGGGACTCGTGGCGGCGGGGTTGCATCCCTCTCCCGTGCCCTATGCGGATTTCGTGACCTCTACCACGCACAAGACCCTTCGCGGACCTCGCGGCGGGCTCATCATGACCAACAACGAGGAGCTGGCAAAGCTCATCGACAAGACCATTTTCCCCGGCTCCCAGGGCGGTCCTCTCATGCACATCATCGCGGCTAAGGCGGTGGCGTTCAAGGAGGCGCTCACGCCCGAGTTCAGAGAGTATCAGAAACAGGTCGTCGCAAACGCCAAGACCCTTGCCGAAACTTTGCTCGCCGAGGGCGTGAACCTCGTGAGCGGCGGCACGGACAACCACCTCATGCTCCTCAACCTCGTGGGCACCGGAGTCACGGGCAAACAGCTCGAAAAGTGGCTGGATGAGGCGCACATCACAGTCAACAAGAATGCCGTCCCCAACGATCCGGAGAAACCTTTCGTGACCAGCGGCGTCAGGATAGGCACTCCCGCCGTCACCACGCGCGGCATGAAGGAAGAGGACATGAAGGTCATCGGCAAGTGCATCGCCGATATCATCAAAAACGGCGAGGACGCCATACCGAGAGTGACCGAAAAGGTGCTCGCTCTCTGCGACGCACATCCTCTCTACGAAAAGGACGTGTTGTTCTGATAAACGTCGATCTCAAAAGCGCCCTTTCGGGGGCGCTTTTTGAATGCAAAAAAAGGTCGGATACGGCTTGGCAAAGTTCCTGCGTGACGATGACTGCGGCATCCTCGCGTGAAGTGCGGCGCAAGGTGCGGGAGCTGCTTTTGATGCGGCAAAGCTCGCGGCGCGCCGAGCGACTGCGGATAAGGAAAAGTTGTGTCTTGATTTCGGCGGGATGCGAGAGTATGATTGTCTTGTAGAATTTTGAAAGGAGAGGACGAAGTGAGACAGAGCAGGCTCGCGAAAAGCAAAGCGGCGGGCGTCGTGATGATGACGCTCGGCGTCTTCGGCTTTCTTGTCATAATACACCGCCTCAGCTGTTACGTCTTCGAGTACGACGCGGAGTTCAGTCCCGTGGACTACGGGCGGTTCAACGTCCTCTCATTTTTCACCATCCAATCCAACGTGTTCGTCTACGTCTATCTGATATGCGCAGCGCTCGCCTGTTTCGGCGTGAAAGGCGCGGAAAAATTCGGGCATTCGCCCTTTTTCGGAGCCATGGCGACCACCTATATCATCGTGACGGGAGTGGTGTATACGGCGGGCATACCCATGGGATTCACCCCGCCTTTCACTTGGCATGACCCCTATCACGCGATGAACAGTTTCATCCAGGTCTACTTCCACATGATAGTCCCGCCCGTGATGCTCGTGCTGTGGTTCTTCCCATTTACGGACAGACGGGTGCGACACCGCGACGTGTGGTATTTCGGGATATACCCCTTTTTGTACTCCCTGTTTTCCATCCTGCGCGGCGGGGTGGGGAAGATGCATTTTTATCCCTATCCCTTCTACCGCCCGGAATTCATATGGGAGCTGTTCGGCGGGGGAGAAAATGTGAACTTCGCCGCGGCATACGTGCTCATGTTCCTCGTGCTCATCGCGGGGATATGTCTCTTCGTAGGGCTGGGGCGCCTTCTTGTCGCGGTGAACGACAGGATGACGGAAAGGTTTTTCCCCTCCGTTGCGTATGAACGCATATGCGCGGACGGGGCATCGAAAGGAGGAGCGCACTCTGCGTGAAGTGCGGATGAAGAGGGTATGAAAGCGGCGTTGATAGGTATGGGAGTCATCGGAAAAGTGCACCGCGACGTCCTGCGCGAACAGGGGATAGAGCTCGCGGCGGTGTGCGACGTCCTCCCCGAGCGCAGAGAGGGCGCAAAGAGAGGGTACGACGACTACCGCGAGATGATTTTAAGGGAGTCTCCCGACGTGGTGCACATCTGCACTCCGCACTATTTGCACACCGAAATGATAGTATTTGCGCTCGAACACGGTTGCAACGTGCTCTGCGAAAAGCCCCTCACGATACACCTTGCGGACATCGATCGCATCATAGCCGCCGAGGACGCTTCCTCGGGTATGCTCGGAGTGTGTCTGCAAAACAGATACAACCCCTCTTCGGCGTTTGCAAAGAGATATCTCGTCGGAAAAAAGATAGACAGAGCGTTCGGGGAGGTGCGCTGGCACCGCGACGCGGGATACTACGCCTCGGGAGAATGGAGAGGCAGATGGGCGACGGAGGGAGGCGGCGTGCTGATAAATCAGGCGATACACACCGTGGACCTCTTGCAATGGCTGTGCGGCGACCCGACAGACGTCACGGGAAGTATGCAAAACATATCCCTGAAAGGGGTGATAGAAGTTGAGGACACCGCTCATTTGCATATGGAGGGGGAAACACCCTGCGAGCTCTTTGCGACAAACACGGCAAAAGAGGATCATCCCGCGAAAGTGAAGGTGGTGACGGAAGGGAAAACCTTGGAGATATATCCCGACCGCGCGCTCCTCGACGGAGAGCCCGTCCATCCGGAGCGAGAGGATGGGTGGTACGGGAAGAGGATGTACGGCAAGGGACATTCCGCCCTCATCGCGCACTTTTACGACTGCGTGTCGAAAAAAGAAAAGTTCCCTCTTGACGGCAGGGAGGGGAGCAGGAGCGTGAGGACAGTCCTCATCTTTTACGACAAATGTCGTCGCGGGATGTGAACGCCGCAAAAAGCGGTCAGGATCTCATCCTTGCGTAAAACTGTTTGGGAGTCACCCCGAATTCCTTTTTGAAAGCGCGGAAAAAGTGGGTGTAGTCGCTGAATCCGCATTTGAGATACACCTCGGTGACGGGGCATCCCTGTTCCAAGAATTGTTTTGAGAGCACCAGCCTTTTTTTGAGCACGTATCTGTGCGGGGTGGTATTTGTGGTCTCCTTGAAGACGTGCGCGAAATAGTACTTGTTGACAAAGATCGCAGAGGATATCCTTTCCAGCGAAAGATCTTCGGCGATGTGTTCCGAGATATATTCTATCGCGCGCGACACGCAGGCGTTCCCCGCGCCCGTGACCGCCGACCCTCCCGTGTTTTGCAAAAAGAACTGCCCGAGACATATGAGAAGGCTCTTTATGCTTTCCTCCCTTTCTATATCCCTGCCGAAGGTCTCTTCGAGGGGCGCCGCCACTTCTTTCAGATGTCCGCACACCGTTTCTGAAAGAGAGGAGTTGCGTATGAGATACGCGCCCGAGCGCGACGTCTCCGAAAAGCAGAGATTGAGGTCGGTGAGAGGGGTGGACATCCGCCTGATATATCGTTGATCCAACCATAAAACTATACGCTCGTAGGTCTCGGCGGAGTCCTTGATGTCAAGCTGATGAAGCCTCCCGGGCGGGATGAGGAGGATGTCCCCGGGTTCCAGATGGAATTTGCTGTCCTCGATGATGTAGGAGGCTGAGCCTTTCATGAAGAGATAGAGCTCCGAAAAGTCGTGGGAATGCATCTCCACGGTGCGGAAATTCTTGTCCGTCTTGTGGTGCGCCTCGTAGGTGTTGCAGGACATGAATTGGTTTTCGTATCTCTCGCTCATAAGCGGAGAATAGCATATGATAGCAATTTCTGCAAGCAAAAAAGCAAAAATCAGGATTTACTGAGAAAATGTTGAGTGATAAAATTTTTATATAAGAGAGGTGCCAGATGGCTTTTTTTGATGAAAACATCCTGCTCGAAAGCGCCGCGGCGAAGAAGCTGTACGACGGTATAGCACATCTTCCGATAATCGACTATCATTGTCACCTCAATGAAGCCGAGATAGCTTGCGACAAACATTTTTCGGACATAGGAGAACTGTGGCTCGCGGGGGATCACTATAAATGGCGTGCGATGCGCCTTGCGGGCGTCCCCGAGAAGTATGTCACGGGGGATGGGAGCAACAAGGAGAAATTTTTCGCATACGCCTCCGTCATGCCCAAACTCATAGGCAATCCGCTGTACTATTGGTCGCATATGGAGCTGGACGCGCTTTTCGGCATACGCGAACCTCTGAACGCGGAGAGCGCAGAGAGCATATGGGAAAGAGCCAACGAAAAGTTGCGGGATATCGGCGTCGGCGACCTACTCAAAAAATTCAGGGTGGAGTATATCGCCACGACGGACGATCCCTTTTCCTCCCTTTCCCTGCACGGCAGTATAAACGGAGTCACCGTGAGCCCGACCTTCCGTCCCGACAGATGTTTTGCCGAAGGGGCGTCCAAGGCGGAGCTTGAAAAAAGGCTGGACTTTTTCCTCACCAAGGGATGCAAAGCCGCCGACCACGGATTCGACGTCTTTTCGGACACCGAGGACGTCGAGTGGCTCATCCGCGCGTGCCATGAAAGAGGGCTTCTCCTGCAACTGCATTTCGGCACTTTCCGCAACGTCAATTCGAAGGCGTTCGGGAAGATAGGGCGGGACGCCGGCTTTGACGTTTTCCGCGACTATATCGCGACGGACAGGCTCGCTACGCTTCTTGACAAGATGTACGGAGAATTGGGCGGACTGCCCAAAATCGTGCTTTATCCGCTCAATGACAACTATTTAAGGGCTGTTTGTGCGATATCGGGGGCATTCCCCAACGTGCTGGTCGGCGCGGCGTGGTGGTTCAACGACACCGTCTGCGGCATAAAGCGTCAGCTCGAGACGGTGGCGGAATACGCGATGCTCGGCAACAATCTGGGGATGCTCACGGACAGCAGGTCTTTCAGTTCCTACGTCCGCTTCGATTTCTACCGCCGAATACTGGCGTCCTTCATCGCAGAAAAGACTGAAAGAGGGGAGTACGACGAAGGCGCGGCTATCGGGCTCGCTAGGGATATCTCATATTTCAATGTAAAGGAGGCGCTCGGCTTATGAAAATGACTTTCCGCTGGTACGGCGAAAAGGACAGCATCTCTCTTTCGGACATCAAACAGATCCAGGGAGTGAGCGGGGTGGTCACCGCCGTTTATGACACCCCGGTGGGAGAGGCGTGGAGCCTCGACTCCCTGCAAAAATACAGGGATATGACGAGCGCCGCAGGACTGGAAATGGAAGTCATCGAGTCCGTCCCCGTGCACGAGGACATCAAGCTCGGCAAGCCCTCCCGCGCAAAGTATATCGAGGCGTACAAGCAGAACATCCGCAACTGCGCCGCGGTGGGCGTGAAGTGCATATGCTACAATTTCATGCCCGTCTTCGACTGGGTGCGCACGGACCTGCATTTCCGTCATCCCGACGGGGCGGAATCGCTTGCATACGACCATTCCGCGCTCGCCGCTCTCGACCCCGAAGACCTTCACCTCCCCGGCTGGGACGAGAGCTATTCTCCTGCCGAACTCGGCGCGCTACTCAAAGAATACAAGGGCATGAGCCATGAGAAACTCTTTGAAAATCTGGTGTTCTTCCTCAAAGAGATAATGCCCGTATGCGACGAGACGGGAGTGGACATGGCGATACACCCCGACGACCCGCCGTGGGATATCTTCGGGCTTCCCAGGATAATTTGCAAGGAGGAGGACTACGACAGGCTTTTCGCCGCCGTGCCAGACCCTCACAACGGCATCACCTTCTGCACGGGGAGCCTGGGCGCGTCAAGGGAAAACGACCTCGTGAAAATGGCGGCGAAGTACGCGCGCCGTATACATTTCGCGCACCTTCGCCAGCTGAAATACGAAGGTGAGATAGATTTTTACGAAAACGGACATCAGACTGCTTCGGGAGACGTGGACATATTCGGCATCGTACGTGCGCTGGTGCGCGGCGGATGCAAAGGGTATGTGCGTCCCGACCACGGCAGGAACGTGTGGGGAGAGCAGGGAAAACCGGGCTACGGGCTCTTTGACAGAGCGATGGGCGCGTGCTACCTCACGGGGCTCTTCGAAGCGGTGGAAAAGGAGGAAGGAGAAAAATGAAACTGCCTTTCAAAACAGATCTTTCAGAGAAAGTGGCTGTCATCACGGGCGGGGGCGGAGTCATCTGCTCCGAGTTCGCGCGTGCGCTCGCCGCGTGCGGCGCGAAGGTAGCCCTCCTGGACATCAACGAGAGCGCGGCAAAGGCGGTCGCCGACGAGATAGGGAAAAACGCCGTCGCGCTCAAATGCGACTGTCTGGACAAGGCGGATATACTGCGCGCCCGCGACAAAGTGCACGAAAAGTTCGGCAAGGTCAATTTCCTCGTGAACGGCGCGGGCGGAAACAATCCGCGCGCTACCACCGACAACGAATATATGACCCCCGATCTTACGGGCGTCAAGGATTTCTTCGCGCTGGAAGAGAGCGGATTGCGATTTGTGTTCGACATCAACATCACATCTGCGTTTCTCGTGACCCAGGTGTTTGCGCAGGACATGGTGAAGACGGGAGGGAACATCATCAACATCTCTTCCATGAACGCATTCGCCCCACTCACCAAGATACCGGCGTACAGCGCGGCAAAGGCGGGGATATCCAATTTCACGCAATGGCTTGCGGTGCACTTCGCGCCCTGCGGGATCAGGTGCAACGCGATAGCCCCCGGGTTTTTTGTCACCAATCAGAACAGGAGCCTTCTCTTCAACGCGGACGGCACGCCGACCGCAAGAACGGGGAAGATACTCGCCGCCACGCCCATGCGCAAATTCGGGGAGATAGACGACCTCATCGGATGTCTCATCTGGCTTGCCGACGACGGCGCGAGCGGCTTCGTGACGGGGACCGTCATCCCCGTGGACGGCGGATTTTCCGCATACAGCGGGGTGTGAGATGAAAAAACTTATCCCCGTGATAGCATTGAAGGACGCGGCGGACACCATCCCCGTGCTCCGAGCCCTGCAAGACGGCGGGGTGTATTGCGCCGAGATAACCTTCCGCACCGCGTGCGCCGAAGAGGCGATACGCATAGCCGCCTCGGCATTCCCCGACATGGAGATAGGCGCGGGCACCGTGATAAACGCCGAACAAGCGGGACGCGCGGTGGCGGCGGGCGCGAGATTCCTGGTCTCCCCGGGATTCGACGACGGAGTGGCACGATTTGCGCTGGATAAAGGCGTCACATATTATCCCGGGTGCGTGACCCCGAGTGAGATCATGCACGCGTTGTCTTACGGATTCGATATCCTGAAATTTTTCCCCGCCGGGGTGTTCGGCGGGATAAAGGCGTTGAAAGCGCTCTCCGCTCCCTTCCCGCAGGTCAGGTTCATCCCGACGGGAGGGGTGGACCTTGGCAATCTCAAAGAGTTTATCGAGTTCGACAAGGTGTATGCCGTCGGCGGCTCCTTCATGATGAAGGGCTCGCCTCTCGACATCACCCGCATTTGCAAGGAGGCGATGAAGATATGCGAGTCGTGACATTCGGTGAGATCATGCTCCGCTTACAGCCCGAAAACTATCTGCGTTTCGTGCAGGCGGACAGGCTTGAAGCCACTTTCGGCGGGGCGGAAGCGAACGTAGCCGTCTCCCTTGCGAATTTCGGGGCGGACGCGGCGTTCGTCACCAAACTCCCGTCTCACGAGATAGGGCAGAGCGCGGTCAACTCTCTGCGCAAATTCGGCGTGGACACCTCCCTCATACTCCGAGGCGGAGATAGGGTGGGCATCTACTATTGCGAAAAAGGGGCGAGCCAGCGTCCGAGCAAAGTCATCTATGACAGAGCGGGCTCGGCGTTTCAGACCTCTGAAAAAGAGGAGTACGACTGGGAGAGCATCCTGAAAGGCGCGGATTGGTTGCATTTCACGGGCATCACTCCCGCGCTTTCCCCGAAACTCGCCGCGGCGGCGGAAGAGGGAGCGAAGACTGCGCGCAAACTCGGCGTCACCGTCTCCTGCGACCTCAATTTCCGCAAAAAACTCTGGTCAAAGGAAGAGGCGGGAAGAGCGATGTCCGCGATATGCCGATACGTTGACGTCTGCATTGCCAACGAGGAGGACGCAAAGGACGTGTTCGGCATACAGGCGGAAAACAGCGACGTCACGTCGGGAAAGCTGGATCGCGAAGGGTATATCGACGTTGCGAAAAAGCTCTCGGAAAAATTCGGTTTCCGCGCGGTCGCCATAACGCTTCGCGAGAGCCTGAGCGCGAGCGACAACAACTGGTCCGCCATGCTGTATACGGGCAAGGAAGCGTATTTCAGCAAGAAATATCCCGTGCATATCGTGGACAGAGTTGGGGGCGGAGACAGCTTCGGAGCGGGGTTGATATTCGCCATGCTTTCGGGCTATACACCCTCGGACGCTCTCGGATTCGCCGTGGCGGCAAGCGCGTTGAAACACTCCGTGGAAGGGGATTTCAACATGGTGTCCAAAGAGGAAGTGGAGACCCTGAGAAAGGGCGACGGGAGCGGAAGAGTACAGCGCTGAGGAGAGATAATTCATGGGCAAGATCACTATATCGGGGTTTTATGACGAGATAAGTAGCAAGTTAAGTGCCCAGATCGGCGTCATGCATGAGCTGGGCGAAACTTATATGTGCCCCCGCAACTTGGACGGGAAAAACATCGCAGACTACACCCTCGAAGAATTCGAGGACAAGATATATCCCGTGTTGAAGAGGGAGGGGATAAAGTTTTCTTCCATAGGTTCGCCGATAGGCAAGGTCGGTATAGACGACGAAGAGGGCTTCGAAAAGCAGAAGAGACAGCTTGCCGAGCTGGTGAAGATAGCAAAGCTCATGGAGTGCGGCTACATCCGCGTGTTTTCCTTCTTCTACGGCGACCGCGCCCCCGACTCCTGTCACGACAAGGTGGTGAAGCGTATGCGGGAACTCCTCTCGATAGTCAAGGGGAGCGGAGTCAAGCTCCTGCACGAGAACGAGAAGAAGATATACGGCGACGTACCGGAGCGCGTGATGAAGCTGTACCGCGAGCTGGACGACGAGGATCTCGTCCTCTGCTTCGACGCGAGCAACTATATCCAATGCGATGCGGATCCGGTGGCGGCGTTCGACGCTTTGAAGGATCATGTGGTGTATTATCACGTCAAAGATTGCTCCTCCTACAAGGTGGAGGTCCCCGTGGGGCTCGGCGAGGGGCATTACGAGTACATTATTGGCGAGTTGATAAAGCGCGGCTACGAGGGGTTCATGACTCTTGAACCGCATACTTTCAAATACGCGCTCCTGAAACCCGTGGTCAATTTCGTACCATTTGCGGGACTTGCGCTCCTCGATCATTTCAAGGCGTTCAGGCTCATCGATAAGAGGATGGGGCGGGGCTATTTCAAGTGCGCGTCCCGAAAGGAAGTGTTCCTCTGGCAATATAACGGTCTCAAAAAACTCATAGCGGAGGCGAAGGCATGAAAGAAGTCAGATACGGCATAGTGGGAGTGGGCAAACAGGGCACATTCTACACCAAGATATTCACCAAACTCAAAGGGCTCGTCAAGGGCGCGAGGCTCACCGCCGTCTGCGACATCGACCCCGCAAGGCGCAAGTACGCCGAGGAAAACCTGAAAGGGGTGAAAGTCTTTGAAAACTACAAGGATATGTTCGCCTCGGGGCTCGTCGACGTCGTGATGGTGGAGACCCCGCACTATTTCCATCCCGAGATAGCGATAGCCGCGATGAGAGCGGGGCTCAACGTGCTCTGCGACAAGCCGGCGGGAGTGTACACAAAACAGGTGCGAGAGATGAACGAGGAAGCAAAAAAGCATCCCGACCTCCTTTTCGGCATGATGTTCAACCAACGCACCAACCCCCTCTATATCAAAGCCAAAGAGCTCATCGAGAGCGGCAGACTCGGGAAACTCACAAGGATAGTGTGGATAATCACCAACTGGTACCGTCCCCGCGCCTACTACGCGCAGGGCGGCTGGCGCGGCACCTGGTGGGGAGAGGGAGGAGGAGTGCTCCTCAATCAATGTCCTCATCAGCTTGATCTTTTCACATGGCTTGCGGGGCTTCCCGTCTCGGTGACGGCGACCGCCTCCACGGTGGGGAGGGACATCAGCGTGGAGAACGACGTGACCGCAGTATGCAAATTCGCAAACGGGGCGACGGGGGTGTTCGTCACCTCCACTCACGACGCGCCGGGCACAAACCGTCTCGAAATAACGGGCGAGGGGGGCAAGATAGTCATCGAAAAGGGTAAGCTCGTCTTCACCGAGAACGCCGAGCCTGAGCCCGTCTTTTCAGAGCATAACACCGTCTTCATGGGCAAACCCAAGACCAAGACGCACACCTATCGCGGCATCGGACACTATCTCAGGTTCACCGAATATCCCCCTCAGCACATCGGGATAATCAAGAACTACACCGACTATCTCCTCAAAAAGACGGACAAGTTCATCGCGCCCGGCGAACAGGGGATAACGGGGCTCACTTTCTCCAATGCCATCCATCTTGCGAGCTGGACGGGGAGGGAAGTGACCATCCCCATTGACGAGGAGAAATTCCTCGCCGAACTCGAAGAGCGCAAGAGAGAAGAAGAGGCGAAAACGCCAAACAAGAAAAGCTGAATCGTGCGCACACGCGCGTTGTACGGGAGAAATTTATGAGCGATAACATAGGGACCTCGGCGGTACAGCCCGAACAGACGAGCTATATCGCCCGCACCAGCGGACTTGCGACAAAAGATTATATCGGCTATGCGATGGGAGACACGGCAGGGTGTCTCGTCTTCGGGCTGGTGACCTCTTTTTTGCAGAAGTTTTATACTGATATATTTTTCCTCGACCCTCTGTTCATCATGCTGATGTTCATAGGCGCGAGGGTGTGGGACGCCATCAACGACCCGATAATGGGCAGGATCACGGACACCATCAAGCTCTCCAAATGGGGCAGATATCGTCCGTGGTTCTTGTGGGCGGCGGGTCCTCTCATCCTTTCCACCGTCCTGATGTTCATACGCTGGCCCGGGCTCACGGGGGACGTGGACTATGTGGGCACCTGCGTCTATGCCACAGTCACTTACGTGATGTTCGGCATGAGCTACACCATGCTCCAGATCCCGTACGGCGGTCTGGCTTCCGTGGTGACGACGGACGAGAAAGAGCGCACCAAGCTCTCCGTATTCCGTTCGATAGGCGCAGGAGTCGGCTCCGTACCCGCCGTGCTCATCGCCTCATTCTGCTATGAGACCGTGGGCACCAATCCCGAGACCAACCGTGAGATAGAAGTGATGCAGTATACGCCCATCATCATCGGCGTCGCGGTGGTCGCCGTCATCGCGCTCGTGATGCTGATCCTCGCGTTTTTCTCCAACAAGGAACGCGTCATCGCGCTCCCTTCCGAAAAGAGGGAAAAAGGAGAGACCCTTTCCATTGTCAAAAATCTTTTCAAAAACAGAGCTTTCCTCTCCGTCAGCGTGGCAAGTATGCTCCTGCTCGCGGGACAGATGTTCACGCAAAGTTTTTATCTTTACCTCTTTGACGACTACTTCGGGATGTCTTGGATGAATCTGGTTTCCACGGTATGCACCTATGCGCCCATGGCGATATTCATGTTCTTCACCCCCAAGATGGTCAGAAAGTTCGGCAAGAAGGAGATCTGCGGCGTGGGCATGATACTTGCCGCCGCGGCAAACCTCGGGATGTTCGCGCTACGCGGCACCGATCCCGACATCCTCGCCTATCTCTTCATGGCGCTTTGCTTCGTGAGCGGCATGGGACTCTCCTTCATCATCCTGCAAGTGTGGTCCATGGCGACGGACGCCATAGACGAGATAGAGATAAAGACAAATCGCCGCGACGACGGCACGGCGTATTCCTTCTTCATGTTTTTCAGAAAGCTGGGACAGGTCATAGCCGCCATCGCCGTCAACGGAGCTCTGCTCGCAATGAATTACGACAGCACCAAGGGCGCGATACAATCCCCCGAGAACATTTCGGTGATGTACGACCTTGCCACCATCATCCCCGCCGTGCTCTTCGGCTTGATGGCTGTGGTCCTTCTGGTCTGGTATCCGCTCTCGAAAAAGAAAGTCGCCGAACTGCAAGTTCTGAAGGAGGAGCACCTTAGATCCTCTTATGAGAGCAACGCCATTTCCATTGAAAACGGCGGCGAGGTCGCGGCGGCGGGAGAAGGCGAGGCGGACGTGTTCGCGGCAGTCGCCGAAGCGGAGGCAAGACTTCAGGAAGAGGACTGCTTCAAAGATGATGTTTGCGACGCCGACTCCCGCAAAAATACGGATGACGGCACGGAAAGGGAGGGATAAAACATGAAATACGGCGTTCAACTGTTTTCGCTCAGGAAATATCTCAAAGACGAGAAAGGATATGACGAAGTGTTTTCCCGCGTGAAAAAAGCGGGCGCCGAGGTGGTCCAGCTCTCGGGCGGGAAACCTATGCCCGCCGTATATATCGCCGAGCTCAGCCGCAAATATTCCTTGCCCGTCGTCGTGACCCACGACAGCTTTTCGAAGTTGCAAAACGACCTCGACGCGCTAGTCGAGGAGCACAGGATATATTCATGCAACGCGCTCGGGATAGGCATGATGCCAAAAGAGTTCCGCACGGGCGAGACAAAGGACCTTTCGCGCTTCGTATCCGTCCTCAATTCTCTTTCGGAAAAACTTGCCGAGGCGGGCATGACCATTGCCTATCACAATCATTGGTTCGAGTTCGACGTTGTCGGCGGCAAGCGTATCTTCGACGCTCTCATCGAGGATACCGACCCTCGGGTGCGCTTCATCCCTGATACCTATTGGATAAGATTTGCGGGCGAGGACGTCTGCAAATTTTTGGAGAAGCTCTCCGGAAGGGCAGAGACCATCCATCTCAAAGACTACAAGCACAAGATCTTCCGCGCCGTGGGCAGGGGAGAGCTGGATTTTGCCTCCGTGCTCTCCGTTGCGGAAAGGTGCGGGGTGAAATACGCGGTGGCGGAGCTGGACATCTCTCCGCGTCCGTTCGCGAGCATGGAGTATTCCATGAACACTATAAGGGAGCTGAAAGATGCAAAAGGTGAGCGTTGAGACTCCTTGCGGCAAAGTCGTAGGACTGCTTTCGGACGGGGTGCGAGTTTTCAGAGGGGTGAAGTACGCCGAAGCGAAGAGATTCTGTCCTCCCGTCCCGACGCTGAGATATGACGGAGTTTTCGACGCTACCGAGCAGGGCGTGTGCTGTCCCCAGATGCGCGCGTATCGGGATGAGGAGCACAGGTTTTATTACCGCGAATTCCGCAAAGGGATGAAGTTTTCGTACAGCGAGGACTGCCTCATCCTGGACATCCGCGCCCCCGAAAAAGCGGAAAAAGCTCCCGTCATCGTGTTCATACACGGCGGCAGTTTCACGGGAGGCAGTGTGAACGAGCCTCAGTTCGACGGCTCCGCCTATGCGAAAAAGGGAGTGGTGTTCGTCGCGATAAATTACAGGCTCAATGTGTTCGGCTTTTTCGCGGACGGCGAGCACTCCCGCGGCGGCCTCGGGCTTTTGGACCAATATGCGGCGATAGAATGGGTGCGCCGCAACATCGAGGCGTTCGGCGGCGATCTCGACAACATCACGCTAATGGGACAGAGCGCGGGGGCGATGAGCATACAGACCCTCATCTCCTCTCCGAAGCTCAAAGGCAAGATAAAACGCGCCGTGATGCTCTCGGGAGGAGGAAAGAGGGGGGTGTTGCTCCCACTCGGCAAGCCTCATCCGCGCTACTGGAAAAAGCTGATAAAAGCGGCGGGCGCAAATTCTTACGAAGAATTTGCCGCTTTGCCCGCCGAGAGGGTGTGGACGGCGTGGAAGACGAAGCACGTCGTCGGGAAAGCGCTTTTCACAAAGCCCGTGTTGGACGGCGATCTGGTCGTGAGCAAAAACTGCGACGCGGATATCCCTATAATTTTCGGGACGGTGAAAAAGGATCTTCTGCCTCCCGTGCTCAACCATATGGCGAGAGCGTACGCTCGCAGACAAAAGCGCAGGGGAACGCCGTGCTATCTGTTTTCGTTTGAAAGGCTCCTGCCTCCCGACGACGCGTCCTTCCATTCCTGCGACCTTTGGTATGTGCTGGGTTCCCTCGGCAATTCTTCGCGCCCGTTTACCGATCGTGACCGCGCCCTTTCGGAAGAAATGGTCAGCCGTATCGCGGGATTTTGCCGAACGTCCTCTCCCAACGCGGAGGGATATGACGGCTGGGAGGTCTATTCCTCCCGCAAGGACATAAAGGTTTTCGGCTGAGTTTTCGACCGAAGGCGGCGTATGCCGAAGCGGGATAATACGAACGATGTCGGGCGGCGTGGGTCTCGGACTGGCCGCGTATCCGACTTGCGGATTCGTTCATGCCGCACAGATACCGTGTCGCACTGATATGACTGAAATTCAAGAGAGCGGGGGATGCCCGCTCTCTTTCATGTGTGCTTCTGCGCGTTGCCGCGCTTTCCCGCCTCCGAGGAGGCTTGGTGCTTAGGACGCTTTTGTGGATATGTATCTCACCACAGATCGTCGTTGCGGACGATGGACGCGCCTTTTGCGGCGCGCGCTATGGCGGCGATACCTTTCTTTGCGGCTTCCTTGGAGAGGTAGCCGTCGTTGGTGGTGGCGACGATGTTGCCGTTGGAGGCGAGCAGTCTCAGACGTATCTCGCCCTGCTTGTCGGTGTATATCTGCCACTTGGGGAATTTGAGTTCCTCCCACTTTTGGAGAGTCTGATCCTCGATGGGGGCGGAGGCGGCGTTGTTGCGCACGCTGTTGATGCCCGTCTTGCAGTTTGCGATGGAGGTATAAAGCCCCGCGCCTATCGCGACCACTCTGTAATTGGAAGAGTAGAGCTTGTAGACGAAGTTGCCCTTGTCCGTCTTCTTGATGACGAACCTGCCGTGAGGCGCGCTGTCGTCCCCCGCTTCGATCACCTGTTCGGCGGGTTTGGTCTCTTCCTTGACGGCTTTTGTCGCGGGTTTTGCCGCAGGTTTTGCGGCGGGAGCGGCTTTTTTTGCAGGCGCCGCTTTCGCTGTCGCGGCTTTTGCGGCGGGCTTCTTTTCGGGGTCTTTCTTTTCTGCGGGTTTAGTCGCAGTCTTCTTTGCGCTCGCGGGAGCGGCTTTTTCTTTTGCCACTTTGTTTTCCTCCTTGGGTTTATCGCTATCGGACGTTGCGTCGACAACGCTTTCGGAAGAGATCGTCTCTTTCTTTTCTTCCTTAGCGGCGGTCTCGACAGCTTTTTTCGTGTTCTTCTTCTTTGCGGGAGCTTTGGCGGGGGCATCCTCTTGCTTTTCGGACGCTTCTTCCGCAGGGGCTTCCTTTTTCTTCTTTGCGGGAGCTATGCTCACGCTTCCCCACAGATCCTTCTCCTCGGCGCCCGACTGATAGATGACGTGAGAGACGGGCTTCTTTTTCGCGGGAGCCTTTTTGGGCGCGGGAGTTTCGGCTACGGGCTCTTCCGCAGGGGCTTCCTCGACGGGTCTCTCGGCGGGCGTTTCAGCCTCGGCGGGAGCTTCTTCTGCCGCAGGCTCTGCAGGAACGGCGGCTTCTTCCTCCACGGGAGGGGCGGGCTCTTCTTTCGCCGCAGGGGTCACGCCGTATGCGTAAAGCAACACGGGATCCGCCTCCGGGAGCTCCTCCTTTTCCTCCTCGGCCGCCTCTTCGTGTGCAGGGGCGGGCTCTTCGACGGGCGCGTAATCGGGGAGGGCGGGAGCAGGCTCTTCCTCCGCCGCGACGGGCGCATAGTCGGGGAGCACGGGCGCGGGAGTTTCCTCTTCGGCGGGCGTTTCAGCCGCGACGGGAGATTCCTCGACCGCAGGTGTTGCGGGGACGGGCTCTTCGACGGGGGAGGGCGCGGGGATATCCTGAGCCCTGTACACCTTGCCGTCCACCACGGTTATCAGTTCGCCGAAAGGAGCCGAATCGTCATCGGGCTCGATTTCGCTGTCCAAAAAGACGATATCATCGTAGTTGTCGAGATAATCCGCCATAATTCATCCTCCGAAAGACAAATCAATATTATAATAGCACACATATGCGCGCATGACAACACACATATCAAAAACTTTAAGAAAATTTCCGTATGCGACGCGCTCGGGTATAATTTGGTTTGTGTTTCCTCCCGTTACGTGATAAGATATCCGTATGCACGATTTCGGTTTGAACAACGAACAGATGCTCGCGGTCAACGACGCGGACGGCGCCATCCTGGTCATCGCAGGGGCGGGGAGCGGCAAGACCCGCGTGCTCACGGCGAGGATATGCGCCCTGGTGGATTCCGGGGTGTCTCCTTACAACATCCTTGCGATAACTTTCACCAATAAAGCCGCCAACGAGATGAAGGAGCGCATAGCGAGAGAGCTCGGCTACGACGCCGACGGCGTGTGGACAAGCACATTTCATTCCATGTGCGCGCGTATGCTCCGCATGGACGCCGAGAGGCTGGGATACACCCGCGATTTCACGATATACACCGACCTCGAAAGCGAGCGCGTGGTGAAGAGAGTGTGCGAGACCGTAGCGGGCGCGGATGCGAAACGCAAGGGCGTTTATCTCGACCATATCTCCCGCGCGAAGACGGCGGCTCTCTCCCCCGAGGAATACTTCGAGGAGACCAAAGACGTGGTGACGGACGCAAACACCGTCGCCCTCGTCTACCGCGCCTACGAGAAGGAACTCAAAGCCTGCAACGCAATGGATTTCGACGACTTGCTGTTGAAGACCGTGGAGCTCTTTCAAAAGTGTCCGGACGTCCTCGAACGCTGGCAGAGGAGGTTCCGCTACATCAACGTGGACGAATTCCAGGACACCAACCGTCTGCAATTCCGCCTGGTCAAAATGCTTTCGGCGGTGTGGGGCAACGTCTTCGTGGTGGGAGACGAGGATCAGAGCATATATAGCTGGCGAGGGGCGGAGATAAGGAACATCCTGGACTTTCCGAAAGAATTCCCAGGCGCGAAAGTCTACAAATTGGAGCAGAATTACCGCAGCACCAAAAATATCCTGTCTGCGGCGAACAACGTGATAAAACACAATTCCTCCCGCAACGAAAAGACGCTTTGGAGCGCGCTCGGCGACGGTCAGGAGGTGGAGTATTTCGACGCTCGCACCGACCGTGACGAGGCGGATTTCGTCACCAGGACGATAAACCGCCTGCAAGTGGGAGGGGAAAACTACCGCGACATGGCGGTGCTGGTCAGAGCAAACTCTCTCACCCGCCTTTTTGAAGAGAGTTTCACCCTGCACGGCATCCCGTATAAGGTGTTCGGCGGGTTCAGGTTCTTTGAACGCAAGGAGATAAAGGACACTCTGGGATATGTCAGGCTCGCGGTCAATCCCGACGACAACGACGCTTTTCTGCGCGTGGTCAACTATCCCAAGCGCGGGATAGGCGCGTCGGCGGTGGCGGAGGTCGCCCTCGCCGCCGAGCGCAACGGCATCTCCTATCTCGAAGTGTTGAAGAGGGGAGGATTGCTCAGCGCGGCAAGCGAGAAGAAGCTCTCCAAATTCGCTGCCGTAGCGGAAGCCATAAGCAGCGCGCTGAAAGAGATGAAGCCCGTGGATTTCATGCAGTACGTCATCACGGGGAGCGGGCTTGAGGACGCGCTCAAACTCAGCGAAGATCCCGAGGACCGCAACAGATATGAAAACATAGAAGGGCTCGTTGACGCGGTGAGGAATTTTGAAGAGGACAACCCCGAGGCGGGGATAGCGGACTTTTTGCAATCCGTCTCCCTTGTCTCTGACTCCGACGGCATGGACGAGGAAAATTACGTCACGATAGCCACCGTCCACGCCGTGAAAGGTTTGGAGTTCGACAACGTGTTCATAATAGGTCTCGAGGAGGGGATATTCCCGACGGCGAGCGCAGTCGCGAACGGCGACGTCGAAGAGGAAAGGCGGCTGATGTACGTCGCGATAACGCGCGCGAAACGCAGACTTTACGCCCTTTCCGCCTACTCCAGATTTCGCTTCGGAAAAGTGGAGAGTAATCCGAAAAGCAGGTTTATTGCCGAAATGAGAGGTGATAAAGCCTCTGTTCGAGTTACGGGAGCTTATTTTGCCGGGATGCGGAAAGAGGAGAAAAAGCCTGTGTTCTCGCAGGGCAAAAAGGGCTCGCCCGTCTTTATCTCGGCGCCCAAGAGGAGGGCGGACGCGCCCGACTTTTCGGAGTTCGTAAAAGGGGTCGTGGTGGAGCACGCCAAGTTCGGTCGCGGCATAGTCCGCGAGACGGTGGGAGAGGGTGAGGACAAGACCGCCGCAATAGAATTCGAGGGTCTCGGGGTCAAGCGTTTCGCGCTTGCAATAGCCATAAACAGTCTGAGCATCGTCAAGGAGTGAACATGAAACCTTACGACAGGATGAAAGAGCTCGTGGAGCTTCTCAACAAATATGCCGCCCTCTATTACGAGGAGGACGCCCCCACCGTTTCCGACGCGGAGTACGACGCTCTCTACGACGAACTTCGCGCTCTGGAAGAGAGCGAGGGATATTCTCTCAAAAATTCTCCCACCCACCGAGTGGGAGGCGCGCCGCAGAAAAAGTTCGCGTCTTCGCGGCATCTTCTCAGGTTGTACAGCCTTGACAAGTGCAAGACGGAGGAGGAACTCGCGGATTGGTGCGCCCGCCTGGTGAGAGCGACGGGCAGGGAGCCCGAACTCACGGCGGAATACAAGTTTGACGGGCTCACCCTCAACATACTCTACGAAAACGGCGAACTCGTGAAAGCCGCCACACGCGGGGACGGCGTGACGGGGGAGGAAGTCACCGCTCAGGTGCGCACGATCTCGGGCGTACCGCGCAGGATAAGTTATAAGGGCAGGATAGAGATACAGGGCGAGGGCATAATGCGCCTCAGCGCCCTCGAAGAGTACAACCGCAACAGCACCGAGCCCCTCAAAAACGCGCGCAACGGCGCGGCGGGAGCCATCCGCAATCTGGATCCCGCGGTGACCGCTTCGAGGAATCTTTCCTTCATGGCGTACAACATCGGTTACAGCGACAGGCGTTTTGCCTCCCAGACGGAGATGCACGCTTTTTTGGAGGAGGAAGGTTTCGAGACGGAAAAGGATATCGCGGTGGTGAAAGGCGCGAAGGAGGCATTCGCTTTCGCGAACAGAGTGGACGAACTGCGTCCCTCCCTCGATTTTCTCATTGACGGAGTGGTGTTCAAGGTCAACGACACCTCCCTCCGCGAGGAGATAGGGTACACCGAGAAATTCCCCAAGTGGGCGATGGCGTTCAAATTCAAGGCGGACGAGATGACCACCGTCCTGCGGGACGTGGTGTGGCAGGTGTCAAGGAGCGCGAAGCTCAACCCTCTTGCCATCCTCGATCCCGTGGATATCGGCGGCGTCACGGTGAAACGCGCCACCCTCAACAATTACGGAGACATCCTGAAAAAGAAGGTGCGCATAGGCGACCGCGTGTTCATACGCAGGAGCAACGACGTCATCCCGGAGATCACGGGAGTCGCCGAGGAGTCTCCCTCCGCCACGGACATCCCGAAACCGGAGGTGTGTCCCGCGTGCGGGTCTCCCGTCGCAGAGTCGGGAGCTTTCCTTTACTGCACGGGGGAACATTGCGCGCCGCAGATAGTCTCCTATCTCGACCACTTCGCTTCCAAGGATGCGATGGACATCGACGGTTTTTCCGAAAAGACGGCGGAGCAGTTCTACAACGAACTGCACATGACCTCTCCCGTACAGCTCATGCGCCTCAAAAAGGAGGACATCGCGTGGCTCGACCGCTTCGGGGACAAAAAGGCGGAAAACCTGATAGCCGCGATCTCCGCGTCCAAGGATACCACCATGGACAGGCTGGTGTTCGCCCTCGGGATAGACGGAGTGGGCAAGAAGACGGCGAAGGATCTTTCGGCGCGCTTCGGGAACATGGACGCGCTCGCCGCCGCCTCCGAGGAGGAACTCACCGCCATCCCCGGCATCGGCGAAGTGCTTGCGGACAATATCGTCGCCTATTTTGCCGACGAGGGGAACAAAAAGCTCATCGAGGAGCTTTTCGAGAGCGGAGTCTCTGTCAAGACTGCCGAGAAGAAGGAGGGCGCGCTCAGCGGCAAACGCGTGGTGCTGACGGGGTCCCTCCCCACTATGAAGAGAGGGGAAGCCACCGCGCTCATCGAGGAAAACGGCGGGGAGGTCTCATCCTCCGTCTCCAAAAACGTGGACTTCGTGCTCGCGGGAGAAGAGGCGGGCAGCAAGCTGGACAAGGCTCTGAAACTCGGCATACGCATAATCGACGAAAAGGAATTTCTCGCAATGATAGGCGGGAAGAAGGAGGGCTGAAATGTCCGAACAGAGAAGAATGAAACATCCTGCCGATTCCTACACCGAACAGGTGCACATCATCACGCAATCGGACATCAACGGGTTCGACAGGCTCTTCGGAGGCGCGCTGATGTCATGGATAGACATTCTGGCGGCGGTGGTCGCGAGGAGGCACTCCGAACGCAACGTGACCACCGTTTTCGTGGACACGCTGGAATTCCGCGCTCCCGCGCGCGTCAACGACACCATCTATATGACGGGCAAGCTCACTCATGTCGGAAAGACCTCCATGGAAGTGTGCGTGCGCACCTTCGTGGAGGAGCTTTCGGGGGAGAGGAAACTCATCAACGTGGCATATCTCATCCTCGTCGCTCTGGACGAAAACGAAGCTCCGACGGAGGTCCCCGCGCTCATTCCCGTCACCGAGACGGAACTCGAAGATTGGAAAGCGGGCGAAAGACGGCGCGCGCTGAGGAAGACGAGACAAAGCGAGAAATTCTGAATAGCGTCTGGCATAATTTTGAGGAACGCGTCCCGAAAACTCTTGCGGGTGCGTTTTCATTTGTGATATACTGATTAAAATTATATCGGGCGGGTGCGTATATGCGCAGTATGACAGGCTACGGCAAGGGCTCGGCGGAGGCGGACGGACGTACCGTCACCGTGGAGATAAAGACCGTCAATCACAAGTTCTTCGATTGGAGCATGAAGATGCCCAAGGGTTTTCTTTTCGCAGAGGAGGACGCCAAGCGCGCCACGGCGGCAAGGGTGTCGCGCGGACACGCGGACGTGTTCATCTCCTACGAACAGCAGGAGGCGGAGAGCGCGGAATACAGGACGGACGTGAGACTTGCGGCAAAGTACGTTGCCGCCGTCAAAGAACTTGCGGATGCCGTGGCAGTGCAGTACGACCTCGGCGCGTACGCGCTTGCGAAAAACCCCGACATCCTCTCTCTCGAGACTGTCAAAGCGGATGATGAAGTGCTGAGAAAACTTCTTCTCGAAGCGTTGGACGGCGCGCTTGACGGGCTCGTCTCCATGCGCGAAAGAGAGGGCGCGGCTTTGAGGGCGGACATCTCCTCCAAGCTGGACAGCATCGCCGCCTCCGTCGCGAGGGTGGAAAAGCTCGCTCCCGACGTGGTGGAGGAATACCGCAAAAAGCTCACCGCACGCATAACCGAGGCTCTGGGGAGCGGCGTCGCCGATATGGCGAGAGTCGCGACAGAGGTCGCCCTCTTTGCCGATAAATGCGCCGTGGATGAGGAGATAAGCCGTTTGAAAGCGCACGTAGCCGCGATGCGCGGATATTTGGAGGCGGATGGTCCCGTGGGCAGGAAGCTGGATTTCCTCGTCCAGGAGATGAACAGAGAGGCGAACACCATAGGTTCCAAAGCCAACGACCTCCGCATCACCGAAGAGGTGCTCGGGCTCAAAAACGACATCGAAAAGATACGCGAACAGGCGCAGAACGTGGAATAATATGCAAAGAAAAGGTCTTTTGGTCGTCATATCGGGATTCAGCGGCGTGGGCAAAGGCACCGTGATACAGATGGTGCTGGACGAGCTCCCCACTCTTAGGTTTTCCATATCCTGCACAACGCGCGCGCCGAGAGCGGGGGAAGAAGACGGCGTGAACTACTACTTCCTCACCGAAGAGGAATTTGAAAAAAAGATCGCCGAGGGCGCGTTTGTGGAGTACACCCGCACCTTCACCAACTATTACGGCACTCTGAAAAGCGAGATAGACAACCCCATCGCCGCGGGCGTGGACATTTTGCTGGAACTCAACGTGGTGGGCGCGAAGAATCTCAAAAGACTCTATCCCGACTGCGTGACGATATTCGTCCAGCCGCCGTCCATAGAAGCCCTCAAAGCCAGGCTCATAGGCAGAGGTTCGGAGACTCCGGAAAGCCTCGAACGTCGCCTGAAAGAGATAGAGACCGAGAGCAAGGACATACCCTCATACGACTATGTGGTCACCAACACCGTGGCAAGGAATTGCGCGGACGAGATCGTCGCCATCATAAAGAGCGAACATCTGCGCACCGACCGCGGTAGCACTAAAAATCTATTCCCTACGGAGGACTGAAATTATGATGATCGACCCCCCGATCGACAAACTCATCCAAAAGGCGGAATGCCGCTATGCGCTCGCGTGCGCGGTCGCGAAACGTACCCGCGAGCTGCTCACGAGCGACAACGCCTATCTTGCCAACAGCGGTGAAAAGCCCGTGACTCTTGCCTGCAAGGAGATATACGAAGGCAAGATCAAGATCGTCCGCGACTGATGCTTTACGGAAAGAGCGTAGTCCTGGGCGTGAGCGGAGGCATCGCCGCTTACAAGAGCTGCGAACTTGTTTCCGCTCTCAAAAAACTCGGCGCCGAAGTGGACGTCATCATGACTGCCAACGCCGAGGAGTTCGTCACGCCTCTCACCTTCGAGACCCTCTCCAACCGCAAGGTCGTGCGCGGCACTTTCGACGAGAGGGAGGAACATGACGTCAAACACGTTTCCCTCGCAAAAAAGGCGGATGTTTTCGTGGTCGCGCCCGCAACGGCGAACGTGATCGCAAAATTCGCGCAGGGCATAGCGGACGATATGCTGTCCACCACATGGCTTGCTTGCGCCGCTCCCAAGGTGATAGCCCCCGCGATGAACACCGCCATGTACGAGAACGCCGCCACGCAGGAGAACATCCGCATCCTCACCGAAAGGGGAGTGCGTTTCGTCAGTCCCGCCGTGGGACGCCTCGCGTGCGGAGACGTGGGCAAGGGCAAGATGGCGGAGCCTCGGGACATCCTGGATCTCATCCTCGACATACTTCGTCCCAGGCGGGACCTCGAGGGCAAGACCGTGCTCGTCACAGCGGGCGCCACGGAGGAATATATCGACGGCGTGCGCGTCATCACCAACCATTCCAGCGGAAAGATGGGGTGCGCCATAGCCGAAGCCGCCGCCGAAAGGGGAGCTAAAGTCATCCTCGTGCACGGCAACATGAGCGTGCCCGTCCCCTCCGGCGTGATGAAGAGCGTGAGAGTGCGCTCCACCGAAGATATGCTTTCCGCCGTGCTCGGCGAGGAAGGGGAGGCGGATGTGTTCATCATGTCGGCGGCTCCCTCCGATTACAAACTCAAAAAGACTTTTTCTTCCAAGATAAAGAGCGAAACCCTCACCCTGGAATTTGTCAAGAATCCCGATATCGCAAAGGAGATAGGGAGGATAAAGGGGGAGAGGAAACTCGTGGTGTTTTCCGCAGAAACGGAGGATCTCATCAAAAACGCGAAAAAAAAGTTGGCTTCCAAAAACGCGGACTTCGCCGTGGCGAACGACGTCACAAAGAAGGGCGCGGGATTTTTTGTGGATACCAACATCGCTTCCCTCGTCGGCAGGAACGGCGAGGTGAAGGAGCTCGGGCTCATGACCAAGCGGGAGCTTGCCGACGTCATCCTGGACGCGGTGGTGAGCGGATATGGTGCTTGAAGTCATCGTCGATATCTCCACCGCCGAGATAGACCGTCCCTTCGATTACGAGGGGGAGGATGTGCCTCTCGGCAGTCGAGTCGCGGTAAGTTTCGCAGGGCGGAACGCGGTGGGATTCGTCATAGGCAAAAAGCTCTCCTCAGATTTTCCCGAACTCAAACGCGCGAAATATCTCGACACCCCCATAAGCGAGGAACAGCTTGCGCTCATGAACGCTATGAGGGAGAAATACAACCTCCGCCACATCGACGTGCTGAGACTGTTCGTGCCCTCCAAACTGCGGGAGGAAAGAGACCCCGAATACAAGCGCATCTTCCTCACGGCGGCGGAGGTCGAGAATGCGGAAGAGACCTTAAAGCGCGCTCCTAGACAGCGCGAAGCCCTCGAATATCTTCTGAAGAGCGGCGGGGAGTATCTCTCTGCGCTGTCCGAAAGGTTCGGCGCGGGCGCGGTGAACGGGCTCAGAGAAAAGGGGCTGGTCTCGGAGAGTTCCGTGCACGAGAGCAAAGTCCCCCTTTCGGAGCTCTCGGGACGGAAGAAGCAGGTCGCGCTCACCGAGGATCAGCAAGAGGCGGTGAGACGCATCACTTCCGAAAAGGGGGTGTTCCTGTTGCACGGCGTGACGGGGAGCGGCAAGACGGAAGTGTATATGTCCGTCATCGAAAGGATGTTGGAGAGGGGGAAAACGGCGATAATGCTCGTCCCCGAGATCGCTCTCACTCCGCAGATACTGGGCATCTTCCGCGCACGCTTCGGGGACCTTGTCGCGCTCATGCACTCCGGGCTAAACGCGGGGGAGAGATATGACGAATGGAAGCGCCTGAAAGACGGAGAGGCAAGGATAGCGGTGGGACCGCGTTCCGCCGTATTCGCGCCTCTTTCGGACATCGGCGTCATCATAATCGACGAGGAGCACGACTCGAGCTACGTCAGCGAATCCAACCCCCGTTACGATACCAAGGAGGTTGCCAAACTTCGTGCGGCGGCGTGCGGGGCGGCGCTGGTGCTGGGCTCTGCGACTCCCGCCATGGAGAGCTATCTCAACGCCACGGAGGGGAAATATCACCTCATCAGCCTGAAAAAGCGCATCGCGGCGTACCCTCTCCCCGAGATGGAGATAGTGGACATGGTCACGGAGTTCCGCTACGGCAACCGATCCCTGTTTTCGGCGGCGTTGCGGGACGGGATAGGCGCGGCTCTTTCGAGAAAGGAGCAGGTGATACTCTTCCTCAATCGCCGGGGTTTCGCGTCCTTTGTGATGTGCAAAGCCTGCGGTTGGGTGGCAAAATGCGAGGACTGCGACGTGTCTTTGACCTATCACAAGGGGGAGAACGTCCTGAAATGTCATTGTTGCGGCAAGCGGTATCACGCTCTGTCAAAGTGCCCCATGTGCGGGAGCACCGAGATAAAGCAGGGCAAGACGGGCACCGAAAAGGTGGAAGAGGAGCTCAAAGCGCTCTTCCCCGACGTGCGCGTCCTGCGCATGGACAACGACACCACCTCCCGCAAGGACAGCTACTTCCGCATCCTCAACGACTTTTCATCCGGGGGCGCGGACGTACTTGTGGGCACTCAGATGATAGCCAAGGGACATGATTTCCCGAACGTCACCCTGGTGGGCATACTGGAAGCGGATTCCGCGCTGTATTTCAGCGACTACCGCTCCTCGGAGCGCACCTTCCAGCTCATCACACAGGTGGCGGGCAGAGCGGGCAGAGCGGACAAAAAGGGGAGGGTCATACTTCAAACCTATTCCCCCCGTCACTATGTCTTCCGCTTTGGCAGGACCTACGATTACGAGGGTTTCTGGCGCAAGGAGATAAACACCCGCATGGTGACCAAGTTCCCTCCTTTCACCAAAGTCGTGCGCGTGCTCGTGGCGGCGGAGGAGGAACAGGCGGCGGTGGACTGCACCCGCAGTATCTACCGCGCGATGCTGGAAGCCGAGCGCAGGACCGAAAAATTCGTGTATCTCGGCGCGGCGCGCTCTCCCGTCACGCGTATGCACGGGCTCACGCGATATCAGGTGCTCATGCGCCTTACCCCCGAGCTTTACGAGAAACTGATACCGGAGATATACCGTCTGACGGCAGAATACAAACCGAAAAAAGGGAGCTGCTTTGCGGAGACAGACCCGCAGAGTCTGATATGATATATGGCTAAACGAATGATACTTCAATCCTCCGATCCCATCCTCTTCAAGAAGTGCCGTCCCGTGGAGGCGTTCGACGAAAAACTCCACACCCTCCTCGACGACATGAAGGAGACCCTCACGGACGCCGACGGCGCGGGGCTCGCCGCTCCGCAGGTCGCGGTGTTGAAACGCGTGTGCGTGGTCATGACCGACGACGGCTATTTCGAGCTGGTCAATCCCGAGGTGAGATCCGCCTCCGGGGAGCAGACGGGCATCGAGGGGTGCCTCTCCGTCAAAGGAAAGTACGGCACCGTCACCCGCGCGGAGAAACTCACCGTGACTGCGTATGACAGATACGGCAAAAAGAAGAAATACAAGGTGGAGGGGTTCACTGCGCGCGCTTTCCAGCACGAGATGGATCACCTCGACGGCATACTCTATACATCCAAGTGCAAGGATCTCAAAGACGAATGAGCAAGCTGAGACTCATCTTCATGGGGACCCCCGATTTTTCGGCGGTAGTGCTCGAAAAACTGGCGTCCCGTCATTCCGTCCTCGCCGTTGTCACGGGGAAAGATAAACCCGTCGGCAGAGGATACGAACTCCGTCCCTCCCCCCTCAAAGTCAAGGCGGAGGAACTCGGCATCCCCGTGCTTCAATTCGACAAGGTCTCTTCGGAAGGGTACGACGCAATAGCCGCTCTCAGACCGGACCTCGGCGTCACAGCCGCTTTCGGGCAGATACTCTCTGAAAGATTCCTTTCCCTCTTTCCCCTCGGCGTCATAAACGTGCACGCGTCCCTCCTCCCGCGTTACCGCGGCGCGTCCCCGATACAGTGGGCGGTGCTCAACGGAGATTCTGAGACGGGCGTCACGATAATGCGCACGGTAAAGGAGGTGGACGCGGGGGATATCCTCCTGCAAGTCCGCACCCCCATCGGCGAGAGGGAGACGGCGGGAGAGCTCTTCGACAGGCTCGCCGTGCTCGGAGGAGAGGCTCTTTCGGAGGCGGTGGAGATGATCGAGGAGGGCAGAGCTGTCTATACTCCCCAGGATCCCGCCCTCGCCACGCATTGCGGCATGATAACAAAAGGGGAGGGCAGGATAGACCTCTCCCGCACCGCCCGCGAACTGGACTGTTTCGTGAGAGGCATGACGCCGTGGCCCTCCGCGTGGTGCGAGTCGGAAGGGAAGCGCATAAAAGTTCTTGAACTTTCTCCCGCCGAGGGACGCGGAGAGGCGGGCAGGGTGCTTTCGGCGTCTCCCGCCACCGGACTCATCGTCGCCTGCGGTGACGGCGCGGTGCGCTTCTCGGTCATACAGCCCGAGGGCAGACCTTGCATGAGCGATACGGCTTTCCTCGCGGGACACAGGATAGCCCAAGGAGCCCTGATATCATGAAAGAACACATCCTTTCCGCCCTTAAACTGCTTTCCGAAATATACCGCGACCGCACCTACGCCGACAGAGTGTTCGACGGCGAGAGCGCGAGCGCGCTTTCGGAAAGACTGGTGTTCGGCGTCCTGGAAAGGGGGACTGAGATAGATTACATCCTCTCACGTCTTGTGGGGAAACGACCCAAAAAGCAGGTCGAGACTTTGCTCAAAATAGGCGTTTACGCCTTGCTTTATATCGACAATATCCCCGACTACGCGATAGTCAGCGAATGCGTGGAAGCCGCTCGCTCCATAGGCAAGGAGGGAGCTTGCGGTTTTATCAACGCGGTGTTGAAAAGGGTAGCGCGGCGGGAATACGTCCTGCCCGCTCCCTCCGACGAGAACTATCTTTCCGTCCACTATTCTGTCCCCGAATGGTTCGCGCGCAGACTTGTAGAGGAATACGGCAGACAGCGCGCCGAAAGCGTTCTCGAAGACAAGGGGACGGAGTGCGTGCATCTCAGGGTGAATACACGCATCTCTTCGAACGACGCCGTAAAGAAGCTGTTGGACGCGCACGCGCAGGAGTATGTCCCTAGTGCGGCGGGAGGATATCTCACACGAGTGACGCCTCTTGTCAAAACCCTCTTCGCCGAGGGGGTGGTGACCTATCAGTCCCCATCCTCCATGCTCGCGGTGCAGGGGCTCGCGCCAGGCGGCAGGACTGAGATATTGGACCTGTGTTCCGCGCCGGGAGGAAAGGCGGTGTATGCCTCCGAGCTCGCGCCCGCCGCGACCGTCACGGCGTGCGACGTACATCCCCACCGCATCGAGCTCATCAAAAAGTACGCGTCCAGAATGCACGCCGACAACGTACGTCCCGTGCTGTCCGACGCCACCGTGTTCGAGCCGCGCTTCGAGGAGAGGTTCGACTTTGTCATGGCGGACGTGCCTTGCACCTGTTTCGGCACCTACAAAAAGCATCCCGACGTATTCTTACAGCGCGGTGAGGAGGCGATAGCGAAACTCGCCGCCACGCAAAAGCGGATACTCGACAACGCCGTGCGCTATCTCAAAAAGGGAGGTGTGTTGATGTACTCCACCTGCACCCTCTTTTCGGAGGAGAACGAGCGCAATGCGGAATATGCGGCAAGCCTCGGGCTCACCCTCAAAAGACTTCCTTTGCCTTACGAAAATGACGGAAGGTTGCAACTCCTGCCCAAAGGAGAGTGGGACGGATTCTTCATCGCGAGGTTTGAAAAATGAGCGAAAACCCGCAAAAGATATCCCTTCTCGGACTCAAAGAGGAAGAAATATCCGCGCTCATCCCCGACGCTCCCCGCTATACGGCGAAGCAGGTGCGCGCATTTTGTTTTTCGGGGAGGAGCATCGAGGAGATGACATCTCTTTCCAAAGCCTTACGCGCCCGTCTTTCGGAGATAGCATATGCAGATCCCGTCAAGGTGAAGAGGGTGTATCCCTCCCGCGACGGGAGCAGGAAGTATCTCTTTTCTCTCACGGACGGCGAGCTCATAGAGGGAGTTTTCATGCCTCACGATTACGGCAACACCCTTTGCGTCTCCACGCAGATAGGTTGCCGTATGCATTGCGCTTTCTGCGCCTCGGGGCGGGACGGGCTGGTGCGCGATCTGCACTTTTCCGAGATATTGGGACAGGTGGTCGCGGTCAACCGTGCTGAGGGCGGCACTCCGAAAGCCCGCGCCGTCACCAACATAGTGCTCATGGGGAGCGGAGAGCCCTTTGACAATTACGACAACGTGATGAGGTTTTTGGAGGAAGTGACCGCGCCCGACGGGCTCAACGTGTCCGAGCGCAACATCTCCCTCTCCACGTCCGGGCTCGCGGACAAGATAAGAAAGTTTGCCGACAGCGGCAGGAAAGTCACCCTCTCGATAAGCCTGCATTCCCCCTTCGACGAGGAGAGGAGCAAGCTCATGCCCGTGAACAGAAAGTACGACGTCGCTTCCGTGACGGACGCCGCAAGATACTATTTCAAAAAGACGGGAAGACGTGTGATCTTTGAGTATACGCTGATAAAGGGCGTCAACGACACCGACGCCTGCGCCGTGAGACTCAAAGAGATATTGAAGGGCTTTCCCTCTCACGTCAACATCATCAGGCTCAACGATACCGGACTGGAAATGAAGCGTCCCTCGGCGGACGCCGCAGGGGCTTTCATGCTCAAACTCAATTCTCTCGGGGTCTCAGCCACGGTGCGCCACAGCTTCGGCGAGGACGTCGAGGGCGCGTGCGGACAGCTCAGGCGCAGAGTGAAAGAAGAGGAAGATAGGAAGGATGACAGCACCCGCGACGGGGAGGAAAAACGCGGAGGGAGGCGCAAGTTCACTACTGTATGAGGACGGAAAAAGGCAGAGTCGTAAAGGCGGTATCCTCCAAGTTCTGGGTGGACGTCGGAGGAAGCGTCAAAGTGTGTTTCGCCCGCAAGAAGCTGAAATCTGACGGGAACATCTTCGTGGGCGACGAGACGGAGATATCGAAGGAGAGAGATAGCTACGTCATAGAGCGCGTTCTCCCTCGCAAAAACGTGCTCGTGCGCCCCTATGTCGCCAACATCGACGTGTGTCTCATACTGCTCGCGCCCGAGCCCGAGCCCGATCTTCTGCTTGCGGACAAAGTCATCGTGAACTGCCTGGAACAGGGCATCGTTCCCGTTTTGATATGGAACAAATCTGACCTTGAAAAAGAGGAACTCTCGGAGTATAATGACGTATGCGAGCTGTTGTATTGCAGCGCCGCGACGGGAGAGGGCGTGGACAGGGTAGCCGAGCTCATACGCGGCAAGACAGCCTGCTTTGCGGGACAGTCCGCCGTCGGGAAAAGCTCCCTCATCAACGCGCTTTTGGACAGTCCCGTGCTGGAAGTAGGCGAGCTCGCAAAAAAGATAAAGAGGGGCAGGCATACCACCAGGAGGGCGGAGATAATCCCCCTCGGAGAGGGCACCTATCTCGTGGACACCTGCGGTTTCTCCATGCTGGACGCGGTGGATATGCCGCCGGAGGAGCTGAGGCTCTATTTCGACGATATGGAGAGGTTCCGCAAAGAGTGCCGCTTCAACACCTGTCTGCATCTGGACGAGCCCGACTGCGCCGTCAAAGCGCATCTCGGGAATGGCGTCGGCGTCGGCAGATACCAAAGATATAAGCTCATCTTCAAGGAGCTTGATGATAGGAGGAAAAACAAATATGATTAAAGTCGCACCGTCCATTCTTTCGGCGGATTTTTGCAAGATGGCGGAAGCCGTGCAAAACGTGGAACGCTGGGGCGCGGACTGGGTGCATTGCGACGTGATGGACGGAGTATACGTGCCCAACATCACATTCGGTATGCCCATGATAAAAGCGCTCAGGAAATATACGTCCCTCCCTCTCGACGTACACCTCATGATCACTCGTCCCGAAAAGTACGTGGGGCAGTTCTGCGACGCGGGCGCGGACCTCGTGACCTTCCATCCCGAGGCGTCACTCGACACCGCCGGCGCGCTTGAAGAGATAAAGTCAAAGGGCGTGAAATGCGGGCTCGTCATCAACGCCGACCAACCCTTTTCCATCGTCGAGCCCTATCTGTCCGAGATAGACCTTTTGCTCATCATGACAGTTCAGGCGGGCTTCGGAGGGCAGTCTTTCAAGGAGGATTGCCTGGAAAAGGCAAGAAAGGGCGAGGAGATGAGGAAAGCTCTCGGGCTCTCATACGACATTGAGCTGGACGGCGGCGTTTCGCCTTCCAACATAGAGCTTTGCAAGCAGGCGGGAGCGACGGTCGTCGTGGCGGGGAGTTCCGTTTTCAAGGCGGAGGATCCCACGGCGGCGGTCAAAGCCATGCAGATATGATGTGCTTTCGTACGGATGCCGGACAGGAATAATACGAACCAGCCTCGTATTATTCCTGTCCGGCATAGCAAAAGAGCCGAGGCGCGGGCTTCGGCTCTTTTTTTGTGACAAGCCGAGACTCGCGGTCATACCATGATAAAAAAGCCGCGCCGACTGCCGAGCTTTCAGAAGCGGCATGAGGTAGAGGAGGAAAATATGAAGATCATCTGCATCGATCCGCCGAGATTCGTCAAATACTTTTTGAGACTGTTCAGACGCAACAGAAAAAAGCCCGCCGTTTCCGACGGGCATAATGTTTCAGACAAATGAAACTTACGCTCTGTCTATCTTACCCGAACGCAGGCAACGAGTGCACACATACACATCTTCCGTGCCGCCCGTGGTGGTCTTGACTTTGACCTTCTGGACGTTGGGTGCCCAGCTGCGTCTGGTCTTTCTGTGTGAGTGGCTGACCTGATTGCCGCTCATTCTGCCTTTACCGCATACGCTGCAAACTCTGGACATACTGCACCTCCTCAATCGATAACGCGAATATCTTATCAAATCTCAGAGCCTTTTGCAACCGATTGAGCTCAAAATCTTCCATTTGGTTGCAAAAAATGTTTGCGTATAGTAAAATCCTTTCAAAAGGTGTTGTATGTCACTTACCACGACCAACAAATACGGCAAGATATCCATCTCGGACGAAGCGGTCGCCGCAGTCGCCAGTCATGCGGCTTCCGAATGCTACGGCGTCGTCGAAATGGTCTCCCGCCGTTTCAGCGACAATATCGCCACGCTCTGGGGCAGGAACAAGCTCGGCAAAGGCGTCAAGGTCGCGACCGTGGACAACCTCGTTTACGTCGAGGTTTTTGTCATATTGAAAGTTGGCGTGAATATAGAAACAGTCAAGAAGTCCGTTGCCGACACGGTGAAGTTCGCACTCGAAACTTTCACGGGTATGCGCGTCAAGCGCGTCCACGTCAATGTCGTCGGCATTCGCGTCTGATGGGTATATAGTAATGAATGTCTTAGACGGAAATACTTATAAAATAATGCTCGCGGGAGGGGTGAAAGCTCTCGAACTCAACCGTCCCGTCATAGACGAGCTCAATGTTTTCCCCGTGCCGGACGGTGATACGGGCACCAATATGTCCCTCACCATGACCTCCGCCATGCGGGAGACGGCTTCGGCGCCTTCCGACGACGTGGGCGCGATCGCGGTCGCGTTCTCCAAGGGCGCGTTGAAGGGCGCGCGCGGCAACAGCGGCGTCATACTTTCTCAGATACTGAAAGGCTTCGCCATCGCGATGGACGCTCAGGTCGCCGTGGACAAGAAGAACTTTGCCGCATCCTTGAAGCGCGGCACCGAGATAGCCTACGGCGCGGTCACAAAGCCCAAGGAAGGCACCATCCTCACCGTCGTCAGAGTCATGGCTGAGACTGCGTCCTCCCTCGCAAAAAAGCGCGGGACGACTTTTGAAGAGTTCCTCGCCGAGGTGATAAAGGCGGGCGAAGCCATACTGCAAAGGACTCCCGAGATGCTCCCCGTGCTCGCGAAGGCGGGCGTTGTGGACGCGGGCGGTCGCGGGTTGGTCACGATAATGCAAGGGATGTACGCCGCGCTGACAGGCGGCGAGATCCCCGTCCTCGACCCGGCAAAGACTGCTCCCGCCGAGGTCTCTTCCTCCGAAAAGAAGCAGTTCGTCTCCCTCGACAACGACTACGAAAACATCACTTTCAAGTATTGTACCGAGTTTTTCATCACCCACCTTTCGGGCACGGTGACGGAATCGGACATCGACAAGTACCGCGACTACCTGATGACCATAGGCGACTGCGTGCTCGTCATAGGCGACCTCGACCTTGTGAAGACGCACGTCCACACCAACGATCCCGACCGCGCTCTGAAAGCCGCCTTGAAACTCGGCGAGCTGGACAGCATCAAGATCGAAAACATGATGGAACAGCATCGCAAGCTGGTGGGTGAGCGCGCTCCCGAAAGCGAAAAGGAGAAAAAGGATCTCAAACCCTACGGCATGGTCGCGATATGCGTCGGCGAGGGCATGAAAGCCATCTTCGCCGATCTTGCGGCGGACGTCACGCTGGAGGGCGGGCAGACCATGAACCCCAGCGTCTACGACATCCTCAATGCGATAAACGCGACCAAGGCGCAGGACGTCTTCGTCCTCCCCAACAACTCCAACATCATCCTCGCCGCCGATCAGGCGAAAGAACTTGCGGACGTCAACGTGCACGTCATCCCGACCACCTGTATGCCGGAAGGCATCTCGGCGGCGATAGCGTTTTCTCCCGACGCCACGCCCGAACAGAACGAGGAGGCTATGACCTCTTCCTTTGCCGATCTCACCACGGCGGAAGTCACCCATGCGGTGCGCTCGACCAGGATGAACGGCTTCTCCGTAAAAGAAGGAGACGTCATCGGTATCGCGGACAAAAAGATAGTAGCAAAAGGGGAGACCGTCCCCGCAGCGACATTATCTACGGTCGCCGCCGTGATAAAAGACGCAGAGATGCTCACCCTCTATTACGGCGCGGACGTCACCGAAGACGAAGCGGCGGAAATGTCCGAAAAATTGCAGGAGAAATATCCCGACCTCGAAGTGGCGGCGTATTACGGCGGTCAGCCTCACTACTATTACATCATCTCGGCAGAATGACGACGCTTTCCGAGATAAAAGGGGTGGGGAGCGCGACTCTTCACAAACTCGCCGAACTCGGGATACGCACGCCTGCCAAACTTCTCTTGCGACTTCCCTCAAAATACGTAGACCTCAGATCGCCCGTACGCGCGGCAGACGCCGAGTGCGGGCAATTTTGTGTCCTCGAAGGGAAAGCGGTGGCAAAGACCTCGCCCTCAAAGCGAGGCAAGAAAGGGTTCACCGTACGCTTCATCGACCTCAAAGACGAAAGAGGAGGGGGCTTCAAAGCCACCTTTTTCAACCAGCCTTATTACCACGCCGCATTCAAGGAAGGGGAGTGTTACCGCTTTCTCGGCAAGATGCCCGAGGGAGAAGCCGTCCTTGTAAATCCCGTATTCGAACCTGCGGACAAGATAGTCAATCTGGACGGCGTTTTTACGGTGTATCCTCTCAGAGGGAAGCTCGGTCAAAGCACCTTCAAAAAGCTGGTGCGCGAAACGCTCAACGGACTCACTTCTAAGGACGGTATGCCCGAGGAGGTGCTTTCTGCTCTTCGTACGGCGCACTTTCCGTCCTCTTCCCTCGAGGCGGAGGAGGGCATAGCCTTGCTTGCGGCATATGACGCCGCGACAGCCGTCAACATCTACAAAACTACTCTGAAAAGAGGGGATACCGACAGGAAAGTATTCTATGATTTGCCAAAAAATATAATACTTTCCTTCCTTTCCGCCCTTGATGTGACCCCTACCCCCTCGCAGTTGCGCACTTTTGAAGAGATACTTTCGGACCTTACGTCAAACAGGAATATGTCCCGCATAGTGAGCGGGGACGTCGGCTCCGGGAAGACGCTCACGGCATTTTTTGCGGCATACTGCGCGGCGCTTTCGGGGAGGCAATGCGCCGTCATGGCGCCCACAGAGATACTCGCGTCTCAGCACGCCGCGAAATTTCGGGAGATCGCAAAGCGTGCGGATATAAGCTTTGCTCTCCTCACATCATCCACTCCGAGAACGGAAGCGGAAAGCATACTCCGAGATCTTGCGGACGGGAGCATGAAGGTCGTGTTCGGCACGCAATCGCTCCTCGGAAAAAACGTGGATTTTTGCGATCTCACCCTTGCGGTCATCGACGAACAGCACAAATTCGGCGTCAACGAGAGGGCGGAGTTGCAAAACAAAGGGGCAAAGGACGTGCTCACTCTCACCGCCACTCCCATCCCGCGCTCTCTCGCGCTCACTTTTTATGAGGACATCGCGGTCTCCCGCGTGGAAAGACGGGCGGAAGCCGCGCCCGACATCTCCACCAAGATAGTTTCTGACGCAAAACTTCCAGATATGCTCCGTTTCATCGCTTCGGAGTGCAAAAAGGGAGTTCAGGCGTTCATCGTATGTCCCTCCATCCGCGACAGCGAGGGCTTCGAGACCCTTTCTGTCGGCGGATTCGAAAAGGAATACGGCGGGATATTCAAAGACATCCCGCACGCCGTCCTTCACGGGCGCCTCTCGGGTGAGGAAAAGCAAAGCATAATGCGAAGCTTTTCCGAGGGAGAGATATCCTTGCTCATAGCGACCTCGGTGGTCGAAGTCGGAGTGGACACCAAAGCCTCCGTAATGTGCGTGCTCGCGGCGGACAGATTCGGGTTGGCGTCCCTGCATCAGTTGAGGGGCAGAGTGGGAAGAAAGGGGCAGAAAGCCTACTGTTTCCTGCACGCTTCGCATACGGGAGAGCGCGCTCTTGCCCGTCTAAAAGCCATTGCCGAGTGCTCCGACGGCGGCAAGGTCGCCGAGCGCGACTTCGAGATGAGAGGGGCGGGAGAACTCCTCGGAACGATACAGAGCGGCGCGACGCTGACGCCCGCGTTGCAACTTCCGATGACTCCCTCAGTCCTCAAAAGGGCAAGAGAGCTCCCTGAAGAGGTGAAGAGGAGGGTCTCGGATTATTTTGCCTCTTCCTTTGCGTCGGACGCATATCGCGAATTCACGGAAAAGATAGTGCGCGTCACTTTGGACAGCTGATTCAAAGAGAGGAGGAGTGGCGCGGCGTATCAAAAGCGCCTTTCTCCGCCGACACGTCTACCGCGCACGTCAGGTTTTTTACAGCAAAGCTGTAAAAGTCTCGGAGTGTTGACTTTTTTATCCTATGATGTATAATATTATTTCGCTGGCGCAGTATTCTAGTCAGTTTTCGCCGACCCGAAGGCGGGGGTAAAATATCGCTAAAGGGCATATCGATGAAGTTTCTGGTGATGGCTTTGGTTGCCCAAACCGGGGCTGTTGCTGGGAGTTAAGACTTTCGGGCGCTTCGCAACGGCATGCGAAACTCGACCCGACTGTCGCGGAGACCCGTATCGGTGGGCGCCGCGCCTACTGACCGGGGTTAAACCTGCTATGCGGTGCGCAAGTGCTGTGTGCAGTGTAGCCTGCTTTGAGTGGATCTTCAGGGACAGAGGAACCACGCTCCGACGCGTCCGGCCGACGCCGACGGGCGATCGCCTCTCGAAATGTTGTCTGCAAAAAAAGATAAGGGCGGACGAAAATTGCCAAGGAAATCTTCTAGACTGTTCTCACGAGACAGCTTGGGGATTATAGTGTGCTCTAAGTGGCGATTCGGTTGTGCAGCGGGAGACCCTGCATCTTGCGGAGTAATGGGAAACCCCTCGTACGGCGACGACGAGTTTCCGCAGGGGGAAAGCCTACCGAACCTGATGGCGCAAGGTTTACTCAGGCTGTTGCCAGCGAAAA
>CALVTS010000003.1 GCA_944363035.1 uncultured Clostridia bacterium
CACGGGAGGAGGAATTCGGCGCTCGCAAGTTAAAGCCCGTGTCTTTTTAGGTTTACGGCGTTGCTCGGCACTCAGGAATACGCGCCGCGGCGTTCAAGAGGCGGCACGCCGCCTGTGAACGCTTGGCTGAGCGGCGCGTGAGACCGTCTCCGAATAAATGTACGTAAAGTTCAGGCTCCACTCCGAAAGAGTGTTCGTGGGAATCAGGCACACTCCGAATAAGTGTACGTGGGGTTCAAACACGTCTCCGAAAGAGAGACGCAAAGTTCAAGCTCCACTCCGAATGGGTATACGTGGAGTTCAAACACGCCCAGAATAAGTTCACGTGGGAGTCAGGCACACCCCGAAGCGGGCGTCAGCGCATGGTTTCTTGTTTTACCTTGGTGTCCACCACGTGCCTCTTCTCCAGCTCTTTGGCAACGTCTTGGAGGGTGATGCCCATATGGACCATGAGGACGGTGAGATGATAGATGAGATCGGAGATCTCGAAGACGGTCTCCTCCCGACTGCCGCCTTTGCCTGCGACGATGACTTCGGTGCACTCTTCGCCGACTTTTTTCAGGATCTTGTCGATGCCTTTGTCAAAGAGATAGGTGGTGTAGGAGCCCTCCTTGGGAGAGGTCTTTCTGCCCGCGATGAGCTTGTAGAGACCCTCGTAGGAAAACTGTTTGAGGGTGTCCGAAACATAAAGCGGCGCATGGAAGCAACTCTCCTCGCCGGTGTGGCAGGCAGGACCGTCCTTTATCACCTCGACGACGAGCGCGTCACGGTCGCAGTCGGCGGTGACGGAAACGACGTGCTGGAAATTGCCGCTGGTCTCCCCTTTCAGCCAAAGCTCCTTGCGGGAGCGGCTGTAAAAACAGGTGAGCCCCTTTTGAAGGGTGATGGCAAGACTCTCTTTGTTCATATAGGCGAGAGTGAGCACCTCTTTGGTGTAATGATCCACCACCACGGCGGGGATGAGACCGTTTGCATCGAATTTCAAATCTTCCGCATTAAGCATATAAAACTCCGTTTTGTGCACGATAAAGTGCCCGTTTTGTCAATATTCCTCAAAGCCTCACGGCGACTCCCGCCGCCGCAAGCGTGCGTTTGAGGTGATGTATGTCCACTTCTCCGTAGTGGAATATCCCCGCCGCGAGACCCGCGTCCACGCTCGGGATCTCCCGAAACAGGGTGACGAAATCCTCCTCTTTCCCCGCGCCGCCCGAAGCGATGACGGGGATGCCGACGACGTCGCAGACCGCTTGCAACATCTCGATGTCAAAGCCTCCTCTCACGCCGTCTGTATCGATGCTGTTGAGCACTATCTCACCCGCGCCCTCCTCCTGACCGCGGCGAGCCCATTCCACGGCGTCGATGCCCGTGGGCACCCTCCCCCCTTTGGAGAACACCTCGAATCTGCCGTTCACGCGCTTTGCGTCTATGGAGAGCACCACGCACTGGTCGCCGTACTTTTTGGCGGCACGCCCGATGAGGGAGGGATCGGCGATCGCGCCGGAATTGACGCTCACCTTGTCCGCCCCGCATTTCAGAACGCGCTCGAAATCGGAAAGCTCGTTTATGCCGCCGCCCACCGTCAACGGGATGAACACCTCCGACGCCACGGCGGTGAGGGTCTCGGCAAAGAGCTTTCTGCCCTCGTTGGAGGCGGTGATGTCGTAAAACACCAGCTCGTCCGCACCCGCCGAATTATAAAAACGCGCGAGCGCGACGGGATCGGCAACGTCCTGCAATCCCACGAATTTTCTGCCTTTGACGACTCTGCCGTCCCTGACGTCGAGACAGGGTATCACACGTTTTGCGAGCATGATCCCTCCTCTGCCGCCGCAAGCGCGGCATCCAACGTGAGCGCGCCGGCGTACAACGCCTTGCCCACTATCGCTCCGTACAACCCGAGAGAGGAAAGAGCGCGCACGTCCTCCACCCCCGTCACGCCGCCCGAAGCGATGACTTTGAGCCCGTCCAACGCGGACAGCGTACGATATGCAGAGATGTTTGCGCCGCCCAAAGTCCCGTCGCGGGAGATGTCGGTATACACCACGCAGTCCACTCCCGCGTCGCGGAGGAACTCGCAGAATTCAAAGGAGTCCTTGTCCGTAACCGTCTTCCAGCCGTTTACGGCGACTCTGCCCCCTTTTGCGTCCACTCCGACGGCGATGGCGTCGCCATACTTTTGCACCATTTTTAGCACAAACGCAGGATCATCCACCGCAATAGTGCCCATTATCACCCGTTTTGCGCCGACATCCAGATACCGCGCTATGCGCTCCTCGTTGCGTATGCCTCCGCCCACCTGAACTGCCAGCCCGCTCTCTTTCACTATGCGTTCGATGACGTCGGCGTTCACCGCTTCGCCCGCGAGAGCGCCGTCAAGGTCAACGACGTGAAGTTGACTCACGCCGCTTTCGGCAAAGCCGCAGGCGGTCGCCACGGGGTCGGAGCCGTACACCGTCATCCTGTCGTAATCCCCCTCCGTCAGCCGCACCACTCTGCCGCCGCGAAGGTCTATCGCCGGGAATATCTTCATCGTCCGCCCTCCGATATCCGCTTGAACGCGCGCAGGATGTTAAGCCCCGTTTCACCGCTCTTTTCGGGGTGGAACTGGGTGCCGAACACATTGCCGCGAGCCACCGCTCCCGTCACGGTCACGCCGTATCCGCTGACTGCGACGGTGTCCTCTTCGCACCCCGTTGCGTAATAGGAGTGCACGTAATAGACATACTCCCCCTCCGAGACGCCCTCAAAGAGAGGAGAGCTTTTCAAAAAGTGCAGGCTGTTCCAGCCCATGTGCGGCACCTTCATGCCTGCGGGGAGTCTGAGAGGCACCACCTCGCCGGGGATGAGCCCCAACCCCTCGTGCACGCCGTACTCGTAACTGCGCTCGAAAAGCATCTGCATCCCCAGACAAATGCCGAGGAAGGGTTTGCCCTTCGCCACCTCGTCGCGGATGACGGATTCCGCCCCCGAAGCACGGAGTTTCGCGCGTGCGTCGGCGAACGCGCCCACGCCCGGCAATATTATCCCGTCGGCGGCGCGGAGTTTGCCCGCGTCCGAGGTCACCGTCGTCTCGGCGCCTATGAAGCGCAGGGAGCCAGTGAGGGAAAACAGATTCCCCACGCCGTAATCCACGACCGCTATCATAATGTCCCCTTTGTGCTGGGAAGCACGTCCGCGCGCGCCGCGTCCACGGAGCAAGCCTCGCGGAGCGCTCTGCCGAACGCCTTGAACACCGCCTCGGCGATATGGTGCACGTTGTCGCCGTACAACAGCTTGAAATGCACCGTGGCTGCCGCCGAACGCGCGAATGCGGCGAAAAATTCCTTGATGAGTTCGGTGTCAAGGTCGCCGACCTTGTATTCGGGAGGGAACGCGACGTCGAAATTGAGGTGCGCCCTGCCGCTGAGATCGAGAGCGCAGAGCACCAACGCCTCGTCCATGGGCAATATGCAACTGCCGTAACGGCAGATGCCCCGCTTGTCGCCGAGCGCCTCCGAGAGAGCCTTGCCGAGGCAGATGCCGACGTCCTCTGCCGAATGGTGGAAATCCACGTTCACGTCTCCGTCGCAACTGAGAGCGAGGTCGAACGCGCCGTGCTTTGCGAGCTGTTCCAACATATGGTCGAAAAATCCGCTCCCGGACTTCACGTCGTACATCCCCTTGCCGTCCAGGGTCAGGGAAAGGGAGATGTCCGTCTCTGCAGTTTTTCTCATAATTTGCGATTTCCTCATAGCGATCTCTCCTTTATGATATCCTTCACGGCGGCGAGCAACACATCGTTTTCACGCGCGGATCCCACCGTTATGCGCACATATCCCGAGAGCTTGCCGCCGAGATATCTCACCAGCACTCCCCTCTCTTTCAGGGCGAGATACATCTCCTCGCCGCCTATGCCCTCATGCCTCACGAGGAGGAAGTTGGCAAGAGAATCGGGAAATTCGCACCCGAGCTCGGAAAAGCTCTTTTTCAGCCTCTCGCGCTCCTTTGCCACCTCGCCCGTAGTGAATGAAAAATATTCCTCGTCCGAGAGCGCGGCGACCCCTGCCGCCATATCCGTCCTGCTGATGTTGTAAGGGTTGAACCCGAACTTCAACCTCTCGATGTCCGAAATGAGCGCGGGATCGCCTATTGCGTAACCGACGCGTCCCCCCGCAAGCTGGCGTGACTTGGACATGGTGCGCACCACCAACAGATTTTCAAATTCCCAAACGAGGGGGACTGCGCTCTCTCCGCCGAAATCGCAGTACGCCTCATCCACTATGACGACCCTGTCCTTGTTTTCCGAAAGCAATGTTTTTATCTCGGAAACGGGGATATAAACTCCCGTTTGCGCGTTAGGATTGGCGATGACTATGGTCTCCCTCCTCCCCTTGAACGCCGAAACGTCCACGCCTAGATCCGCCCGCATGGGGAGGGTGACGGCGGGCAGAGAAAAGAACTCGGCAAACACGGGATAGAACCCGTAGCCTATCTCGGGAAAGGCGACTCCCTTCTCGCCGAACGCCGCAAACGCGAACGCCAGCACCTCGTCCGACCCGTTGCCCGCAAACACCATGTCGGGAGTTATCTCCTTTTCTCCATTGCCGTAGGCGGAGGTATATCTTTTCGCTATCGCGCGCACGAGCGCGTCCGCAGTCGGATCGGAATACAGGTTGAGACTGAGCGCGTTTTCATCTTTCAGCGCGGCGAGGACGGCGGGAGAAGGAGGAAAGGGAGACTCGTTGGTGTTGAGCTTGATATACCTGCGGTCGCGGGGCTGTTCGCCCGGGACGTAAGGGAGCATGGAGGCGTATCTCGAGCTCATGAATCTGCTCATCTTCTTCTCTCCTCCGCCGAGCGCGCATGGGCGGTGAGCCCCTCGCTCTCGGCAAACATGACTATATCGTTTATTGCGTTTTTGAAGCCCTCTTCGGTATAGCAAAGATAGGAGGACTTCTTCACGAAATCGTCCACGGAAAGGGGGGAGGAAAATCTCGCGCTCCCGCTCGTGGGTAGGGTGTGGTTGGGACCCGCTACATAGTCCCCCGCGGCTTCGGGAGTGTTCCCGCCCAGGAATATCGAACCTGCGGCGGTGATTTTCTCCAACAGTTCGAAGGGCTCTTTGACATAAAGTTCGAGGTGTTCGGGCGCGATCTCGTTGCTTGCCCTGACCGCGTCGGCGAGGCTGTCGGCGAGGATGATCTTGCCGTTGTTCTCGATGGACGCGCGCGCTATCTCCTCTCTCGGGAGAAGGGAAAGTTTCTCCTCCACACGCTTTGAGACCTCGCGCGCCAAACTTTCGTCGGTGGTGACAAGAACCGCGCTTGCAAGACGGTCGTGCTCAGCTTGCGAGAGGAGGTCGGCAGCCACTCTGCCCGCGTCCGCGCTTTCGTCGGCGAGGACGAGTATCTCGCTGGGACCTGCCACCATATCTATGCCCACGGTGCCGAACACCAGCTTTTTGGCGAGGGCTACGTAGATGTTGCCGGGGCCCGTGATCTTGTCCACTCGGGGGAAGCTCTCTGTGCCGAACGCGAGCGCCGCCACGGCTCCCGCGCCGCCCGCGAGGAAGATGCGGTCCACGCCCGCGATCTCCGCCGCCGCCACTATCTCGTCGCGTATCCCGCCGCCCCGCGAGGAGGGCGTCGTCATGACTATCTCTTTGACTCCCGCGACCTTCGCGGGGATGGCGTTCATCAAAACGGTGCTGGGATAGCTCGCCGTGCCGCCGGGGACGTAGATGCCCACCCTCTCTATCGGGGTGATCTTCTGCCCGAGCACGGTGCCGTCGGGACGGGTGTAGCAAAACCCATCCCTCTTCTGCCTTTCGTGGAACTCGCGGATGTTCGCCGCCGCTCTTCGGAGCATGGCTTTATACTCCTCCGAGACCCGCGCGACAGCCGCCCTTTTCTCCTCTTTTGAGAGCTCGAACCTTTCGGGAGCTCCGCCGTCGAACTTTTCCGCGTAATATCTGAGCGCGGCGTCTCCTTCTTGGCGCACTCTTGCGATTATCTCTTTTACCGCGGGCTCGTATTCGGCGTAATCGTCTATCCTGCGGTTGAGCAATTCGCCCTCTTTGAGCTCGGAGGATCTGTATATCTTCATTTTGCGGTCACCTCTTTCATCCTGCGCACGATCTCGCGCATCTCGCTCTCTTTGAATTTGTAAGCCGCCTTGTTTGCGATGAGGCGGGCGCTGACGGGGAATATCTCCTCTGTCACTTTGAGTCTGTTTTCTTTCAGAGTGGTGCCCGTTTCCACGAGGTCCACGATGACGTCGGACATCCCGAGGATGGGCGCGAGCTCTATGGAACCGTACAGTTTGATGACTTCTATCTCGCGGTTGGTATCCATGAAATATTTGCGCGCGACGCGGGGGAATTTGGTGGCGACGACGGTCGCTCTGCCCGTATCTTCGACGTAATCCTCCCTTGCCGCCACACACATACGGCATCTGCCTATGCCGAGGTCGAGGAGCTCGTATACGTCCGCGCCGCTTTCGAGGAGGACGTCCTTGCCCACCACGCCGATGTCCGCCGCGCCGTATTCGACGTATATCGCGACGTCGGAGGGCTTGACCAAGAAATATCTCACCCCGCACGCCTCGTTTTCGAACACGAGCTTCCTGCTCTCCTCCGCGAGCTCGCCCGCGGTGTAGCCGCATTCTTCGAGTATCTTGTACGCCTTGTTCCCGAGTCTGCCTTTCGGAAGAGCTATGCTTATCATATCCTCTCCTCCCTTTTTACGGGATAGAACGCATTGAGTTCCCCGAGGTTCAGGGCGAAGCCCATCGCGCCCTGCTCCCTGCCTATCCTGGAAAGCAGACCGTCGTATCTGCCGCCCGAGAGTATCATCTTGGGCACGCGGGACACATAGCCCTGGAATATCATCCCGTTGTAGTAGTCCACATCGTTGACGATGCTGAGATCGAGCCTTATCCTGCCGCGATAGGGAGTGGAGGCAAAACTCTCGTAAAGCGCGACCAGTTCCTCTGCCGCAGCTCTTGTCCCCTCCCCCTTCGCGAGGGAGATGACGACGGCGAGAGCGGAGGAAAAATCGGTGTCGGTGCCTATCACCCGCGCAAGCGTGTCGGTGTCCGCGCCCTCTCCCGCGACGGCGGGAAGATCATGAGCGTTTCGTGCGCGAAGGCATTCTATCACCGCGCGCCTGTTTTTTTCGTCCGCGACGCCGCACTCGTCCAACAGCGCGGAAAGATAGCCCATGTGCGACACCGCGAAGATGAAATCTTCGTCTATCACCGAAAGGGACTCCGCCGCGAGCGCGCATATCCCGCGCACGTCCTCCTCGGTGAGCGCGCCTATACATTCCAGCCCCATCTGGTTTATCTCTTTGAAATCCGTGCCACCTCTTTCCGTTCGGTACACGCTCTCGCGGTAATACAGTTTGAGACAGCCTTTCTCGGGGACGCGCGCGTTTTTCACTATGCTCAGGGTCACGTCCGGTTTCAATGCCATGAGCTTCCCGCCGAACCCCTGAAAGGTCAGGACGGACTCGCTGCCGAGAAAATTCCTGTTGTCGAGATAAAGGGAGTACTCCTCGAATTTTTTCATCTTGTAAAGAGCGTACCCCTGCTTTTCGTAAAGCGCGCCCAATTCGAGATAGGTGCGCTCGTCCTTTGGAAGAGAACGGGTGTCAATCAACATCCTTTTCACCTCCCGCCTCCTCGACTATCCCTTTGAGCACCCTGCTGTAACCGCCGCTCCCGTGCCTCAGACAGCGGGACACGCGGGAAAGCGTGGCGGAGGAAATGTCCGTCTTTTCTATGATGCGGTTGTATGTGTCGCCGCCGAGAAGGAGCTGAGCGCACTCCACGCGCTGTTCCATCTTCTCTATCTCGGCATAGGTGCAAAGATCCTCGAAGAACGCTTTGAGATCCTCCTCGGACCCGATACGGGACAACACCTCGAACAGTTTCATCGTCATGATATCTCCTTTTGATGCCGAAAAGCTCTCCCGACGCCTCGCGGCGTCCGCGCGAGCCCCGCGCGGCGGGTCGGACAGACAAGTTCCGTCCCGTTCGGCATACCGTAATTATACATAGGCACTTTAACGATGTAAAGCGTTTTGAGGGAATTTCTTTAACAATTTAATTCGTTAAAGTGCGCCCTCTCATAACCTCGTCCCGCCCTTCATATGATGGAAAAGAATATGTTCAACGAGGTGTCGGAGTGGCTTTTGAAAAACGTATCGTGGTGCTGAGCGGGAGCGGGAGCACGGGGCTCGTCAAGCTGTACGGCAGTTTCGACGGGCTCAACAAGGTCAAGGGAGAGTGCCGTCTGGACGCGGCTGGGAAGGAAGCGAAACTATATCTCATCGCGGATGACGTGGCAGAAGTGGATGTTTTGGCGCCCAAAACGTCATTTGAAGTGCAGTTATGCGCAAAAGACAGCATTTGTTGCCTTTTGACCACGCAAGGAAAAACCCTGGTAGGGAGCTCGGGCGGACGCGCGGACAGACGGCAGCTTGAAGGGCGGGTGGAATTTTGGAAGAGGGAAAAAGCCCGCGCCGCAAAGGCGGGTGCCGAACGCTCCGCCCTTTCTGACGGACAAGGAAAAAAACAAGACGCACCTCCAGATGTCTCCGACCTGCGGCGATCCGCCGAAAAGGAGGAGGACGCCGACAAGCGCCCCCGCGAGTCGGAGTCGGACAAAGAGGAGACAAAAGGGAGGGAGGAAGAAATGACGGGCGTCGATGACCCGCCGAAACGCGAGGATACGAAAAGCGCACCTCGGGAAGCGAGAGCCTTCTCCTCCCCTCGGGAAGCTCCGTTCGCGCCGCAGGGAGGGACCCCTCTCGGCGGAAAGGGCGCGCGCTACGACGGCACCAATTTTTATCAGGCGATAAAGCCTCAGATAGACGAGCTGTTCGTGCGCTATCCCGCAGAGCGCAGGCTCAACGCGCTGGTCCCGAACTCAGAGTGGGTGCGCGTGGACGCCGAGGACGGGGACTATTATGTTGTCGGCGTGCTCTTTGACCTCTCCACCCCCATCTTCGTGTGTTACGGCGTGCCCGGGAGGGGCAACGTCCCGCCGCCTCGCGAGATAGCGGACGCGTGCGTATGGCTCCCATTGGAAAACGCGCATCCCGAGGGGGAGGGGTTTTGGATGATATATCAATCCGCAACGGACGGAAAGTGCGTAAAGTGAGTAGGGACGTTTCGTAGTTGTCTCGGGCGTTATCTCCCTCAAACGCGCCCCGTACGGACGATCCGCCGTATTTAAGCTAATTTAAATTACAGTACCTTTTGCTTTAACCGCAACGCGCCGAAGGCGGCGGATGGAACCGCAGTCTTCGGCGCGTCATCACATTAAGATCCGGAAGCGATGGGCATGACGCTCATCGCGGGGTCAAGGGGCGGAGCCCCTGTCGGGGCCGCTTGACGACATACGGGCAAGGGACAGAGCTCATCGCGCATCCCCGCAGGAGCGCGGGGCGTTTTCAGCGCGGGAGCGCGCGGGAGAGGCGTATGAAATCGTCGAGAGTGAGTCTTTCCCCTCTGACGTCGGCTGAGAATCCGCAGGAAGCGACGATCTCGGAGGCTTCTGCCTTGGGGATGCCGTACGCCGAGGACAGATTGTTGGCAAGCGTCTTGCGGCGCATCGCGAACGCGGCGCGCACCGCGCGTTTCACCGCCTTTACCTCCCCTTCCGCCACCCTTTCGGGGACGCGGTCTATCCTGACCACCGCGCTGTCCACATTCGGAGCGGGACGGAACATATGCCTGTCCACCGTGCGGGTGACCGTCGCGTCGCCGAACATCTCCACGGCGAGCGTGACGGCAGAATAATCCGCCGTTCCGCAACGTGCGCGCAGTCTGTCTGCGACCTCCTTCTGCACCATGACGGTGAGGGAGTCGGGCGCGAGCCCGCTCTCGATGAAGCGCATTATGAGCGGAGTGGTGATATAGTAAGGCAGATTCGCCACCACCTTGAAGCTCCCCTCCCCGATAACGGCGCGGAACTCGGCGTCGGACATCTTCATCACGTCGCGGAAGACGACCTCGACGTTCTCTCTGCCCCGCAGGGTGAGATCGAGCACCTCTTTGAGCCTCTCGTCCACCTCGAAGGAAAACACTTTCCCCGCCCTTTCGGCAAGGCGCGCGGTGAGAGTGCCCGCGCCTGTGCCTATCTCCACGACCGTATCAAAGCCTGTCACGCCGCTGTCGGCGACGATCGCGTCGAGAAGGTTGCTGTCGAAAATGAAATTCTGCCCCAACGCCTTGTTGAAGCGGAACTCCTTTTGTCTCAGAATGTCGGAAACGACGATGTTTTCCATAAATTCCCTCCTCGTACGCCGTATGGAGAGCGGGGATCCGCGCAAATTAAGAGCGTACCGAAGACAAACGCAGTCGAAGTACAAAAGATGAGCGGATCTCATCCGCAAGATGAAAGCAGGGGCTCGACAAAACCACAAGTCGAACTTCTGCTTTTATCCTTTCTTCGGGTCAATAGTCGGAATCCGCCTCTATCGCGGGGCGCACGCGGTACTTCGCGCCCAGGCTTGCGGCGATCCTGCCGCACTCCTCCACTTCTTTCTCCCCGATGAGGTCTACGACGGAGACGGTGGTGTCTATCCCCGCGCGCACGCAATCCCGCACGAAATCCAGCATGGCGGCGTATCCCTTCTCGCCGAAACGGCTGTGACAGGTCGCCTGATACTTTTCCGCCGAAGAGGCGTTGAGGGAGACGGAGACGCTGTCCATGACGGGGGCGAGCCTTTCTGCCGCGTCCGTGGTGCCGCAGATGAGATTTGCCTGTCCGTTGGTGTTGAGGCGGGTGGAGACGCCGCGCGCTTTGAGCCAAGCCGCCACTTCCAGCAATCTGTCAAATGCGCAGGTGGGCTCCCCGAACCCGCAGAACACCGCGCCGTCATAGGAGGCGAGATCCCTCTTTTCGAGCTCCGCTTCCACCTCTGCGGCGGAGGGCTCGTGATCCAACCAGAGCTCGCTCCCGCCCACGCCCTCTTTGAAATTGCGGATGCAGAAATCGCAGGAGTTGGAGCACTCGTTGGTGAGATTGATGTAGATGCTTTTCCCGAATTCGTAAACGCAGTTTTGCATGATATACAACATAAAAGCGCTTTTACACGCTCATTTCATCCTTTTGAACAGTCTTTTTGTGTTTTCAGCGGTGATCCTTTCCACTTCCTCGGCGCTCATGCCCGTCACCTCCGCCGCCTTGTCGCGAACAAGAGCTACGTACTTGGGGAAGTTGGTCTTCCCGCGGTAAGGAACGGGAGCCATATACGGACAATCCGTCTCCAACAACAATCTGTCGCGGGGGACGGCGGCGAGGGCTTCAACATTCTTTTTCGCGTTTTTGAATGTGATCGCTCCGCCGAATGCGAAGTACGCGTCCAGGCGGGAGAATTCCCTCACCATCTCGCGAGACCCCGAATAGCAATGCAACAGCACGCCGTTTTTCAGCATGGGCTCGCACTCTTTCAGCGCTTCGAGGCAATCCCCGTAGGCGTCCCTCACATGGAGGCACACGGGGAGCCCGCATTCCTCCGCGAGCGCGATCTGTCTGAAAAAGGCATCTTTCTGCACCTCGCGGGGGGATAGGTCGTAAAAATAGTCCAGCCCTATCTCGCCGATGCCCACCACCTTGGGGTCCGCCGCAAGAGCGCGAAACTCCGCCAGCGTCTCGTCGTCGAGCTTGTCCGCGTCGTGGGGATGCACCCCGAGGGTGCACCAGACGTGCGGATGCTCTTTTGCGAGCGCGAGACCGCCGAGGGAGGACTCCCTGTCATACCCGACGGTGACGAGGTCGGAGAGCCCGTCCGAGGACATGGAGGCTATCACCTCCTCCGCTACGGGGGCTATCCTCTCGTCCGTGAGATGACAATGGCTGTCTATGAGCATCAGCAGACCTCGCTTCCCGCGGGCACTCTCTTTTCGGGAGAGACGAGGACGACGTCGCCGTCGGCGGACACCGCGCAAAGGAGCATACCCTGACTCTCGATGCCGCGCAGTTTGGCGGGTTTGAGGTTGGCGACCACGACCACCTGTTTGCCCACCATCTCCTCGGGAGAGTAATATTTCGCGATGCCGCTCACTATGGTGCGCTTCTCCTCGCCGAGATCCACCGTGAATTTGAGGAGCTTGTCCGTTTTTTCCACCTTTTCGGCGGTGAGGATGTGCCCCACGCGCAGGGATACCGTCTTGAACTGCGCGATGTCTATCATCGAGACGGTGCCCTCGGGGGCTCCGCCCTCCTTTTTTTCTTCCTTGACGTCCGCCTTTGCGGGCTCGGTCGCTTTCACGCTCTCGGGAGAGAGAGCCGCCTTTCTTTCTTCGTACATTTTTTCCGCCTTTTCCACCACTTCGGTGGCGTCCAGTCTCTTGAAAAGTATCTCCGGTCTTTCTGCGACGCGGGTGCCGTTCGGGAGTAGCCCGAACTCTCCCAGCCTGTCGAAGGGACGGAGCTCTGCCCCGCACTCCTTCACCGCCGCCTTTGCAGCCTCGGGCATACAGCACGCCAGCATACTGGAACCGATGATGATGCTCTCGGTGAGGTTATAAAGCACGGTGGCGAGCCTGTCCTGTGCGGACGCGTCGCGCGCGAGCACCCAGGGCGCGGTCTCGTCGATATATTTGTTGGCTCTGCGGAACACGGTCATTATCTCGCTCACGGCGTCCGCCACGCGGAAAGCGTCCACGAGCTTTGCGACCTTGGAGTACGCGCCCGTGACCACGGCTTTGAGTTCCTCATCCACGGGCTCGGACGCGCCCCTGTTCTCCACCACGCCGCCGAAATACTTGTTGGACATGGCGACGGTGCGGTTGACGAGGTTGCCGTACACGTTGGCAAGCTCGCTGTTGACGGTGTCGCACACCATCTCCCAGCTTATGAGCCCGTCGTTGTCGTAGGGCATGGCGGAAAGCAGATAATATCTCAGAGCGTCTACGCCGAACACTTCGGCAAGGTCGTCGGCATAGAGCACGTTGCCCTTGGATTTGGACATCTTGCCGCCGTCCTGCAACAGCCACGGATGTCCGTAGACGTGCTTGGGAAGGGGGACTCCCAGCGCCATCAGGAAGATGGGCCAGTATATGGTGTGGAAGCGCACGATGTCCTTGCCTATGACGTGCACGTCGGCGGGCCAATATCTCATATTCTCGGGCACGCTCTTGCCCTCGCAGTCATATCCCAGCCCCGTGATGTAGTTGGTGAGCGCGTCCAGCCACACGTATACAACGTGCTTGGGATCGGACTTCACCGGGATGCCCCAGCTGAAAGAGGAACGCGACACGCAAAGATCCTGCAAGCCGGGTTTCAGAAAATTGTTGACCATCTCGTTGCGGCGGGACACGGGCAGGATGAAATCGGGGTGTTCCTCGTAATACTTCATCAGCCTGTCGGCATACTTGCTCATGCGGAAGAAGTATGCCTCCTCCTCGGCGACGGTGACCTCTCTGCCGCAGTCGGGGCACTTGCCGTCCACAAGCTGGCTCTCAGTCCAGAAGGACTCGCAGGGAGTGCAATACAGTCCCTTATACGACCCTTTGTAGATATCCCCCTGATCCAGGAGTTTTTGGAAAATCTTCTGCACCTCGCTGACGTGATCGGGGTCCGTGGTGCGGATGAATTTGTCATAGGACGACCCCATGAGGTCCCATATCCTTTTGACCTCGCCCGCAACTCCGTCCACGAACGCTTTGGGAGTGACGCCTGCGGCGGCGGCTTTCAGTTCCACCTTTTCGCCGTGCTCGTCCGTGCCCGTCTGGAAGCGGACGTCGTAGCCCTGCGCGCGCCTGAACCGCGCAAGAAAATCGGCAAGCACTATCTCGTAGGTGTTGCCTATGTGCGGCTTGCCGGAGGTGTAGGTTATCGCCGTAGTGATATAATATTTTTCTGCCATATTTCCTCCTCTCGGGAGTGAGTCTTTTCGGATTTGGATAATTATACAACTTATATCCGCTTTTGTAAACGAAAATACGCGCCCGTGCCTGCGCATATGCCCTCCGCGCGCGAAATAGAATGTAGCATGAACATAGTTTTCGTCGCCCTCACCCTGCTCTCGCTGGTGTTCATGACCTTTGCCGCGCCCACAGCCGCTCTTCCCTCCATGATATCGGGGGTGACCGACGCCGTCGTGCTCGCGCTCAAACTCACCGCGATATACGCCGTATGGCTCTCCGTCCTCAAAATGGCGGAGGCTACGGGGCTGGATCGCAAACTTTCCCGCGCCCTCCGCCCAGTCATACGCCGCATATTCAAGGGAGAGAGCGAAAGGAGCTACGACCACATTTCGGTCAATCTCGCCTCCAATATGCTGGGAATGGGTGGCGCGACCACTCCCGCCGCCATAGAAGCCATGGCGTCCATGTGCCGCGAGGAGGGAAAAGCCACGGACAATATGCTCATGCTCCTCGTCATCAACGCCACCTCCATACAGATAATCCCCGCCACCGTCATAGCTCTGCGCGCCGCGGCGGGGAGCGCGAACGCCGCGTCCGTATTCCTTCCCACCCTCATCGCCACATCCTGCGCGACGGGGATAGGCATGATACTTGCAAAGGTGTGCGCCTCTGCCTCCGCCCAAAAGGAAAAGAGAGGGAAATGACAGCCTATCTCCTCCCCGTGATACTCGTCGGCGCCATGGTGTACGCCCTCGTGAAAAAGGTGAACGTCTACGACTGTTTCCTGGACGGCGCGCGGGACAGCCTCACGCTCGTCCGCAACATCTTCCCCTACATCGCCGTCATCTTCATCGCGATAGAACTCTTTCGCGCGAGCGGGCTCGCCGCGATAGTCTCGGGCTGGCTCTCTCACCCCATGAAGTATCTGGGCATACCCCCCGAGATCGCGGAACTCGTCCTGCTCGTCCCCCTCTCGGGCAACGGCGCGATAGCTCTTTTGGAGGATATCATCAACACCTACGGAGTGGACTCCTACATCGCAAGATGCGCGGCGACGATAGCGGGCGCGTCTGAGACGATATTTTACGTATCGGCGGTTTATTTCACAAAATGTAAGGTTAAAACCCTACGTTATGCGATACCCGTCTCTCTCTTTTCCTCTTTTTGCGGGATGGTGACGGCGTGCGCGCTCTGCCGCGTGATGTGAGCGACTTCCCATCCCGACAACATGAAACGCATTTTGCGGGATGTCATATCGGCATCACGGACCGAAACGGTACGAACCGATTTCGGTATGCCGGTCCGGCATAAAAACCACGTCCGAAAAACTTAAAACGGGCTCATCCGCATGAAAGAAAACTCGCGGGAGCTCGGTGTATGCCAGGCAGGAATAATACGAACCAGGTTCAGCGCCGCCGATTTCCGCCTGAACCGCGTCATTCGCCTTGCTAATACAGTCAAGTATTAGCTACGGCGACTTTTACCCCAACTGAAAATCATAGATTTTCACTCGGGGACCCCGAAATTGCTCAGCCAAAAATCGGTTGGCGCGGAACTGCTCGCACCTCAGAGCAAGAGATTTTCGGATGATTTTGCTTCGGGGTCCCCGCAAAGCGGCGCAGCGCGGGAGCCTCGCCGAGAGTTTTTTGACGAGGTTAAAGCGAGCACGATTTGTGGGGGAAAGGAGCCGCAGGCTTTGATGCGGGCACCTTGCATATATGCAAGGTGTCGCGAACTTTGCCTTGCGGCGACATGGCGCAGGCAATAGTATACATATTGGCAAGGTTCGGCTGTGCAAAAGCGCCGAAAAGAATTGCTCCGAGGCTGGTTCGTATTATTCCTGTCTGGCATGAGGGGATGCGAAGCGGTTCACTCCTGCGGGGCTACGCTCCTTCTCGCCTTTTTCGTGACAGCGAAAGTGAGTTCCGTCATCGCGATCATGAGCGCCACGAAGATGAGGAGGTATACGGGCAGGATGTTGAACCCCAGCCTGTTTGCGATAAGTCCGAAGAGCGGAGGGATGAAGGTGGAACCGACATACGCGCTCGCCATCTGTATGCCTATTATCGCGCCCGAATTTTCCGCGCCGAAGTTGGCAGGGGTGGAATGTATGATGCTGGGATAAATCGGCGCGCACCCCAGCCCTATCACGATAAAGCCCGCTATCGCCACTTCGACGTCCGCGGGGATGAAGAGGAGCACTATGCCGCAGGTGAGGATGCAGGCGCCTATCACTATCATACGCCTGTCCCCGAGCTTCCCCGAGAGGAACCCGCTGACGAAGCGTCCCGCCGTGATGCCGATATAAAACAGCGACGCCAGCTGAGCCGCCTGCGCCTCGGAGATCTGTCTGACCTCGACGAAATAGGTGCTCGCCCACTGCATGGACGTCGCCTCCGCCGCGCAATAGGCAAAAAAGCCCAGAAGTATCAAAGGCACACCCTTTATCTTCACCGCGCCGATGAGTCCGAGACTCTTTTGGGACTGCGCCTCCGGGGTCTTGTTGATCTTCCACACCGAGAGCGTGGCGAGGAGGAGCGTGCCTATGCCGAGCTGTATATACCCCACTATGCGGTAGCCGTCGTTCCAGGTGGAGGATGTGAGCGCATAGCTCATGATGAAGGGACTGACGATGGTGCCCACTCCCCAGAAGCAATGCAACCAGCTCATGTGGCGGGCGGAATAATGCAAGGCGATGTAGTTGTTGAGGGCGGCGTCTATCGCCCCCGCGCCGAGCCCGTACGGGATCGAGAAGAGGATGAGCATCCAGAATCTGTCCGAAAAAGAGAATCCGAACAGCGCCGCCGCCGTGAGGAACACGCTCACCACGGTGACCCAACGCGCGCCGAATTTTCTTGTCAGTCTGTCAGAGAGCAGACTGGACACTATGGTGCCTCCCGAGATGACCATTGTGACTATGCCCATATACGACACTTCCACCCCGAGGTCGAGGTGCATGACGGGCCAGCCCGCCCCCAAAAGGGAATCGGGGAGCCCGAGGCTTATGAAAGCGAGATATATGAGCGCGAGCAACAGGGAATACATATCCTCCTCCGAGGACGCTGGCGACAAAAAGCGGAGCGCGTCACACCGATTATATCAACCCCTCTCCCGAGAGGCAACCGAAAGCGAAAAAAAGAAAAAACCGCCGCCCGAAAGGACGGCGGCAGACTGTCTTGCGAGAGAGTCACTCGTTGATGACGGTGAGGAACTTTGCCGCCTTCCCGCCCATTGCGAGCTGTGCGTGCGGATAGGAGGGATCGAAATAGATGCTGTCCCCCGCGCGCAGGAAGTACTCCTTGTCGTCCACGATGACTCTGAGCTCCCCTTCCAGCACGAAATTGAACTCCTGCCCGCCGTGCACGACGAGCTCGGGAGTGTCGGTAGGCGCGATGGTGACGAGCATGGGATTCATCGTCTTTTTGCGGAAGTCACCGCCGAGAGAGGTGAAGGAATACCCCTCGTAACGCTTGACGGACATACCCTTGCCGTCATAGACGACGTTGACCTTCTCCTTGGAGGGCAGGACGCCGCTCATGACATACGCCGCCTCGGTGTCCATGATGGAGGCGAACTTATAGATGAGATTGATGGGTATCTCCTCCCTGCCCGTCTCGTAGGCGACGTACTCCTCCTCGTCTATGCCGAGCCGCTCGGCGACTTCCGCCGTGGAGAAATCGGAGAAAGTGCGGAGCTCTTTGAGCCTGGCTGAGATCGCCGCGATGTCTGAGCCCTGCATAGTCACCTCACAAAACGGCGTTGAGCTTTTTCACGAGCTCTTCGACATCGATGCCGTGGACGGCGGCGGCTTCTTCTATGGTCTCGCCGTGGGCGAGCATACAATGCAGGCAGTGCATACCGCTTTCCTGAAGCACGGCGGCGATCTTGTCCGCGTCCCCTTCTTTGAGCGCGTCGATGATGAGCATATCCTTGGTTATCATATATTACCTCCTGTGTCATAACGCCAAAACCGGACGTTATGCGACATATTTTTGCATTGTAAACCCCGTTTTACGCGACATAAGTCACGATGAGCCACGCCAACAAAGCGATGAGCCCCGCCGCCGCGATCGCGGTGCAAAGGGCTTTGGGGATGCTGACGGGCGCTTTGCCCGCGGCTTTTCCCGTCCTGCCGTTGACCAAAAAGGACCATAGCTTTTCACGGAACTTGTAGCCGCACACCCACACGGGGAGGAGGGTGTAGTTGAACTTGATATTGCTGTATTGGGTGGTGATGTTGAGATATCCCACCCTGTCATAGTGATACTGCGCCAGTACGGAGCGGCGGATGTCATCGTCCATCATTCCCTTTGCCGTGCCGAAGGAATCGTCCAACGAGGAGTCGTAGCGTTCGGCGGCGAAGCCCGCAAGATACTCCCTCTTATATTGCTCGGCGGAGCCGAGGTCATACGGCAGGAGGGACTCCATCTGTTTCTGGTCGAGGTTGGCGCTCGCCTCCACGACTATATCGTTGTATCCCTTCCCGTAGGTGCCCGAGATGTTGAACCACCTTGTGCGCACCTCGGTGTAGGTGTTTTTGCCCCGTTTCACGGTGACGTAGTAGTCCTCGCCCAGTCTCCCGTCATAGGTGGAGAAAGTGTCCGACGCAAAGACGAAGTTGGGCTCGTATATCCCCTTGAACTGCTCCACCCTGAAATTCTTTTTGAGTTTGGTGGGGGCGAATATCTTCCTTTTGAGCCACTTTTTCCCGCTGACGAACGCGCTGTCACGGGTGACGGCAAAGGGCAGGATGCTGTCCGGCTTCAAGCCCTTCAACCTCTCCTTTTTGACGATGTTGGTCGCGCCGCAATAGGGGCACTCCTCCGTGGTGGCGAAGTTTTCCAGCACCACCTTGCCGCCGCAGTTGGGGCACTCGTACTCCGTACCGCCCTCATCCACATCGCCGTCCTCTCTTTCCAAGAGGAAGTCGCGGGGAAAGGTGACGCGTTTTTCCACGCTTCTGGTGCCGCCGCAGTACTCGCAGACGAGCTCGCCCGACGCGGGGTCGAACACCATATCCGCGCCGCACCCGAGGCACTTTATCACAGAGACGCCGCTGTTTTCCGCCATTATTTTATCTTAGCTCCGCACTCGGGACAGAATTTGGCGCCCGCTTTCACATCCACGCCGCACTTAGGGCACTTTGCCGCAAGGCTCGCGCCGCACTCGGGGCAGAACTTCGCCTTTGCAGAGACGGGCTTGCCGCATTTGGGACACACCGCGCTCCCCTCCGGGACGGCTCTTGCGCCGCACTCGGGACAGAATTTTGCCGAAGGAGACATCTTTGCGCCGCATTTGGCGCACTTCACGGAGGCTTCGCTCTTTTCGGCGGCGTCCAGACCCGCTCCGAACTTGTCAGCCATGCGCGCGCCCAGACCGAGCCCCATGCCCATGGACGCGAACGCGCCGCCCGCGCTGGGATTGCGTGCGGAATCCCTCATCGCCTGCACGGACTCGTACTGCGCGTATTCGGACATCTTGCCGTCAAACACTCCGAGGGTGGTGCGCTTGTCCATCGCCTTTTCCACGGCTTCGGGGAGCTTGAAATTGCGGATGACGATCTGATCCACCGCAAGCCCCAGCTTGCCGAAGCGCGCCGACGCGTGGTCGCGCGCGGTGTCGCCGAGCTCGAGATAATTTGCCGCAAGATCCAGCGCGGGGATCTGGCACTCGCCGAGAAGATCGGTGAGTTCGGCAAGCACCATACTGCGCAGATAGTCCGAGATGTCGTCCGTCTTGAAGGAATGTATCGTGCCGAAGCACTCGCGCATGAACAGCGCGGGATCGCAGACGTGGAAGCTGTACTCGCCGTGTCCCATGATGCGGATCATGCCGAAGTCCTTATCCCTCATCATGATGGGATTCGCAGTGCCCCATTTCATGCCGATGAACTGTTTCAGACTGACGTAATATATATCCGACTTTTTGGGCATATCCCAGCCGTACTTCCACGCGCCGAGCTTGGAGAGGACGGGGACGTTGTCGGGAGAGAGCTCCCAAGTGCCCGCGGTGAACACGTCGGCGATCTGCCCTTCGGTGACGAAGATGGCTGCCTGAGATTCCCTGACCACGAGCTGGGAGCCTTTCATTATCTCATAGCGATCCGGGACGGGGAACTTGTAGACTATGGTGTCGGTGTCCGTCTCCGTCCAGGCGATGACTTTGAGCAGATTTTTTTTGATGAAACCCATATTTCACCTCCGATTTCCTACATTATATCATTATACCAAGCCGCCCGCCAAATTTCAACACTTTGTCAGAACAACAGCATGAGGAGGGGGATGGTGAGGATGCTCAGCACCGTGGACACCAGGATGGAATTTGCCGCCGACTTCTGATCCGCGCCGTACAGTTCGGCGAGGTTGAGGTTGATGGTGGCGGCGGGCATACCCGAGAGGAGCACCAGCGCCACGCGGAGCATATCGTCCATCCGAAAAGGCAGGAGGACGAGATAGACAAGGAGGGGGAAGACCAGAGTCTTGACCACCGCAGAGATGTACACCCTCGCGTCCGTGAAGAGCTCTACAAGGGGCGCGAGCGCGAAGCGCATCCCGAGGATGAGCATACAAAGGGGCGCGGTCATATCCGCGAGGTAGCCGATGACGGTGTTGACGGCGTCAGGGAGGTCCCCCGCGCTCACTCCCGCGAAAAAGAGAGGGAGGGAGATGACGAGGGTGACCGTCTGCGGATTGATGAGAGCGCGTTTCAGGCTGACGTGTTTTTTGTCCCCCGTGAGCACATATGAGCCCACCGTCCAGCTCATCAGGTTGAGTGAGACGATGAACACGGCGGAATACGCTATGGCTTCGTGCGCCTCGGGGAAGAGGAATTGGAGCACGGGCACGCCGAAGAACCCCACGTTGCCGAAAGCGGAGGCGAGCACCATGGCACGGTTTGCCCTGCCCGCGACGGACCTTTTTATCGCGGCGTTGAGGGCGGGCTCGCGGGTGAAGGAATCCCCTCCTATGAACCCGTCGCGGATGAGCGCGGCGGTGGACTCGGGGTCGTCGAACCTGCGGCGGAGGATGAGCCACATCACACCGAATATCACCCCTTGCGCAAGCATGGACACGCCGAAGACTATCGCGAGATTGACGGCGAGCCGAGGGGTGTAGCTGACTTCGAGGAAGGAGCGGATGGACAAAAAGGGCTGACTGACATAAAGCAACAGCACGGAAAGATAGGTTATGGCTTTTTCGGGCAACATCTTCGTCTTGATGAGCAGATAGCCCGGCACCGCCATCGCGATGAGGATGAGCACGCTGAGAGCCGTTGTGAGAAATTGCATACCGTCCGACCCGTCCCTCGGGACAGTCCTCCGACAAGATTATACTTTACCCCGCGCCGCAGAGCAACACTTTACGTCCGCGAAAAAAATTTTGCGTGAGAGAGGGAGGGAAAGGAGGGAGAGGGAGACGGGTCGTCGAGCGGGAGGGAGGGAAAGGAGGGAGGGAGACGGGTCGTCGAGGGGGAGTGACAACACAAAAAGGAGACGGACGTGTCAAGGGTGGGAGCGTCGGGGCGGCGTTTTGAGGGAGGGACTGCCCTGTTGCGGAGTTTCCGTCCGAAAACAGCTTTGAGTCTGCGAATTTGTGTGGCGATGGTTTGCGTCCACGCAAATGAAAAGGGAGGGACTGCCCTGTTGCGGGGCTGCGTTTGACGGGCACAAGAAACGGACGCCCCGAAAGGGCGTCCGTTCTTGTTGCCGTTCTCTCCCCTGAGGGAGGTCTCTCCTCGTCATCTGTTCACGGTGAATACTCCGCTGGCGATGAATTGCGCCTTGGGGCTGCCGTCCGCATTCTTGTCGATGACCTTGCCGGAGGCGTCCACCACCGCGCCGATATAGGCTCGGAGCTTGTACGTCACGGATCTGCCGGGGATGGAGGGGACTTCGATGTTGCCGCCGGTGGGATTTGTCAGAGTGACATTGTAAGTCGCCTCAGACCAGTTGTCCTCAGACCAGTTGTTGTAGGAAACGGTCGCGGTGCCGTACCACACGACGAGCACATCGCCGAGCTTACCCTGAGCGGTCGCGCCGGGGGTGGACACCGACAGGTTGTTGTTGTACGCGGTCGCCTGTATCTTGACGGGGATACGGATGCGCTGACCGCCCGTGACCTGCATGGTGGCGTTGCCCGCGTTTTCAAGCCCGCTCGTTGCATTTGCGACAGTCACCGCCGCGGTGGACGGCATGATGACGCTGACGTAAGCCATCGACGGAGTATCCTGTCTTACTCTTGCGCCGAAGGTCACCTGCCCCGTCTCGACATTGAGGGTGGGCTGATAGACGTCAACGGTGAGAGTCCAGCCCGTGGGCATCTTGTGCGTGGAGGGCTGATAGGGATAGATGGTGTACTTGCTCACAGCCGTGCCGAGGTCCGCGCCAACGGTGGTGTTGATATTCGATGAGAAGCTGCCGCCCTTGGTGGCATTGATGCGGCTCACGAGCTTGCGCTCGACGACGTAATCCACCTCATAGTTCTGCGTAGAGCCGTCGGGACCGGTGAGCTGAGCCACCAGCGCGACCCTGCCGCCGAGGTAGGTGACGGACATACTCGTGTAGCTCCACACAAAGGAGAATCCCGTCTCTTCGGCTTCCTGGGTGCCCGCCTTGTAGAAGATGACGGAACCGTCCGTGCCGGTGCCGCCGGTATAGCCCGTGATCTTGACCTTGACGGCGGTGATCTTTTCGGCTTCTTCACGGAAAGCGGAGAGGTCGAAGGAATAGGGGTCGATAAAGTTTCCGAGCCCGTTGTTCGGTCTGTCTCTCCAACCGACCGCGAGCGGATTGCCGCTTGTTACGAAGGGCGCGCCGTCGCCCGTGGTCGCCTCGACCTGGAGCCCGAAGTTCTGCGCATCGCCGCCCTCGATGACCCTCCTTTCCTCTATCCTGACCATCCCTTCTGCGGTGAAGCCCTGTTGCGCCATATGGGTGACGGTGGCGCCGTTGGCGTCCGTGCCCGTGATGGCGGGGACGGTGAAGCGTGCGCCGAAGCTACCGCCGCGATAGGTGTTGCGGATAGCCGCGAGGTTGGACCAAGTGACCGCGCTCTGCCTGACTATCGCGCCGCTCGTGGTGATGAAGTCCACCTTTTCGGGGAAGTAGAGATAGTATTGCTCCGCGACGGTCGTGCCGTCCTCGCCGAGGACCTCAACGACCTCGTCCACATCCAGCCCGTCGAAGGGGTCGAAGGAGAGCACGGAGCCGTCCCAATTCACCTTGAAGTAGTCAAGCCCTGCGGCGTTATCCCCGCGGAAGTAGACGGAGTAGTCGGAGGCTCCCTCCGCGTCCTTATTTTCAAAGGCGACGCTCTGCACTCTGCCGCTCTCGATATAGATGGGCAGGGTGACGGTGCCCGTGACAGTGCTCTCTGCGCCGTCTTCGGACGCGACGTGCTTGACGCTGACGGAGGTGCGTTTGAGACCGCCGTTGTAGTTGTAGCTGACGGAGGAGTGATCCCAGGTGAGCTCCTCGCCCGCGAGGGTGTAGCTCGCGCCGTAGACGAAGACGTAGCCGCCGTTCATGCCCTCCGCAAGGACGTAGGAGTTGCCGACTCGGTTATAGCTCCTGTCCGCGAGCACGGTATAGCGCGCGACGTCTGCTCCTTCGGGGACAGAGGTGTAGTCGCCCACAGAGGAGCTCGACACGAACATGGAGTCGATATAGATCGTGATGTCGCCCACGCGGTGAGTGACGGTCTCGGTCACGGGCTCGGCGTCGGGATCGTCGGCGGGCGCGGGCTCGATGACGACTTCCTCGGTGTAGTTGAACCCGGAGAGGAGCGTGCCGTGTGTGGCGCGCTCGCCGTAGAGGACGGGCATGGGCTCCTGCTCATAGCCGTCCTCGGTCTTGGCGTACATATTGTCGTAGGGCGCGAAGGTGACGACGCCCTCCTCCGTGCCGCCGAGGTCGCCGTAGGCTATCGCGGAATCGAGGTTGTTGCCGTTGACGCGGACTGTCATGAAGTTGACCGCGATGGAACCGCTCAACGCCGCGCCCTCGCCGCTCTCGTAGCGGAGCTCGTAAGTGAGGCTGAGCTCGGTGGCGCTGTCTGCGGACTCGGGGACGATGAGCCCCGCGATGGCGAATGCGTACACCTTGACCTCGCCGCCCTCCGCGAAGGTGACGTCGATGAGGATATTGCCCTCTTCATCCCTCTCGAAGGGGTTGGCGTCTGCAAACCTGTACGCGTTGTAGACGGTGATCTCGGTGGGCAGAGCGGTGTCGGGGGAATAAGCCACTTCCACCACCTGACCGGGCCCGTTGTAGCGGCGCACGGTGTTGGAGAAGCGTCTTGTGGAGCCCGCGAAGGCGAACTCGTTGCCCTCCTCCTCGGAGAACCTTATCTCGGTGCTCTCGATGGTGCGCGCGTTGACGATGACGGGGACGACCGCCGTATAGACATTGCCCTCGTCGTCCTGCATGGTGACGATATTTTCGGGATAGCGCGCGCCCGCGAGGGAGAGGACGGAGTCATCCGTGAGGGTGTCGCTCCAGCTCGTGACGGTGACGGTCTTCTGATCCTGACCGACCACGACCTCTATCTCCGCGCCCGCGAGCCCGTTGCCCGCGAGGTAGTCGCCGAAGGTGGCGTACTCAAGAGGATCGATGGAGAGCGCGCGATAGCGTGCGCTGACTATCTTGTCCACCTGACTTGCCTGTTTGGCGTCGTCGAGGGTGGCGAGAGCCTCCTCGACATCCGCGTTGTCCGCGAGGGTGACCAGGACTTCCGTCTCCGTGCTCACGCCCTTCGAGGTGACGGTGAGGGTGGCGACGTCCGCCGTGCGGTCGGTGTCGAAGACGAATCCGTTCCAATCAAACGCCGCCTTGCGGGTCTTGCCCGTGCCGCCGTCCAGGACGGAGCCGCTCTCGGGCATCGCGCCGTAGAGTTGCTCCGCCGTGCTTATCGTGTAGGTCTGCACCCCGCCGCTGAGGACGGTGGCGCTGTCATCCGAGAAGAGATAGGTGTCCGCACCCGTCGTGACGGGAGGCTCCTCCGAAGCGACGTTCCACTCGAATTCCCTATTCTCGCCTATCGTGACGGTGAGGGTGACAGCCTGAGCCACGGAGGCGTAGCCCTTGCTCGCTATCTCGGAGGCTATCACGGAGTGATGCTCCTGCGAAGAGGCAATGACCCAGGACGCTTCGCTCGACTCGGGATCGGTGTAGTATATCGCGACGTCGTCCATCATGCCGTGCGCCAGCGAGAGCTCGCCGAGGGCGGAGGTCTCATACTGCCTCCAGATGTTGAATCCGCCGACATACATCGTCACGGGCACAGCGACCTCCTCGCCGACGTTGTTGACGAGGGCGTCTTTGAGCGCCGTGAGGTCCCAAGCCACTATCTCCCCGTTGCTGAAGGTGTTGTTGTAGTTCGGAGTGCCGTCGCCATTCACGAAGTTCCCGCTGACGGGACCGAAGGCTTCGAAGTAGGTCTCGATGAGCCCTCCGAGCTCGTTGAGATCGACGAGCCCGGTCGCGCCGATCGCAGTCGCGAGAGCTCCCCAATCGAAGAAGTCAAGGCTCCTGCCGTTTGAGAACTGATAGTTGCTCTGCTCCTGAGCTCCCAGCTTGGCAGTCTGGATGGTGACGGGGATCTCGGCATACTGCTCTGCCGCAAAGCCCCATTGATACCTGATGCCGACAGTCACCTGCCCGCCGTCCTCATAGGAGCTCTCGCCGTCCCAGCCGTAGTCGAAGTAGGAGAGATCCCACTCAAACACGCCGTCGGGCAGATAGTTCGCGCCGTTGGAGGTCTTGATGACGTAGTAATCCACACCGGACTTCGTCACCGTGACGGGAGCGCCGTCCTTGAAGTCCATCAACCCGACATATGCGGGATAGACGTTGTAGAGCCCGTCGCTGTTCTTCCGATAGTCGTTGATGGTGTCATCCCACAGGAGCGCGAGACCCGCGTTGCCTGCGGCGTCGTAATACCTTGTGCCGAAGAGGACGCTGTTGCTGTAGTCGTAGCCGCCGCCGAAATAGACGCGCACGAGGTCGGGCAACTCATACTTGCCGGAGTCGCCGTACATAACGACGGTGATATCGTCGCCGCTGTCATTGGTTGTGGCGTCCAAGGCTTTTGCGAACTTCTGATCGTCGGTGATGTAGACGGGGATCTTCCCGACCACAAGGTTCAACGCATAGCCGTACACATAGCCCGCGAGCCTGCCGCCCTCGCCGCTTACCATAGTATCCTCGTCCGCAGGCGTGTAATCGATCGCGCCGGCGTCCCAAGAGACGGGCACGGTGTGCGTCTGAGTGTCCTGGTTGACGAGATGGACTTTTGCATCCTTGGGCAGAGCCGCACCCACACCGCTCTCTCCGACGAGGAAGTCCGCGTTGAGAGTGCCCTCTGCCAAGGACTTCCCGCTTCCGTCATAGAGGGTGGCGTGCTTGGTTCCCACATCGTCCACAACTATCTTGTAGCCATTCGTATCGATGTTCGTCTCCAGCCTGTCCGCCTCGAGGAGCTCGAAGAGCCCTTCGCCGGAATAGGTCGCCGAGGTGTCCACCAGGTTGCGCGGATTGATGGATAGGACGTACGCCTCTTTGAGCGTACCGTTAGCGACGCTCGACGTGTTGAACAGATTCTGCCCGTAGATCGGTGTGCCGCTGTCGTTGATGCCTGCGAGCAGCCTTTGACCGCCGTCCTTCTCCACATTGACCATGAGCTCTATCGCCTGGATGCCGGGAGCCATCTCCCTTGCCGCATAACCGTTGTTCGCCTTGCCGTCCAATCCGTAGAAGGACTCGCTGGGGTTGAGGTCGATGTAGATGTTGAGCGAGGGGTTGGGAGCGTCGCTGTCATAGCTTGCGAACGTGGGCAGCAGCGAAGATACCAGCGCAGTCGCATCGCCAAGGCCTTTTCTTGCATTGCCGAGCAGACCTGCGAGGAAGGCTGAGAGATGGAACATATCGCGCAGCACCCAGTTCAGGAGCGCGGAAGGAATGGCCCTCGCATAAGGCTCGAGCAACTGCACCCTGCGCACCGTCTTCTCGTGCTCGGAGATGTTCATGTAGTCTATGCTGTCCAGTTCCGCAAACAGGTTGGACATCACCCACTTGCTGTTGCCGCTGCTGTTCTCGTGACGCCTGATTATATTTCCGAATTCATCTTCACCAGATCCACCCATCATCCAATTCGTGTCATAAGCGAAGTAGTAGAACTCCTTCCCACCTTCATGCTCCGCAACGCCGGTGCTGAGGTTCTTCCCGTCTATGGTCCATGTCATGGCGCCGTTGGCGTCGATGGCGACATGGAGGAGGGAGAGGATGGTGGTGTACAGGAATATCATCAACTCGTTATACGCATCCTTGTTGAGCTCCACCTTGACGGAGATGAGGGAGGAGTCGGTGTCTGCAACGCCCTCGCCGCTGTGGTCGGGCATGGTGGCAAGATAGGGCTGATAGCCGTTCTTGTTGAAGAGGTTGACCTCCACCTTGTTGACCAGCCCGTTAAGGATGGACATGATGTCGCCGCCGCCATACGAATAGCCGGAAGTCCAGCTGGTGCCGTCGTCGGAGATAGCCCACTTGTATGGTCCGTTGACGTTGGTCGCTGCCGAGCCTCTTGTGGTGAACGCATTCTTGTCCAGAGTGTCGTTGTCGGTGACTATGCTACCGTCGCCGTTCGTCTTGAGTCCGTTGCCGTACAGCACGGTGTCATCTGCCGCAACGCCTGCCTCACCTTCGGACGCCGTGGTGGCGACAGGATCGCCGGGCTGCCAGGTCGCGGCGTCGCGGTCGTCGCCGTAGGCAAAGCTCGGGAAGAGTTGTCCTCCGCCTATGAGCGTTCCGAGGTTTATCCAGTTAAAGACTTTGAGCAAGTCTGCAAGACCAGACGCCCAGCCCATACCGACATCAACATCCGCTATCATGAGGTTGTTATTGCCGAAGTAGACTTTCGCCGTGAGCGCTTTGTCTTGGGAAGCGTCCGGATGATTTGCGGCGAGGTCCAGCCTGATTGCATAATCGTTGAGAGTGGTGAGACCGCCAAGCTGCTCCATACCGTTGCCTCCGGCTTGCTGATACCCGTAGGATGACACTATGGACAGCGAGCTGTTGGTGGTCGTTCTCACCGACTTCAGGTCGCGCCCGACGCCGAAGTAGGTGTCACCGCTCGTGTCGAGGACGACGCTGTAAGCCCTCCTGTCCACATTGATGGAGAGGTTCGGATCGATGCCGTCGATGAGGGACTGCAACAGGGTCATCACGCCTGCGGTGCCGGAATAGGTGACGCCCGCGAACTGCGTCTTGACCATGTTGACCAGGTTGCCGGTGTCAAGCTGGTTTTCAAGCGCGATGTTGAAGTCGCCGAGGGTGAGGTGCAAGCCCGTGCCCGCGCCGTCCACGACGGCGTCCAGCGCGATGGAGCTGATGCCCCTGTCGCCGAAGGTGAGCCCCAAGCCGAGGGACTGCACATCGGGCAGTCCGCCTATGCCCGCGCTTTCCAGCGTGGGAGTGAGCAAGCCGAACACCATCTGGATGAGGGAGCGGTCGATGTTGAGACCGACATAGTTTTCCGCCAAGTCGATGCCCAGCGAGACGCTGTACGCGGCGCCGCCGTTGGCGGTCTCTTCCTCCGAGGTCTCCTCTTCGGGATCAGCCGCAGTCGCCGCTTCCTCCACGGGGTCGTATATCTCGCCTATGTTGGCGCCCAGCAAGCCCGCGATGCCCTGGAACTTGATCTTGCCCAGTCCGAGACCGCTGGCGTCGATGAAGATCGCGTCATTGAATGCCGCAAGCTCGCCCGCTTCCACCGCGGTGGTGAGCTCGTATATCGTGCCGGTCTTGGCGTTGCTCAGCCTGGAGGAGCCGAGATAGTACACTTCCAGGATGGTGGAGTTGAAGGGAGAGCCCATGCCCACCGAGAGCCTGAGGTCGCTCAGGAGTATGCCGCCGATGCCGTACGCCATCAGCGCGCCGATGTTGAGGTCCGCCTCGAGGTCTATCGTGAGGTTGACTTCGCCCGCCGCGAAGGTGGCTTCGATCATAGTGGTGCGGTAGAACTGCTGTTCGCCAAGCGCTATGTACTGCTTAAGCTCGCCGTTCATGTCCGTGTAAAGGGACGTGTTGTAAGCGGTGCCTATCTGCTCATAAGTGACGGCGCCGTTGTCATCCGTCTTCGCCACGTAGACGGGACCCTGATATTTGTTGTACTCGGCGTCCGTCTTGGGATCGAACGCAGACACGAAGAAGGAGTTGGAGCCGAGAAGCCCCGTGAGGAGCTCTATCACCCAGCCCGCCAGGGATTCGTCGTACTTGTCGCTCTCGGGAGTGAGCCCTTCGCTGGTCATGGAGATGGTCGCGGACGCGCTCGCCGAGATGGTGAACTCGTCATTGAGACCCGTCACCACGTCGTAGATGGGTTTGTACGCACCCTCACCCTCTGTCTTGAATTCTCCGATATCCTCGCTGGTGAAGACGGGCTCCGTGCCGATGTAGAGGTGATTGATGTCAAGCGACGCGCCGAAGTCCTCGGACATCTTGAGGTTGAGCGAGAGCAGGTTGCCGTCCTTGCCTTCGGACTCTATCTGGATGTCGCCGATGTCGGGCAGTTCCATGTCAAGACCGAGGTCGGGATTGTCCTCCGCCACCTTGGCTATGATGGCGTCCACCACCGCCATGGTCAGCTGGATGGAGAAGTAGCCCGGGTTGATGAGCACCGCAAGGTAGGCGTAATCGTGCAACGTGAGACCCGCCGTGTCCCCTATGGACGCGGTGAACGCCTCCGCCTGCCCCGTGCCGTCCGTGCCGAGCAAGCCGCCCAGCTCCGTCGCGAGCAGTTCCTCTATGCCGAGGCTCGTGATCGCCACGCGCACACCCTCGCCGAGAAGCGCCGAGAGGTCTGCGTAAAGAGTGTCGTCCACAAGGTACACCGCGATGAGCTTATCGCCCTCGGTGCCGTCCGCGTTGTTGCGGTAGACTTCCAGCGCCGCCTGCATGGTGTAGGTCGCCATGTCGAGATAGGCGTCCAGCTTCACCGTGAAGTAGGGATACTCGTCGCTGCCCATGTCCCCCGTGATGTTGATGTCAAGGTCGGAGCCGACAAGCGTCGCGCCGCCCAAAGCCCCCTTGATGGCGTCCAGACCGAAGAGCATATCCGCAAGCGCGCCAAGGTTGATGTTCGCGCCCGTGTTGCCCCAGAAGCCGACGTCTATCGCGGTGCTCAGCCTCAGGGAGGCTTCGTTCACCGCCGTCATATCGGTGTAATGCTTGGTGACATCTATGCCCTCGTCCATATCGTAGTAGGTGAAGGTCTCGGGCGCAGAGAAGGGCTGGTTGACCGAAAGCCCCAGGTCGCCCAGCGAGAGCGCGATGGTCACGTCGCCGAGGAGAGCGTATTCGCCCACCACGTGGTCCTCGTCAAAGGAGTAGCGAGCGCCCGTATATGCCTCGCCGGTGAGGCGCTCGATGCGGCTCACGAGCATATGGGTGCCCGCGCCGTAGGTCACGTAGTCGCCCTCGCTCACCTGTCCGCCGAGCATACCCTGATAATCCTGATATTCCTCAGGCAGTATGCCGTACGCGCCGTTCGGGCTCCCGACGAACGCGTTCTTGTACGCGATCTCGTCCGCCACGGGCTCGAGGGTGTAGCGGTAGGTGTGGTTGTCCTTGCCTTCGACAGCCTCGCCCTCTGTCTCGAGATCGCCGTTTTCGTCACGCACCCAGCTTCCGAACACGGGGTTCCCGTCCGCGTCGAAGTCCACGATCTCATAGCGGTCGCCAAGCCACGCCTCCTCGGGAGACGCGTAGACCGCGAGCGCGTATTCCTCGGTGGAGAGCACGATCGCCGCATTCTGCGCCGTAGCCTGCGCGGTCGTCACCTGACCCTTCTCTCCCCTCACGGGCGAGAAGGTGCCGTCCTCGTTCTCCGTCATGTAGGCGACGGATCTGAGATAGGTGTCAAAGCTGTCTATGCCGTAGGTGTTGTTGCCTTCCGCGCCGATGAGACGCTCGATGAGTTCGGCGTCCAGATCCTCGATCGCGGTGAAGTCGTCAAAGCCGCCCTTCACCCCAAGGTTGACGGTGAGACCCAATGAGCCGCCGCCCACGTTGAGGTTGATGCCGCTGGTGTCGTCGCCGTCCGTCACCGTGAAGGTGGGCAGGAGGACAAGATCCTCTTCGTCAAATTCGGGCACCAGCACCGCGATGAGTTCCGCAATGAGGTTCTCGGTGATGCCCACAGACACCATGTCTCTGGCAAACAGCACCTGCCCCAGGATGAGGTCGAGGACCCCCCAGATGTCTTCGGAAAGCAGTCCCGTGGACGCCTGTCCGATGTCCACGATGATGCCCGAGCCGCCCTCTGCCGCCGTCACCGCCTCCGAAGAGCCGCCGCCCGCGCCCGAAAGCAGGTCGCCCAGGTTGATGAGGTTCTCGATCTTCACGCCCTGCGCGAAGAAGTCGCCTATCGCCGTGTTGACCGTGCTTGCGTCGGTGGGATCGCTATACTCCGCAAGCCCCACCACTCTGCCGAGGTCGGGTGCGGTGATGTAGATGTTGAGATAAAGGTCGTCCGTCACGTCCACCCACAGCTTGATGGGTTCAGCATCCATTATGGATTCGCCGTAGAAGTTGGTGTCGATGGCGACTTCGAGGTATATCTTCGCGCCCGCGAGTATGGCGGGAAGCAGACTTGCCACGTCGGGCGTCGCACCCTCGGGCATACTGAGCAGCTCGGGAAGCATCCCGATGAGCCCTTCCACATTGAGTTGCAGGGCAAGATCCACGTCAAGCCCTATCATGGACACGAATTCCGCGCTGTTCTGCGCCAGCGAGGCAAGCAGCATCTGGAAGTAGTTGTCATCTCTGCCGTCCACTTCCATGAGCCTGGTCATCTGACGGGTCCAGTTGAGCACATCGCTGAATGTCAGATCCAGCGAGAGCGTGCCGCCCAGCTCCACCGTCTTGAGACCCGCAGACTGCAAGCCGCCCACGATGACGCCGAGAGCGTCCACCGCGCCGCAACCCGTGCAGACGTTGTCCTGATAGGTGTGCTCGTGCGTGGGATCTTTTGCCACTTCCTCGTTGGTCTCGCCGCCGAGGAGCACCCCCAGATCCAGCGCGAGCAGAGTCTGATAGTTGCCGAACACGGAGTACGCCTTGTGTCCGCCGTTGGCGTCTTTTGCGTAACGGACGGTGTTCGCCTCATCCGCCGTCGTGATGCCGAAGCGGGAATTGACTACCGCCGCGCCGCTACGTCTCACCGCCTCGCTGTACGACACGTACAGTCTCGCGCTGCCCGTGCTTCTCCCGGTGTTGTCGTAGTCAACAAACTCCGCCTCGCCGCCGGGCGCCGCAGGATACGCCACTCTGTACTGCGTCATCATGCCGCTCGCATTGGTGGCGTTGTAGTTATAATAGTAGAGAGTCAGCTTAGTGCCGGAATAGGTCTTCGTCGCCGCGTAGAGTTGCTTGCCCGCAAAATCCGTCTTGGCAAGCTCGAGCACGCTCGTGTATTTGTATTCCGGTTTCTGCTCGCTCCCGCTCTCGTCGGAGCCGTCGCCCGTGCCGTCGCCCGTGCCGTCGCCGGAGGGCTCTTCGGGTTCGGTGGGTTTTTCGTCGCGCACGTAATACACCTCGCCCTCCTTGATGGCGGTGGCGTCCGAGACCGCGACGTATTCGCCCGAGTCGAGTTTGTACAGGGCTCTGCCGTTAATGCTCGCCCAAGTGGCATAGTAGTTGTTGAGCCCCTGGAATACGCCGCCATCGTTGAGGAAGTAGTACTTGTTTCCGCCTTCGAGCGGCGCACCCGCTTCCACTTTCTCGTAGTAGTTGCCGCCCGAAGCCCATGCGTAATCGTCCGCGTCTTCAAGCATGATGTAGCCTGCGGGGATCTCCACGTAAAGGTCCTCCACGGGAGTGGCGCTGACGGCGTCGTTGCCTTTCAGAGGTTCGTAGTAAGTCTCGTTGTCAAGGACGAAGAGCTTGCCTTCCTCGGCGAGCTTGGCGGGATCGTCGCCAGCTTCGATAGGCGCATATCCCTTCTCGCCCTCGCCGCCTTGCTTGTAATACGTCCTGCCGTCCTCGGCATATTCCTCCACGCGGGTGAACATACCGTGATAGTACATATAGTCCGCGCCCGTGGCTTCGCCCTTCGTGAGCTCGTGGAGTCTCTCGGCAGACATCTCGGCATAGCTTTCAAGCGAGCCGAAGCCAATTTGCAGACCTTCCGTCTTCTCCTCCGTGTTGAAGAGGTTCAGAGTGATGCCGAGGTCGATGAGCCCGTTGCCCTCGTTGTCGAACAGGGACGCCCCTATCGTGATGTCATAGGGCGCCGCGTCTATCTGCGCGTGTATGGCAAGGTTGGGGAGCATCTCCTCCAACGTGTTCGTCATGTCGGGCGCGATGAGGTCGATGACCAGCTTCAGGAAGCCCGCGCTCGCTTTCAGCGCGATGGAACGCGAGAAGACGTTGAGGAGCACCGTCGCTTTGTCGGGATCCGCAACGGGGTCTATCGCCGCCGTCACAGCCTCAGAGGAGCCCGTCGTGTCCTCCTCGCCGTCGCCCAGCAGACTGCTCAGCACCATGTCGTTGAGCAGGGTCTCCAACGGGTAGTCCGAAAGATCCACTTTCACCTTGGCGGTGGGCCCCAGGATCCAGCTCAGATCCAGATAGAGCGCGGACGTGTTGAGGACGTCGTTGCTGTCGTTGTTGTCGCCGATGTTCATCGGATCGCTCATGTAATAGAGCCCGAGCACATGGGTGAGGGTCTCGTCCGCCTCGGTGCGCCACAGGTCTATCGCAAGTTCCAGACCCGCGACATACAGGGTGTTGTATGCGTCTTCGTCCGCGCTTGCGTAGTCTATCATCACAGTCGCGCGGATCTCGAAGGGCAAGGTGGCTTCATAGCCGTCCTGCACCGTGAACAGAGCGTCCATGTCGCCGAATATCGCGCCGAGGACGTTCTGCACCGTGGAGGTGCTGGCGGCATACATACCGTACTGTTTGAGACCGGCGTGCGCCGCGTCGTCCCACGCCACATAGTGCCCTCTCACGAGAGCGTACTTGGGAGCCGCCGCCCAGCCTTCCGTGTTGCCGAAGCGGAGGTTCCAATCCTCTTCGGTGAGATATTCCTTATACTGGCTGACGGAGATGGAGCCGCGTATCGTCAGGTTGATGTAGTAAAGCTCGCCCGTGTCGCCGTAATTGACGTATTCGCCGTCGTAGAAGATGGGAGTGCCCGCAAGGTCTGCGCCCGCGTCTTCGCCGTAGACGTCGAAGTTCTCTGAGAGGTAGACAGAGAAGTTCATGTTGAAATCGTTCGCCGTCGCCTCGTCCACAACGCCGTCGCCGTCGCTGTCGTAGGTCGGCGCCCACATCTCGAGGAACGCCTCTCTCGCGTCGGACACCGAGGTGAACCTGCCCGTATCCGCGCTGTGCACGAAGGTGAAGTCGTCGCGCACATACGTCACGCCGTCGTACTCTTCGTCCTCGAGGACTTGCAGGTTGCCGGACGCGTCAACGTAATATTTGCTCGCGTCATCGCCCATGACGTAATCCGCCGAGGGCTGATTGAAGTCCGCGTGGAACTCGGGCACGCTGATGAGGGAGGACGTGGTGTTGCGCTTATAGTCCCCTTCGCCTTTGCCCACGTATTCGTAGACGGTCTTGTAGACCTGCTGTTCGTATACATCCGCACGGGTGATGGGGATGTACGCCATAAACCCTTCGTCGGAGACGATGTGCAGATAATAGTCGCCGTCATAGGGAGCGCTGCGGAAGGCTTCCCAATCCGTCACGGAAACGAAGTCGTTGCCCTGAACAAGTTTGTCAAGTTTGATCTGATAGTAGTTGCCGCGATAGTACAGATAGTCTCTGCCGTTCTCCGCGTCCTCGCCTATCTCGGCGTCGGGAGCGTAGGTCACTTTCTCAACGGCTCTGTAATCGCCGCCCGCCTGCTCGGTGTAGGTGTATTCCGCACCCTCCGTGGTGGGCATATTGATGCCAAGGCTCACGGAGTGATCCCACAGCCAGATGCGCGCCTCGATGAAGGGCTTCTGCGTAGCGGAGGGATAGACCACGTAGATCTTTTCGCCGTTGGCGAATTCCGCCATGCCTTTATCGTTGGCAACGCCCGCGTATTCGGTGCCGGCGGGCACATAGAACTTGTATGTGCCGATGAGAGCCTCGTTGAACTCTGCCATGCCGTCGGTGGCTTCATACCTTTCCGCTCTCAGCCAATCCGCGTTGGAAGCATCCGTCGTGGGGATGTATTCTCCGTTCACGTTGAGGTAGGTCTCGATGGGGATGATGTTCCAGTATCCGAGCTCCTCCACATCGTAGCTCGCCAGTTCCGCCGCGCTCATATCGTCGCGGAGCGCGAACACGCTCTCTCCCGCGAGGGTCACCGAGACATAGTACATCCCGTTCGCGTCGTCGCGTTCGATGGCGAACCTGGTGTCGGAGAACACTATCTGGTCGTGATCCGCCGCGGCTATGACGTTGCCCTTCTCATCCGTGGTGCCCACGAGAGGAGCGTACAGGTAGTTGTTGACGTCCACGTTGATGCCCAGATAGGACTGCTCGAATTCGGCGCCGAAGTTGAAGTCGCCCGTGAGCAGAGTGAGGATCTGATCCAGGAAATCCGTCTGGACAAGTATCCTGATGTAGGTGGACGTGATGCGCGCGCCGAACACGAACGCGCGGATGTATGCGGCTATCTCGGAAGTGAGCAGAGGCAGACTGTCGCTGAGGTCGCCCTGCACGCCGAGGAGTTCGCCGAGGTCGATGGGCAGGGAGAATCCTTCATCCGTCGTGCCGTCGCCGTTTGCGGCGGTCACCGCTTCGCCGGTGCTCTCGGTCCCTTCCTCGGACGCCGAGGAGGTGTCCTTCATCATGCCGTTGACAAAGTCGATGAGCTCGGTGAGGTCGATGAACACTCCGGGCTGTCCCAGATAGCTCAGATCGACATAGAAGCCCGCGTCTTCACGCACGAGGTCGCCCTTCTCGTCGGGATAGAGGAAGGAGGGATCGTAGGAATAGCGCACCCCGTCATATCCGCCGACGATGTCGGAGATGGGAGTGTAGCCCTGACCCTCCACATAGCCGTAGTCGCCGTAGACGTTGGCATAGTAGTGGGAATAGAGCTGCTGTCCTTCGTGGTCGGGATCGTCCTTGTCATACGTCACTCCCTCGTTGTCGCCCAGCGTCATATACACGCCGAGCATGGTGTGTTCGGGAGTGCCGTCGCTCGAAGTGGTCGTGAGGACGACGGACGCGTTGATGAAGTACAGGAAGGTCTCAAGACCGAACAGGTCTTCCACGTTGTCGTCTTCGTAATAGATGCTGCCGTCGCGCTCTTCCGCCTTGGCGCCTATCATGGTCATGATGAGCTCGATGAAGGTGACGAGGTCGAGGTCGCCTTCGGGCAGAGCCGCCAGCGCCTGGAACGTGCCGTCTTCGGCTATGGTCCCGAGGTCATACAGGGCGTCGAGACTGCGCAGATAGTTGATGAACGCGCCCAGCTTGAATTCCAGGGACACGGTGATGGCAAGCCCGCGCTCGATGTTGTTGAGCGCGTCGCTGCCCGAGGTCACGCCGACTATCGTCTCGAAGTCGTAGGCGCTGTCCGGGAAGAGATACTCGAACAGAGCCGCGAGGTCGATGTCGCTGCCGTCCGCGAAGAGCAGGTCGAGGGAGATGGTCTCGCTCAGCGACACGGTGTCGAGCTGGTTGAAATCATAGAATTCGGAGAGTTCTTCCTGCGAGAGGGAGTATTCGCGCTCCTCCGTGAAGAACATATCCACGTTGTTCACGCCGAGATAGAGGCTCAGGACGGTGTCGTAATCGTTGACGTTCGCCGACGTGCCCTCTTCCATGAGATAGACGCCGCGGTTCTCGACCGCCTTGGTCTCGCGTGCATACAGCTTCGCGCCGTTTTCCACTTCGTTGCGGACCATGGAGACGTAGACGTCGCCCTCCGTGCCCGTCCTCTTGACGTAATACACGGTGCCCTCCACGAGGTCGCCCTCGTAGAGCGCGTACCCGTAGGAGTGTTCATAGAGCGTGGTGCCCGCAGGGATCTCGGTGAGAGACCCTTCGTACACGGTGTAGACGTCGCCCTCTTCGGTCACGGTCTTGACATAATAGGTCTTGCCCTCCTCCAATCCATCGGGGATGGCGGGTGCGGGCTCGGCGCCCTCGTCGGGAGTCGTCGTCTCGCCGCCCGCGGTCTCGTCCTGAGTGTCAACACCGGGTTCGGGCTCGGGCTCGGGCTCGGGCTCCGGTTCGGGTTCGGGCTCCGGTTCGGGCTCGGGAGTGGGCTCGGTGTACACCTCGGTGTAGACGTCCTCGCGGGTGTAGAGAGGCTCTTTTGTCTCGAAGACATATTCCTTATAAGCGTCCGTCGCCTCGTCGAAGACGTAGTAGACGTCGTACGCCGCGTCCGTGCCGTCCGTGAGGGAGTAGACATAGTACACCCATGCGTCGCCGACTTTCTCCGCCTCGTAACGCACATAGGTGTCGGCGTCGCCGTTCAGGTCTTCGGAGCTCGCCTCGCGGTACACTTCGTCGGACACAGCCACGAAGAGACCTTCGGGATGCTCGTTGCCGTCGCCGTTCGCGTCGAAGACGAAGTAACGCTCGCCTTCGTCAAGCGTGCCCGTGCCTGCCACGAGCTGATAACGGTCGCCCTCGAGCATGAGTTCCGCGCCGATGGAGACCTCGACGCCGTCCGAGACGTCGATGGTGACGTCCAGCCCGCCGAGGAGCTCGTCATAGACGAGGTCGCTCAGAGGATCGTCGCCTATGGTGAGGATGGAAAGCACGTATCTCATCATCGCGTTGCCGATGGAGATGGCGAGTTTGCGCGGGCTGATGAGCAACGCCGCGACTTTTTCTTCCGTGGTGAGATCCGCCACCGCGTCGGCGTCCGCCTCGGCGACATCGTCTGCGGTGATCGCTTCGGAGGAGCCGGTGCCGACTTCGACGTCGTCATACACGGACGCGTTGAGCAGGTCTCCCAAAGTGTCCTCTATCCAGGTGGATATCTCGGTCATGGGCACGGCGAGCTTGGGCAGGTTGAAGAAGGACAGGTCGATGTAGATCATGTCGTTCAGATAATACGCCGCAAGCCAGCGCACCTCTGCGCCGGATTCGGAGGAGAGGTTGTATATCTCGACCGCAAACTCAGAGCTCGCGAGGTCGAACATATCAAGCACCAGGGTGAGGTCCAGACGCAGGTGCGCCGAGGAGTAACCCTTGTTGGTCTCGGGTATCTCGATGACCAGCCCCTCAAGATCGCCCAGGATGGACTTGAAGATCTGACCGAGGTCTATGGTGCCTTCCGAGATGGAGAGCTCGAGTTCCACGGACGCGCCCACCGTGATGACGGAATCGTAGAACGGGAGCAGAGGTATATCGAAGTAGTACTCCGCGCCGTCCACGGGCTGGGTCACCTCGGTGTAGGTACCGTTTTCGTAGGTGTAGACATTCTTGTCCGCATCCGCTGCGGCGTCATACTTCTCGGGGACTTTGGTCTTGCCCTGAGTGATGTAGTCGGGCACCACTTTGCCCGTGCCGCCGAAGCTCAGCCCTATGCCGCCCAGCGAGAGCCCCAGATTCATGGTGCCGACGTGCGCGCCGAGAGAGAGATAGAACTCGTCGATGTGAGTGTAGGGATCGTAGATGCGCAGAAGTTCGCCGTCGTCCTCGCGGACATAGCCGTACTTCCTCTCATAGGTCTGGACATAGCCGTTGTCGTCCAACTTGACCGCCTGATACGCCCCTTCGCGGAACACGGTCACCACGGTGTGCGCGGGCAGAGCCGTGGCGTCGGTGACCACCACACGGTCGCCGTCCGCGTTCTCGGCGTAGAAGGTGTATCTGTCGCGGTCGAGGATGACATCCTCGTCCTCCGCGAGCCTGACATACCTGCCCGTGCCGTCCGCGACCTCGGGATAGCTCACTTCCTCATAGAGGTTGTATCTCCTGCCCTCTATGTCATAGAAGTTGCCGTCCTTGTCCTCGGCGTAGAAGGGACCCTCGTCCCCGGAAACTACCGCCACCAGATCGTAAGTGCCGCCCTCCGAAACGGGGGTGTAGCCTATCACTTTGCCGTCCTCGGTGATGGGCGCGTAACCGTCGCCCGCGATCGCCTTCATGAGTCCGGCTTCGTAGATGTTTTCGTATGCGTATTTGCCGATATCCGCGCCTATGGAGACCTCGAAGTTGTCAAAGATGTCCGCAAGACTGCCGATGTCGGGCACCAGCGCCGCAAGCAGAGCGCTGATGATGCTCTTGGTGATGACGATCTGCATCGCGGTGTCGGAATAGACCAGCTCGATGAGAGCGTCCCTCATCGCGTCGTCATCGCCGTTCGCCGCCGTGACCGCCGCCGCTTTCGCGAGGACCGCCTCTCCCGTCGCGGGGTCGTTGCCGTCTTCGCCGCTCGTGCCGACGAGCTCAGCCGCTTCAAGCACGAATTGCAGGAAGTTGGGCACATAAGAATAGTTGCTCACTATGTCGAACACGCCCGTGCCGTCGATATAGAGATTGCCGCCGGAGAGATAGATGCCCGCAAGCACCGTATCCTGATCCACGTTGCCCGCCGCGTCGATATCCAGCAGTTCGAGCGCGACTTCCAGGCTGTTGAGGTCGGACTCTTCCAGGAACTTGGCAAGTTTCTGATCGGAGTCGAGGGTGGCGTCGGCGAGCACGGAGAATGCGAGCTTGCCGAGATCCAGCCCTGCGGTGAGCCTGAACGCTATGCCGTCCTCGAATGCGGAATCCGTGTTGAGTTCCAGCACTATGTCTTCAAGATACTGCGCGATGAGGGAGCCAAGATCGTAGCTGCCCTCGCCGTCCGTCTCGAAGGTCGCCATGCCGGACAGGCTCAGCGTCACCACCTGGGAGCCGAGCTCTGCTCCCTCCTCCTTGTTGACGAGGTTGATGATGTTCATCACCATGTCGGTCATGTTGATGTAGGTGCGTTTCTGCGCCGCGGTGAGCACGTCGGGGTTGGAGGTCGCGATGTCGATCTCTATGCCCGCGCTTGCCGCGATTTCGAATTCGAAGCCCGCGTTGGACTCTGCCGCGACGACGAGTTCCAGCCCGTTGCCGCCGCCCACGTTGAGGCTTATCTTGCTGTCCTCGTCAAGGACGAAGTCCTCGAAGCGGAAGCCTTCCTCGGAACCCGCGATGAACGCGACGAGGTTGCCGAGCAGGTTGGACGGGAGCAGGATGTCCAGCCCCAGCCCGTTTTCGAGCAGGTTGAAGGAGCCGCCCGCAAGCGCGGCGTCCACGTTGCTGCGGATGACTATCTGACGCACGAGCGCGTTGAGGAACCCGTTGACGTCGAAGCTCTCCGTCGTGCCCTCCGTGCCGCCCTCGGCGCCGCCCTCCGTGCCGTTCGTCGCCGTGACGGCTTCGCCGGAACCCTCGGGGGTCTGTTCCTTCTCAAAGAAGGGAGCCACTTCCATCTCTTTCAGGATGCCGAACAGATCCGCGCTGATCTTGGGTCCGCCCAGCCCCGAGAGATCGAGGTAGACATAACCGTTGGCGAGATACACGCCGATGGCGGCGGTGTCGTTCTCGTCCTCGGGATTGAAGACTATCTGCAAACCGACCTGCAACGCGTTGAGTATCTCAAGGACGTCGAAAGTGGGCAACGCGAAATCGGAGAGTATGCCCGAGAGCCCGAGCGTCTCGAGATCCAGCGTGCCGAAGATGCTTATCGCAAGGTCGTCGCCGATGGGATCGTCGATGTAAAGCTCCGCGCCGAGGGACGCCACCAGCATATCCACTATGGCGCGCAGAGTCGCGTCCATCTCTCCGCCGCCTATCGCGTCGGAAACGGCGTCCAGACCGAACACGGTGTCGATGATATCGCTGAGGCCAACGCCCCTGCGGATATACTTGCCCTCGTTGTCCTGCACGAAGGTGCCGTCGGGCAGTTTGGTGAACCTGTCCGCAAGCGGATAAGCGTCGAGCTCATCCTCGTTGGCGAGAGTGTATGTCGCGTCTGCGGAGTAACGGACGGTGAGGTCCAGCCCGAAGCGCGCGATGCTGCTCCTCTGATAGCTCTGGAAGGAGTTGTCGCTCGCCACCGCCGTGATGGTGTCGTTGACGTCGACGTTGACGGAATTGCTGACGTAGGGCTCTTCTATCGCTATGGCTATGTTCGCATATTTGGTGAAGACCTCCACGCTGACGGCGGGTCTGTCAAAGTCCACCGCAACGGAGACTTCCGCACCGAGATCCAGCGCGTCGAAGATGCCGTCGATGTCCGCATCCGTGCCCGCCACCGCGCCTATGACGCCGAGGAGCACCGCTTCGGTGACATTGAGCGCGAGATGCCCTTCGCTTATTTCGAGGATGATGTCCAGAGGAGTCTTTTCGGGCTCGACGGTCTCGGTCCCGTCCGTCGCCGTGACCGCTTCGGAGGTCGCCGAAGCGTCCGCCTCCGTGGCAAGCGCGCCGTTGACCGCGTCGAGCACGGCGGACACGAGAGCGGTGTTTTCGATCTTGAACCTGTTGCCCTCCGAGATCATGCCGAGGTCGACATAGAGCACGTCTCCTCTGACATATGCGCCGAGGATGAGAGCGCCGTCGGCGCTGCCGCCGTCGCGCAGTTCGAGCATGACTTCCGTCTTCTCGGGATCGTTGAAGTAGATGTTCGCGCCCAGGCGGACGTCCACCGCGAGGGTGAGGTCGTCCCTTATCGCCACGCCGAGGTCGAGCATGATGGCGCTGGTCAGCGCGGAGAGTATGTCGCCGATGGGCAGTTCGCCGTTTTCAAGTTCCTCCGTATTGAGCAGAGTGAGCTCGAGAGACAACGTGGTGTCGAGGGACACGGCGACGTCATCGTCGTAGATGTTCTTGTATTCGGCGAGTTCCGCCTTGTCGATGACGCTCGCGCTTGCGTCGTTGACCGAGACGCCGAGGTCGCCGAGAGTTATGCCTATCGTCATGGGATCGGGCGCTATCGAGAGTTCGATGCCGATGTCGCGCCCCTCTTCGCCCATACCGTAGAACACCGAGACGAAGCTCCCTTCGGGATCCAGTTGCAGGAAGTTCTCCTCATCCAGCTCGTAGCCGGGCAGGAGGAGGTTGAGCAGAGTCACGAGCAGATTCGCCCCGAAGTTCACTCTCGCCTCGTCGTTGGTCACGTAAATGCGGTTGATGAGCCCGAATATCGTGCCGAGGATGTCCGTTTCCTCCTCGGGAGTTTCGGTGGTCGCGTCGCCCTCCGTCGAGGTGACCGCGCCGCCCTCTTCGCCTCCTTCGGGCGCGGAGGGAGTCTCCGTGCTCGCGATGAGAGAGCCGAGATCTATGCCGGGCACCGCGATCTTGCCGCCTATTATGCCGCCATCGGCGGAGCTTATGTACAGAGTGCTCCTGCCGTCCTCACCCGCGATGATGTAGAGCGCGAGCAGATATTCGCCCTCCGCCATGTCGGGGGTGGAGATCTCCAACGCGATGTCGGAATTGGAGAGGATATATTTCACCAGATCCTTGTCGTTCAGGCTCTCGGGGAAGCGCAGGAGCGCGCGGAGGTTGAAGTCTATCTCCTGAGACACGGTCTTGTCGATGACGAAGGAGAACACCAACCTCTCGATGAGGCTCTGCAAATTCGCGGTGATGCCCTCGATGCCGCCGGTGAAGTTGCCTATCCATTCGCCTATGCTCCACTCCGTCTCGCCGTCCGCACTCGCGGAGAGTTTGACGGAACCGCCGAGCTCGGCGTACACGCTGTCAAGGTCGAGCCCGTCCGCGCTGAACTCGTTGTTTTCGTTGAACAGAGAACCTATGCTCGGATAAGTCTCCGTCGTGACGTCGGCGGGGATGACGCTCGCCGCCTCGTCGAAGGCGACCTTGCCCAGCCCGATGCCGAAGGGAGCCAGCGTCACTCTCACGTCCGCGAGAGTGCCGACGCCCACGGTCACATCGAGAAGATTGCCGTTTTCGTCCGCGTCGCCCGTGATATTGCTCCAATCCAGGCTGAGCGCGGCGTCTATCTCGCCGAGGTCGATGCCGATGAGGTCGGTTATCACCTGAGTGAGACCCTGCGCCACTTCGATGACGAAGCCCTTGGAGGTGACCGTCATCAGGAATTCGAACGCACCCACGCTGTAATCGCCGTTCGCCGTGGTGACGGCGTCCCCTTCCGTGCCGGAAGAGGCGAGCAGGCTTTCGAGCAGAGCCATTATGTCGAGCTCCGTGCTCACGCGTGCGCCTATAAGCGCGCTCGCGTCAACATAGAGTATACCGTCTGCGTAATATGCGCCGAGCAGGACTTCGTCCGCGTCGTCCGCCTTGTTGAGGAGGCGCAGAGCGAGTTCCGTCTCGTTGTCACCGCTGACCGTCGCTCCCGTGAAGGAGGAGAGCAAGCTCCTGAGGTCGAGTTTCGCGTCAAGTTCGAGCGCGAGATCGAGGTCCACTCCCGTCGGGAAGCTGATGGTGCCGAGGTCGCCGCCCAAAGACATATTGTTGGCGTGCAGATCGACGTCAAGCCCGAGCGCGAGGTCGAGGTTGACGTAAGGTTCGTTGAGGAAGTCCACAAAGACGAGACTGTCGTCCACCGCGATGGAACTCTCGCCGTTGATGACGGCGTTGATCCCGCCCAGGGTCACGCCGAAGTCAAAGTTGTCGCCCACACCGAGAGTGAGCCCTATGGACAGCCCCTCCGAGGTGGAGCCGCCCGCTATCTGCAAGCCGTCGTTGAAGTCGATGCTCACACCGGCTTCCAGCCCGAGGGTCTCGTCCGTACCTGCGGCGTTTATCTCGAGCCCCGTCACTCCGATGAGGTCGAGGAGGGCGCCGAGCAGACCGGAACCGAGCACCACGTCGAGATAGAGGTCGCCAAGGGTCACGTCCGCCGTGGCGATGATGGCAAGCAGTTGGGGAGGTATGACCGCGGCGGTACCCGTCGTATCATCCGTCGTGCCGTCGGTCGTACCGTCCGTCGTGCCGTCCGTGGCGGCGTCATCCGCCGCTATCGCCTCGCTCGCTCCCGCCGCGTCGGCGAGGAAGGGGTTGAGGTCCACTTGCAGGGAAAGCCCGCCCAACAGCTCTTCGGAGGTGGCGATGTACGCCACGCCCTCCACCAGCCATATGCGGAGAGGCGCGGTGCCCGTGCCGCCCTTCTGCGCAAGCTCAACATAGATGTTGAGGTCGGGGATGAGAGACATGAAGTCGAATGCCTGAGTGCCATCGGCGAGAGTGGCTATGAGCTCGTTGACATTGGTGAGCTCGGCGTTGAGAGTGAGAGTCGCCGAAGTGCCGAAGGATTCGCCGAACGCCGCGAGCACCGAGACCATGAAGTCGTTCGCCTGCTCGAATTTGATGTCCGCGAAGTCGCCGCCCTTGACGTCGATGTTGAGATCGGCTTGGAGACCTATCTGTACGGACTCCACGCCCGAGAACATTTTGCCGATGTCCAGATCCACAAAGTCGTCGAGGGTCGCGAGCTTGATATACTCGCCGCTCTCGTGTTCGCTCACGAAAGTGGCGATCCTGTCATTGTAATAGGTCTCGTCCGCCACCGAGCCGAAGCGCGCGGTGATGGTCACGCCGAGGGAGGCGAACTGCTCTTTGAGTTCGTCCATGCCCGTGAAGAGCCCGAGGTTGAGCTTGATCTCCTTGTCGCTTGCGAAACCGTGATTTTCGTAGGTCAGGCTCACGTCCTCGAGGGGGATACGCGCGCCTTCCATGTCTCCCGTGAACACGAGAGCGAATATGGATTGCAGGACGCCCTCGGTGAGAGCGATCTGTATCTTTTCGATGTTGAAGATGTTGCCGTTCATCTCAACGTCTATGCAGTTGAGTATGGACTGCACCATGCCGATGATGTCCACCTGAGGCTCGCCCTCATCGTTCGCGCTTATCGCGCGCACGACCTTGCCCTCGTTCACCGCTTCCTGCGCGGCGGAAACGAAGGAGGCTACCCTCTCCTCTTCCTCGATGGTCAGACCGGCGTCGTAGAGAGCCGCCTGCACCGTGCCGACGAGATACTCGAAAGCGTTGCCGAGGATGCGGTTGACGTCCACGCCGTCAACATAGAATTTGCCCGTGCCGAGGAGCCCGGACAGATCGACGTAGACGGATTCCTTCTCGCCCACGTAGCCTATGCTCGCGCGCACGTCCTCCGCGCTGTCCGCGCCCGTGAGTTCGATGAGAAGGTTGGTCTGCGTATTGTCGAACATATTGATGTCGCCGACGATGTGCAGTTTGAGGGTGCGATCGAGCCCCGAAATGTCGATCTGCTTGTCAAGGATATCGGCAATGTCGTCGGTGATGGAACCCTCGGGGAGAAGCCCCGTGATGAGGGTGCCGAATGCGCTCAGGAGCTCATTGGGCGTGACATCCCTCTCGTTGAGTTTGAGGTTGAGCGCAAGGGTGAGGTCCACCGTGACGAGGGAATATTCCGTCAGGCTGTCGAGGGTGGTCTCCCCCGTCTCCTCGTTCACTACGCCGAGCCCTCTGCCGCCCTCTTCCTCGGGGGCGAGCAGATAGCCCTCGACGTCCAGGAGAGGACGATCGTTGTTCCACTGTATGCCGTCTCCGCCGATGGAGATCTCGATGTGGTTCTGCTGTATGCCGATCTCATCCGCGAGATCGGTGCCGTAGGTGTCGAAGTCGAGCCCGACGTTGAGCCCTGCCGAAGAGAGCTCTCTCATGCCGTTGCCGTCATCGGGAGTGAGCTCGGCGACAAGATACAGCGACATATCCGAAAGAGCCTGCAAATAGGTAAGATCGATGCCCGTAAGGTCGTCCACGAGCCCGAAGATGTCGTTCAGCGTCATGCCGCCGAGCGCGTCTCCGATGACGTCGTCGAGCGCGCCGCCGAATATGCCGCTCAACGCGCCGCCGATGATGTCCGCAAGAGGTATGGGCATCTCAAGACGCTGAGAGCCGTCCTCGTTGGTGATGAGTCTGGAAGAGCCGAAGAGGTTGGGAAGTATGCCCGTGATGGCGCCGAGCACCCCTTCGTCGGAGGAAAGAATGTTGTTGAGAAGGAACTGAGCAAGACTGTTGTCGTCGAGAAGTCCGCGCAAAGTATCGACGACCGCCGTCATATTCATCCTGTCCGTCTTGACCACGGTCGCGCCGGCTTTCAGCCCGGTGCAGTCGTAGACGACGGTGGAATCGAAATAATATACGCCGAGGAGCACGTCGCCGAGGGTGACCTCGCCGTTCACGTCGCTCGCTTCGCACAGCTCGAAACGGAACTGCGTGTTGGCGTCGTTTTCAAGATCGATGTCCGCCTGGACCTTGAACGCGTATGTATATGTCACGGCGTCCTTGACGTACTTGAACGTCACGACGTAATCGTTGAACACATACGGCTCCACGTTGGAATTGGAGGCTTTGGCGGCGTCCATGAGCGTGTTCCACGCTTCAAGCCCCGTCAGAGTCTCATAGCCTTGGTCATCGGGATCTTCGCCGTCCGGAGTGACGGGGATGGGAGGAGTGATATCCGTCCCGCCGTCCGGACCGGTGCCGCCGCCGGTGCCCGTCGTGGGTTCGTTGCACGCCACGAAAAGCGCCGCCGTAAGGCAGAGTACGAGAATAATCAAAAACGCGAACTTCAGTTTTCTCATAACTTCCCTCCTATGCTCTTGCGCACGTAAACGCGCTCGCATAGATAATAATACGAAGCAATTATACGCACGCCCGTAGGGCGTTGCACGGGGGGTTAAATATAATTAACAAAACCTTAAAATGTGAAAAGCGTGAAAAATTCGTAAAAAAATTCAAAGACGGAAAGAGTTAACTCTTTCCGCGCTTTTTGTCTTTTTTTGCCGAAAATTGACCGGGAGGGGCGCTTTCTCCCTTCCGCGCCCGCCGAGGCTTGACGCTAGACGTGCAGATCCCGACGAAAATCCTCCAGCTTGCTTTCGACAAACTCCGCAAGGGAGGCTCCGCGCACCAGAGGGGTCATGTCCACGCCGTATACGAGGGATGTCGCCTCGTCCCCCTCGTGGCTCTGATAGAAGGTGGCGTTTGCCGCGCGTCTCGCCGCCGCGGCTATGTCGTAACGCTTCACCGCGTTCTGGGACTCGAAACAGGACATCAGAGCGGCAGAGAGCTCCTCCGACCCGCTGACGTCCATCGCCACCTTGTCTCCCTCGGCAAGCCAATCCAGATCCCGCCACACCTCACAGCCGTAGACGGCGCGGGGCTTCATCTCCTCGGGGAGGGAATTTACCGCGGCGAGCGCGACGAGGCAAGCCGCGACGTGGGTGGGATGGCGATCGAAGGGGTTGTGGAGATAGAGCGCGTCGAGGCAGGGGTTTTCCCTCAGTACTGCCGCGAGCTCCTCGACGAGAGCCCCTCCTTCCTTTGCCGCGAGTTTGACCTCGGCGGAAGACCTCTCGAACAGATAGAGCTTTTCGTATCGTCCCGCCTCGGCTGCTCTCTTCTGTTCCGCCGTGCGCAGAAGCGCCATATCCTCGTCGCTCACCGAAGCGTACGCCCCCGAACGCGGGCATTGCCCACCGTCCGTCAGTACGGCGGCGGCAAAGCCGCCGTCTCGGTATGCGCGGTATATCCCGTCAAGAGCGAGCATCTCCACGTCGTCCTTGTGGGCGGACACCGCCATATATCTCACACGAGCGCCCTTTGCGCTCCTAGGCACGAATTTTTCCATTTCCTTTCCTTGAAACTCTCGTGATTGCAACACGATACGTGTTTTACGTCTGTCTGCGCCGTTGCGCTTCTGCGGACAAAATCATACGATACGTGTATTTTTCTCCGCCATTCGGCGGTTTTTCCCGCCGCCTGCGGACAATCGACGCACGATACGTGTTTTACGCCAACGCCAGCGCCGCCGCGACTTCCGGGAGCGTGGCGAGGTCTTGCACCCGCCAGACCTCCGTCATGGTATGGCTCTCTCCCTTTTTCAGGGTCACTTTGCGGGAGAGCCATTCCACTTCCAGGATGTGCTCGTTGGTGTAACTCTCGAAGTTGCAGAAGAAGTCGCCGTATTCGCCCTCCTCGGGCGCGCACTTCCAGCTCATCACCTTGTCGCCCACGGCGTAATACGCCTCTCCCTTTTTGGAGAAAGTGCCTATCTTTATCGCCTCGGGACGGGAGGTCTGCCTCAGAGTGAGGAATTTTTCTCCCACGCGGAGGCGGGCGTCGTGAGGGTCGTTGTAGGGCCAACGCACCAGGTTGTATACCGGATTGAGGTCGTCCGTGGGGTCGTTGAGGGGGAGCATGAGCGTGCCTCCCTTTCTCGCCACCGTGAGCCCCCACACCGCGAGAGTGCGTTCCTCTCCCTTGTTGAACACCGTGTTTGCGACGGTGAGAGAGCCGTCCTCGGCGAGCTCGAGGTCGAGCGCGTAATCCAACCATTTCGCGGCGCGGCATATGAACCTGCCTCCGTTTTCCCTTTCCTCGCACTCCACGGGGAAGTTGTCGGGGGTGTAGGTCTCGAGGTCTTCGGGGGACTTCCACACGCGGTGTCCGCCGTAAAGATACCAGGTCGTGCCCTTGCCGTAATGTTCGTCGAAGAACTCCCCGCCCTTGCGCACGTTGCGCTCGAGATCCTCATTCATGAAATTGAGCTCTTCCGTGCCGAACCATATGATGCGCGGACCTATGTCCAGCGTGACCATCACTTTCACTCCGCCGCGTCTCAGCACGGCGCATTTGCCGTAATTTTTATAATTTTCCGTTTTCATTCCTTCCCTCCGAGGTATCGCGCTCCGAGAGCGCGTACCTCACGCCGCAGGCTTCACACCTTGGGCTCTTTCAGCCTCATGCTCTGCCAGTTGCGCGCGGACATGGGATCGCTCACCCTCTGCATCCTGAGCGCGAAGGAGACCTTCTGCCTCCATGCGGCAAATCTCGCGGGGTCGCACTCTTTGACGGGGATATAGGGCACCCCTCTTTCCTCCAACAGGAAGAGGACGCCCTGCAATCTTTTTTTGAAATCCTCATAGTCTTTGCCGGGCGCGCTCCACCCCGTCTCGGCTACCGCGAGCGCGCGTGGATAGAAGTGTCTGAAAAGTTCCTCTTCCTCTGATATCTGTTCCGTCCAAAGAGGGCACTCCACGCCCATGATGCCCTTTTCCGCCGAGGCTCCGAGCTCCTCGTCGGGTTCCAGCTCGTACATCGCTTTCAGGGAATGCGTGCCGCAGGGATAGTCCAGATAATAAGGCGCGCAACGGCTCATGATGACCTTGCGCCCCTCCTCGGATATAGCCCTCGCCACGCGCTCGGCGGACTTTTTGTCCGTCGTCCAATATTGCACCGCGGCGCGCTTGTCCAGCATTTCCGAATTGAGAGCCTCATTCCACAATATCGGGGTCTTACCGTACTTTTCCAGCAGTTTTATCACGCGATTCGTAAAATATGCCTGCAATTCTTCGAGGTTTTTCATCCCCTCCTTGCGGTATAGCGCGGCGCAATCGGGACACTTTGCCCATTCCAGTTTCGCCACCTCGTCTCCGCCCAGATGGAAGAGCTCGGAGGGGAACATCTCGGCGACCTCGGAAAATATCCTGTCCACCGCTTCGTACACTCTCTCCTTGCCCACGCAGAGTATTTTGGAATGGATGCCGAACCAACTCGCGACCTCGGTGGGCTTCCCCGAGCACGAGAGCTCGGGATACGCCGCGACTATCGCGCGGGTGTGACCGGGCATATCTATCTCGGGCACTATCTCGATGTACCGCTCTGCGGCGTAGCTCACTATCTCGGCTATCTGCGCCTTGGTGTAGTATCCGCCCGTAGGTCTGCCGTCCCCGCAGGTGCCCTTTCTTTCACTGCCTATCTGGTGCAGTTTGGGCATGGAGTCTATGCACAGGCGGAAGCCCTGATCGTCGCTGAGATGGAAGTGCAGATGGCTGAATTTGAACATCGCCATCGTGTCGATGAGCTTCTTTATCGTCTCCACCCCGAAGAAGTGGCGGCAGACGTCTATCATCCCCGCGCGGTAGGTATACCGAGGCTTATCCCAAATCGTACAGGCGGGGATCGCCGTGCTCTTCCCGCCCGTGAGCTGTTTCAGGGTGACGGCGGCGTGAAAGAGTCCCTCGTCGGTGGAAGAGAGCGCGAGCACGCCCTCGGGAGAGACTTTCAGCACATGATCCCACTCCGTGTCCCCTTTGACGAACCTGATGGGCGAGGAGGGATCCCCTCCTCCGAACAGGGAAAGGATGACGGGAAGTTCGGCGGCGACTTTCATATCCGCGGAATATGCGAACGCGCCCTCGCCGAGCTCTATCCTGAAAGGTTTCGGCAGTATGTTCATAACTCCTCCGTTCCCCGTACGCGCGCCTCGGGACGGGACGTCCGCCCCGTCCCCGAAAGAGCCGTCGGGGTATTTTTGTCATGACAATGATAGCACCTCTCTCTGTCTCATGTCAATACGCGCACGAGCGCGCACCCGCCCGAATTTCGCCTCCGAACGCGATAAAACGCGCTTTTTTGTCATCACGCGACGCCGAAAGAAGGCGCTTCGCGCTCATTCGCCTTTGACACCGCCCTCCCGTTGTGCTATCCTCAAGGGGTGAAAATGACGGGCTGTCTCTTCGGCGGAGCGGTGTCGGCAGCGCTCGGAGCGGCGGCAAAGCTCCTCATCACGGGTGTGAGATACGCCTTCAAGGCGGTGCGCACCTTCGGGCTGTACGTCCCGATGATATACCTCGCCTACGGCGGAGTGCTTTGGCTCGCGTTCGGGTTCACCCTGTTTGAGGACAGCGTGGACGGCAAACTGTACATTTTCGGGTTCGCTCTCTCGCTGGGATGCTCCGTCGTGATAACGGTGCGCAAACTCATCGTCAAACCCCTCGGCGAATATTTCAGAGGCGAGGTGATAGAGTACGACAAAGAACGCAAGAGCCCGCATACTCCCGAAGCCCCCAAGATCTACCGCAGCCGCGTCAACCGCGGAGTGATAGTCTACGAATACGCAAACAGATACGACCTTTACGAAAAGCGCGGCGACGGACTCGCGCTTGTCGCAACGGAGTGGAAAAAACACGGAAGATGACCTATTCTCACCTCATCTCTGACGACGTCCGCATCACCCTTCTGCCCTCCCGTCCTCGCACGAGGATATGGGAGATAGATTTTTTGCGCGGCGTCTGCATCCTGCTCATGGTGCTGGATCACCTCTCCATGTTTTTGGGGCTGTATTTCGGTCCCGCGTGGTTCGGGAGCTCCATGGCGGGGGACGGGGGCGCGGCGTTCTGCCGCTGGTGCGCATGGTTCCATACCAGCGAAGTGAGGGAAACGCTCCACACCGTGGTGCTCTTCATCTTCTTTTCCATATCCGGCATCTCCTGCACCTTTTCCCGTTCCAATCTCAAACGCGGGCTGATACTCGCCTGTATCGCGATGTGCTACACGGGGGTGACTTACGCCGCCGAAAGCCTGCTCTCCCTGCACATACACGTCAACTTCGGTGTGCTCCACTTCTACGCCGCGTGCATACTGATATGGACGGTGGCGGACTTCCTTTCTCGGGACAACACCGTCTTGAAAACGGCGATGAGCCTCGGCATCATCGTGCTTGTGGTGTGCCTGTATTATCTCTACACTCCCCCTGCGGACACCTCGATATTCTTCGTCCCCCTCTTCCCTCCGGAAGGGGCGGACGGGAGCCCGAACCTCTTCTACGACCCGTCGAAATTTTCGCCGGGAGACCTCTTCACCCTCATACCGTGGGCGGCGTTCTTCTTCGCGGGGACGGCGATGGCGCCCTATCTCTATCCCAGGAGATACAGCCTCCTCCCCTTTATGGACGGCAAATGGCACAAGCCCGTGTCCTTTGTGGGAAAGTGGGCGATATTCTTCTTCCTCTTCCACCTCGTGGCGCTGGCGGCGGTGCTCATGCTGGTGAGCTATCTATTCGTGACTCCGGGGAGCTGGGGGCTTATATGAGCGCGTGAGACAAACAAAAACGAACAAAAAAACGCCGTTAATGCTGTCGATTTGCAACATGAACGGCGTTTTTGTGTTGTTTCGGTTTTTTTATTCGGCGTCGCCGACTTTCAGAAAATCGCGCATGAGAGCGCTCGCCTCGGGATAATATATGCCGCTTTCCGCCGCGGACTTTTCGTTGTAGGGACGTCCGCCGCCGAGCGCCTTTTGTGAATAGTACATCAAGAACGGGACGGGCTCGCGGGTGTGGGTGCGCACCGAGATCGGGGTGAAATGGTCGGGCATGACCATGACTGCGAAGGGCTCTCCGCTCTCTTTCAGATGCTCGTATATCGGGCGCAGTATCTTTTTGTCCACGCACTCGATGGCTTTCGTCTTGCCTTCGAGGTCGCCGTGATGTCCGCATTCGTCCGGCGCTTCGAGGTGCACGAAGACGAAATCGCATCCGCCGTCCAGCAGGTCGCAAGCCGCCTTGGCTTTTCCCGCGAAGTTGGTGGAAAGGGTGCCCGTGGCTCCTTCCACGTCCGCGCTCTTCATGCCCGCGCCCACCGCTATGCCTTTGAGGAGGTCCACCGCGCTCACCATGCCGCCTTTCAGACCGTATCTCGCCTCGAAATTTTCCAGCATCGGGCGGGTGCCCTGCCCCCAGAACCAGATGCAGTTGGCGGGCTCTTTGCCCTCCTCTGTCCTTTTCAGGTTGACGGGGTGGTTTTTCAGGAGCGCATACGCGCGCTCCATGAGCGCGAGGAGTTCCTCCGACTGCGCGCCCTCGGGGAGATGATCCCCTATCCTCCTGCCGCTGATGTCGTGAGGAGGCGTGAGGCGCATATCGGCGTCCCCGTGCGCGATGATGAGGAGGTGACGGTAACTCACCCCCGCGTAAAACGTGAATTTTTCTGAGCCGAGCTCCCTTTGGACATACTCTATGAGTTCCCTCGCTTCGGCGGTGGAGATCTCGCCTGCGGAGTAATCCTCCATCACGAGGTCGCAGAACTCTCCCTCGCCGGACAGCGTGACGAGGTTTGTCCTGAGCGCCACGTCGTCCTCTTTCATGTCCACGCCGATGGAGAGCGCCTCCAAAGGAGAACGCCCCGTATAGCAATCCCGCGCGTCGTATCCGAGCGCGCCGAGATTCGCCACGTCGCTGCCCGGCTTATAGCCGTCGGGCACGGTCTTGACCAGTCCTATCCTGCCCGTCTTTGCGAGCTCGTCCATACATGGGGTATCGGCGACTTCGAGCGGGGTCTTCCCGCCCAATGAGGGCACGGGGTAATCCGCCATGCCGTCTCCGAGAATGATCGCGTATTTCATATCCACCTCTGCAACATCTTAATTCCCGCGAGGGCGTTTTGTCAAATCCTTGCGCGCGACCGCCGCCCAAAGACTTGCAAAATGTGCGGATGTGGTGTACAACATGATTGAAAGCGCCTACGGCGCAAGCGAGGAAATCATGCAAAAATCCCCCGACAGTTTCGAGCTCCTGCCCGTCGGCAGCGTCACCCCCGAAGGCTGGCTGAAAGACCAGATGGGGCTTGTCAACGACCTCCAAAAGAGGCTGGGGGCGGATCCCGCCGTATCGCGGGACGGGAAATGGACCAACGGTGAGATACTTCCCCGTTACGTCAGAGGGCTCTGCCTGCTCGCGGGCACTCTCAACGACCCCCAACTGCGCGCCAAAGCCGAGAGTTTCGTCTCTGCGATATTCGACAGCGCGGACAGAGGAGGAGACATCGGAGCTCAGGCGGGAGGAGGACTTGCCGCCAAGATAGAAGCCGTCAAAGCCGTTCTCTCCTTTTACGAGCTGACGGGAGATGAGCGCGCGGCGACTTTCCTCCGCAAATTTTTCAAGAATCAATTCAACACCCTTTCGGTGACCCCCATGTGGTACAACGGCAGAGCCCGCCTTTCGGAGGAGATCCCCGCGATCGCCGCCGTGGGAGGCGAGGACGCCCCCGTATGGCTGAAAGAACTGGCGGCAAAACTCGCCACGCGCTCCTGTGACTGGCAGAGGCTGGCGGACAGATTCCCCTTCAAGCGTCCCTTTGAAAAACTCATATCTCCGACTGCGGTGCGCAGGGTCATGAGCGTGGTGAGGAGCGCGGACGCCGCCTCCCCCGAAAGGCGCGCGAAATATCTCACCGCCGCCCGCGCCGACGCAGAATGGAAAAAGCCATCCCACCGCCTGGTGGTGGAGACAGACGGCGTGAACCTCGCGAAAGCGGTCAAATATCCCGTGATATACGACTCCTTCTTCGGCTATGCCGAGAGGGAGACCCTCTCTTTGAAACTCGCGGGCGCGCTGGAACGCTATCACGGCAACGCCACGGGTATGTTCGCCTCCGACCCCAAACTCGCGGGGGTATCCGCCGTGCGCGGCATAGACATAGAGTGCGCGGCGGAATTTACCGAATCCCTGGTCGAGGTGCTGGCGGCGACGGGAGAGGCGGCGTGCGCGGACATCATCGAGAGTATAGTCTACAACGTCATGGGAAGAGCCGCGACGGAGGACGTATCCTCGGTGGCTGACGTCGTCGCCCCAAATCTCACCGAGGCGGACCCCGAGATAGGGAAAGGAGGATACCCCTACGGCACGGCATATGTCACCGGCGCACCCTCGCGGGGCGCGATAGCTTTGCTTTCGGTCTACCCCGTATTCCTGCGCTCGGTGTGCATGAAAAAGGAGAACAGGCTCAATTTCTTCTCATACGCGCCATGCACCGTAAACACGGACATAAACGGTGCAAAACTGCGCATAAAACTCGAAACCGGTTATCCTTTCCGCAACACGGTGGTATTCCGCGTGGAGGAAGCGGACGACGACGTATCCGTCACCCTCAATTTCAGAGTGCCCCGCCGCACCACGATGCAGCTCATCTCGGGAGGTCAGGTGGTGGCGAGCGGCGAACGCGACATCCTGGTGAAATGCATCCTGCGCACGGGGAGCACTTTCATGCTCAAACTCAACATACCCCTCACCGTGTCCGCCAACAGAGACGGCACCGTGAGCTTGTACAAAGGCAGTCTGCTCATGGCGGGCGCGCCCGGGGAAACGTGGCGCAGATCGGGCGCGAACTCCCCCGCAAGGTCCGCTCATCCCATAGACAGGTGGGCGTACGCTCCCGTCCTCGGGAAGCGTCCCGGGGTGCGGTTCAACCTCGCCGAGAACGAACGCACCGTGGTCAACGCGTTTTCCACCCGTCCGCTCAGTCACACCGCGCCCCCCTTTGCCCTCAAAGTGCTCTGCCGCAACATCGCCAACTGGGAGTGCGACGAGTACGGGCGTCCCGTCCTCCCGCAAAAGCCGATATTCGCAGAGGAAGGGATAGTGCGCAACTTCGTGCCCTTCTGTTGTACGGCGGTGGGCATCTCTCACTTCCCCGTGTGCCGCTAGGCGGAAAACTTGACACGGGCGCGGAAAAGTATTAGACTCTGTGTATAAATAAAGGCGGTCGCAAGACCCCAAGGCAGGATATGCGAAAACTCGAACGCACCTATTCCGGCACCGAACGTATCGTAGCGCGCGCACGCTTCTCGGCGTGGGCGTTTTTGCGCGAGGTGTTCATCGCCGCCCTTTTGGGCGGGATCATCGCCGTACTGTGGGTGTTCGCGGGGGACATCGAGGGCGCGCTGGACCCGAACTTCTCCGGCGAACCGCGCTATCTCACTCCCGAAGTCTTCAAATGGACGATGGTGGGCGCGGGCGGCTTCGTCATACTGCTCGCCCTCTTGCACGCGCTCTCCCTCTATATGCAGGAGATAATCATCACCGAGGACAAATTCCTATACCGCTCGGGCATAGGCAGCACGGTCAACGTCATGCTCCCCCTGGGCGAAATAAGGTATATCGACGTGAGACAGAACGCCGTCCAGCTCCTCTTGGGCTACGGCAAGATAAAGATAATCACGGACGGTGAGGAACCTTTCGTCATCTGCAATCTCGTGCGCCCCGAACGCTTCGCGCGCAGGATAATGAAGCAATGCTCGGTGGCGCGCGCGAGCATACGCCCCCGCCTGAAACTCGCGGTGGGGAGCAAACATTGACCTGCCGTCCCTTCCGCAAGACCTCGACATTGAAAAAGACGCCGTTCTCGGCGTCTTTTTGATGTCGGACCGAAATGATACGCGCCGACCTCGGAGCAATTCTCTTGGCGCTTTTCCCGACAGAAACTTGCAAGCAAGTGATGGCAGGCAAACTGTTGTCTGCGTTGTGGCGCCGAAAGAGTTATTTCCCCTCCTCGTCTCGGGAGCCCTCTTGAGCGGAACTTTCGGGAGTTCCCTTTTTTGCCGAAGCGCGCCCTCCCGCCTTTTCCGCGAGGCGCGCGGCGGCGGAGGCGGCAAATTCCCTCACCGCTTCCTTTGCGACTTTATACTTGACATTTTTCTGCTCCGCGGGCTTCTGCTCGGAGGGAGCGGGCGTGCGCGAGGCTTCGCCCTCCTCTTTCGCGGAGGCGGCGGGCTTTGTGACCTCGGTGCCGTAGAGTTTGCTCATCACGGTACTCTTGGCTTTGTTTTCGCGCACTATGCCGTTGACGTAGGTCTGCACCTTGACGGTATACTTCTTCCCGACCTTTCTTGCGACTATGCCGACTATGAACATGGCTATCTTCAAGGAGAGCTGTATCGCCGCGACCAGCATATTGCCGCCCAGCACCAACCACTCCACGAGACCCGTGCCCCTGGCTTCCACGACGCCCGCCATGGAGATCGCGGTGGCGACGAGGAACACCAGCGTGGTGAAGATGCGGAACATCCCGAAGAGTTTCTTGAAGGTCTTGATGCGCTTCTTGCCCTTTTTGGCGTCCTCGGCATAGCACACCAACAGTGCCGCGAACATCACCACATACACGCCGAGGAGCCCCGCCATGATGTAGGAATAGGGCGCAAGGATCCAGTTGTTGGAGATGAGCACCGCGCCCGAGATCAGCGCGTAGAGCATACTGATGACGGTCCAGACAAAACTCGCCTTGGCAAGGCGGGACTGCTTTTTCTCCTTTTTCTCTTCCTCCTCCCTGAGGGCGATCTCCTCGGGGGTCTCCACCTTTTTCGGCGCTCCGAATTCGGGGTCTATATCATAGTTCTTTTTCCTCATAATCTCCCCTTCACCGCACATTTCGTGCGGATAAACCTCATTTTATGCAATTTATCGTCTCGTCCACATTCTTCTCGAACACGTCGAAGAAGTTCTCCGCGATCCTGACGTCGTCCTCATTGCCCGTGATGGCGATGGTGAACGTGACCTCCCCCTCGAAGGTGGTGAGCGCAAGCTGCATATAGGGCTTCCCTTTCACCGCGCCCGTATAGAAGCCGTCGTACGGAAGGGTGTCGCCGAGGGCGTATTCCGCAGGCTTTATGGAGCCGATGTTTGACATCCCGATGAGGGGGTTGTCATAGCCCAGACGTATCGCGATCTCGCTGAGGAAGTGGGGGAACACGGCGTATGCCAGGTGGAGGAGGGGCAGACTATACAGCCCGAGGAACCGGTCCTTTTTGTTCGCCGCCATAGCCGCCGCCACGATGTCGAGAGCCTCCCTCATATCCTTGCCCGCGCCCGTGACCGTCACGGTCATGAACCCCGTATGATTGGTGAGCCCCGTCTCGGCGCCCCCCTCTTTCATGTGCCGTCTGAGGTCCACCATGCAGGGGACGGTGAGGGTCTCGCCCTCCTTGAAAACGCCAATGTCACGCAGGGAGCGGATATAGACCGCGAGCAAGAGGTCGTTTACGGTGAAACCGTGCTTTTTGCCCGCCGCTCTGAGCTCGGCGAATTTCTCGGCGGAGAGCTTCCGCTTCACTATCCTGTTGACGTCCTCCGCTCTCTTTTCGGTGAGGGGGAAGACGTGCTTGCTCTTGACCTCGCTGATGTTGCGGTAGAGGGACTTGGCTTTCTTCCTGTCCTCCTCGCTCATGCCGGAATACACCGCGTCATATGCGCGCGTGCCCCTCTTTATCGCGAGCTCTCCCTCCCCTTTCACGAGGACGGAATAGTTGCGTGCGAGCTGAGTCACGAAATATTTGAGGTCGCCGCCGTCGAAGCACATATGGTTGACCACGAACGCCAGCGCGCGGCGAGTCCCCTGCCTGAACAGCCCTATCCTTATCTGTACGTTGCTCTCGATGGGGATGCGCTGTTCCAGAAACGCCGTGGCGGCGGCTTGGATGTCGTCGGTGTCCGTCGCGGTGAAAGCGTCCTCGAGCTTCCAATCCATGACCGTCCAATAGGGCTTGACGAAGTTGTTGTGATAGCGGGAATGCAACACGGGGACCTCGCTTATCTGGAACTCCAACGCGCGTTTCAGCGCGTCCTCGTCCACGGGGCCGTCATAGAAGAGCACGCAGTGCATCATCCTGTCGTAGTAGTTGCGGAACAGATACTGCATCTTGTCCCACATTTCCGCCTTCAAACGCTTTTTCATACACTTCCTCCTGTATTCCCCCGCGTCACGACGCAATTATACAACGAGGAAGGCGTGCGCGCAAATAAAAAAGGGGGAGCTCACGCTCCCCCGAAGGATATTTTTTTCAGATCCCGCCCTCTTTGAACTTTTTGAGGAACGCCGCGGTGCGTTCGTTGTTCTCCCGCGCCGCCTTTCCCGTCCAGTTGAGGGAGAAGCAATGGTTGTCCATGAACTTGACGGAGTGATACTCCTCGCAATATACTCCCTTTTCTTTGAGTATCTTGATGAGCGCGTCGCCCTGTCCGCCGCAGAAGATGTCCTTCTGCGCGTAGGTGACGAAGGACGCGGGGAACTCCTCGGTGACGAGCGGGAACACGCTGCCCATCTCCTTCCACTCGTAGGTGGGGAAATCCTTGACGCCGATGTTGGCGAAGTCTTTCAGGAGCTTGCCGCCGAGGTCGAAGGGGAACTTCTTCTGCAACGCGAGATTGACGTCGTAGATGCCGCAGTTGAGCACCGCGCCCTTGAACCTGAGAGAGGTGGAGACACCCAGCTTCTCCTGCAAGGGTTTGTTGAGGCAGATGCACGCGAGCATGGCGGAATAGTAGCCGCCCGCGCTGTCGCCGGACACCACCATCCTGTCGAGATCCAGCCCGTACTTTTCCGCATTGGCGCCCACCCAGTTGAGCGCGGACACCAGCTGACGGTGCGGAGTGGGACATCTATACTCGGGGCAAAGCCCGTAATTGACATTGACCACAAAGTAGCCCATATTCGCCGCCCAGCGCGCGAGAGCCCTGCGGTAATGCTTGTCGCCCGCGACAAAGCCGCCGCCGTGGATATAGAAGAAGACGGGCTTTTTGCCCTGCGTCCCCTTGACGCAATAGGTGTCCAGGGTGCACGCGGCGGGAGCGGACTCGTCATAGACTATGTCCTTCTTGATGTCGAAATCCACATCCTTGAACTTGGTCATTCTCCTGCAATTCTGAGGCGCGTTGAAAAGTTTATCGATGGCTACAAACAAAAAACTCTGTAAACTCATTTTCTCCTCCTGTCGTCTTTCCGACAACGGCATTTTAACATATGTCTAATATCTTGTAAACCTTTTCTTTCCTTTTCTCGCCTTTCCTTACGGGAGGACGCTTGGACCTATCGACAGGGCGAAGGGCGCACCCTGCGGCGCGCGGACCTATCCCCATCCCGCTCCGAGACAAGACCCTCGAAAGAAAAACACGCAACCAAAACGCACAATAAAATACGCAAACAAAAAGCGCGCCCTTTTCGGGCGCGCCGTCCTGCTTCGAGCGGGTCACTTCTCGGCGGGAGAGGATCCGAGCTTCGCGCGGTTGAGCTCCACAAAGGAGTTCATGTTGGCGATTATCATGTCAAAGAATCTCTCCACTATCTTCTCGTCCTCGTCGTTGCCGCGTATGGCGATGGTCATCGTGATGTCGCCGAGGAGAGAGGTCAAAGCAAGCTGCATATAGGGCTTGTACTTCACCGCTCCCGTCATGAAACCGTCAACGATGTTCGCGTCCCCCATTTTGAGAGCGCGGTCGTCCATCACGCCGATGTTGGACATCCCGATGAGGGGGTTGAGATAGCCTATCTTGATGGCTTGCTCGCTGATGATGTAGGGGAAGATGGTGTACGCCAGCTTGAGAAGGGGGAGGCTGTACAACCCCATATAGGGATCGTCCTTGCTCTTTCTCACCGAACGGAGCACCTCGATGAGGGTGTCGTTGATGGTCTCGCCCTTCTTCTCGGTGGAGCACTGCATGAACCCGGTATGATTGGTGAGCCCGGTGTGCACGCCGCCGTCCACGATGTGGCGTCTGAGGTCCACCATACAGGGGATGGTGAGCCGCTCGTCGTCGCGGAACATCCCTATCTCGTAAAGGGAGCGCACGTAGAACGCGAGCATGAGGTCGTTGACGGTGACGCCGAGCGACTTGCCTATCTTTCTGAAATCGGCGAACAGCTTTGTGCCCACCTTCCTGCGGCAGATGCGGGTGACATCCGAGGGAGAGGAGGGAGTGAGCGGGAAATAGTGCTCGTCCTTCACCTGGCTGATGTTTTTGTAAAGCCCTCTTGCCACCTCCTCCTCTTCGGGAGTGAGCTTGGAATACACCTGGTCGTAACTGCGACTGCCCGTCTTGATGTCGAGGTCTCTCTCCCCGTCCAAGAGCTTGTTGTAATTTTCGGCGAGCTTTTTCATGAAATACTTGAAGTCGCCGCCGTCCATGCACATATGGTTGACGATCATGCACAGGACGGACCTGCCGTCCTTGTTGAAGAGCGCCATCTTGTACTGCACGTTGCTCTCCACCGGGATGCTCTGGCAGATGAACGCGTTGATGTCCGCCTCCAGATCCGTGCTCTCGCGGACGGTGAGGATGTCGCTGACCTTGTAGTCCTCCACCTCCCAGTAGGGGTCGATGACATTGCTCTTGAAAGAGCTGTGGAGGACGGGGACTTTCTCGGTGGTGAACACTATCACGCGTTTGAGCACGTCGGGGTCGATGAGCCCGTCGTAGTACTGCACGCAGTGCACCATTCTGTCGTAGAAATTGCGGAACAGATACTGCATCTTATCCCACATTTCCGCTTTCAAAATTTTAGCCATAATAGCACCTTTATGACCGATTTTCGGCACGGTCAAGCCCGTTTTCGGAAAATATCAGTCTTTCCAGGAGGTGTAATAGGACTCGTCCTCCTTGGTGTACTTGTCCTTTATGCGCACCTTCTCTTTCGCGTCCTTTTTGCTGTTGCGGTTCGCGATTATCGCAATGGCTTCGGCGACGGCAGCCACCACGCCGCCGAGGCACAACAGCCAGCCCGGATGCCAGAACGCGGCGCCCGCGGCGATGCCGATGATGACATACAGCATGACGCAGAACACTTCGATGACTATGGGGAGCTCTATCCAGCGGAATTTGAAGTCGGTGATGAACGCCATCACGCCGTCGAACACCGCTATCATCATGACCATCACGAGGAAGGTGAGCCACGCCATCTCGACCCCGGCGACCAGTTGGAGCAACAGGAAGAGATATACGCACAGCAACACTATGATCACGGGCGGCATCAGGCGCATCGCGATATACTTCTTGGCTTTGCCGAACTTCACGAGAAGCACCACCGAAAACGCGATGACTCCCGCAAACGCTCCGCCCACCAGGATGAGCCATGTGAGTCCCCAGGAGTTGGGCACCAGGAAGCTGACGATGAGATAGATGACCACGAGGGCGAGCACCGCGCCCACTCCGCACACCGCGCCGAGAAGGGCGTTGCGCTTAGCGTTGGCGACCTTGTGTTCCTGCTCGTCGAACGCGGCGAGCGTCGCGCCGAAGTCGCCGAGCTCGTCTATGCACATATCATAGATGAGATCCTCGTCGTCCATGCCCTTGATGCGCAGTTCCTGCGCGCGGTCCATGAGCTGTTTGAGCATCTTTTCGCGATACTCCGCCGCCGCCAGCGTGGGACGGATGGCTCTGAACTGTTGTTCAAGATACCTTTTGAAACGTTCTTTCATATTACCCTCCGCAGAGTTTTTTCCTTATTCTATCTCAAAGCGCGGGTGGAGACCCTTTCGCCGTTGCTTACATCAATAACACGACCTTTTCAAGGAAAGGTTACACTTTCGCGCAAGAATTTTTCATATTTTTTGAAAGAGCCTCTCCGTCTCTTCGTTGAGCCTCCTCCTGAGCTCGGCGTGACGCGGGCATATCTCTTTCAGCAACGCGTAAAAATCCCTGTCGTGCCCTCCCTCTTCGAGGTGCGCGAGCTCGTGCATACAGACGTATCTCACGCACTCCGCGGGCGCGGCGACGAGCATCGCGCTCAGCCTTATCACCCTGTTTTTCCTGTCGCAGGAACCCCAGCGCGAACGCATGAGCCTGACCTCCACCCTCACGGGCGCGCCGAACCTGCCGCCGAGAGACTCCTCCGCCCTGCGGAATATCGTCGGGAGCTCCTCCCTCGCCGTCCTCACGAGCAGACGGGACACCGCCCTGTCCGCCGCCTCTTTGTCGCAGTCGGGAGAGGTGACCGCTATCTTCCCCTCCGAAAACACGGCGCGGGCGACGGCGCCATCCTTCACGACCACGGGCACCCTCTCGCCGAACAAGGGCGCATACCCCTCCTCCGAAAAGGACGGGGCAAGCCTTTTCAGAGCCTCATCGACGTGGCGGGACACCCATCCCGCCCGACGGAGCAAAAAATCCTCTATCTCGCGGAAAGGCATACTCGCGGGCGCGTTCACCGCGACGCTCCCGTCCCGCCGCACCCGCAGGTTGAGCCGCCGCACCCCTCCGCGCAGGAGGTCGAACTCTATCTCGCCGTAGCGCGTGCTTACCGACGCGCGCGTGACGGCGTTGCCCTTCTCCGTCTTTTCCTTTCCCGCAAACTTCATCCCGGTCAAACCGTCCTTTCGTATATTACCATTATACCTCATTCTTTTTCCATATTCAATAACGGCGGTCCGATATCTCCGTCCCCGTTCGGCATATCGGGACGTCGGCAGGTCTCTGCGTCCCGATCCCCGCCCGGAACAGACCCTCCTTTTGCGCTTTGCGTTGACCCTCAACGGCATAAATCCTCCTCGGACGGGACAAACTATCTTCGGGACTTTCCCGAATCCGAAAAAAAGGAGCACGATATGTCATTCGATCCATTCAAACAGAAAACAAAGCCCGTATGCGACGCCTTCGAGTGCTGGAAAGAGCTTCTCGTCAAGCCCTATGACAAGCTCAAGACGGATCCTTACACAAAACTGCGCATCATCCTGATGAACGGCACGGAATTTGAGGCGAACTGGTTTTCCCATCAGTTCTCCCGCCACTGCGGATGCAACGATCTGCGCCGCGAAATAGCCCTCCTGCGCAGGGTGGAACAGCAACAGCAAAAAAAGCTCAGCGCCCTCAAACCCGTGGACGAGACCGTGTTGGAGACCACGATAGGATATGAACAACTCGCCGTGGAACTCACCGCCAACCTCGCCCGTCGCGAGAAGGATCCTTACGTCAAGATGACGCTGGACTTTGCCCTCCTTGAGGACTTCGACCATCTGTACCGCTTTTCCAATATGCTCATGCACGACATGAACATAGACGCTACGGATCTCGTGGCGAAACGCACCGAGATAACCCCGGGACGTCCCACCATCGCGGAACACCGCTTCCCCGAAGACGACGTGCGCCGCGCCTGCGACTTCAAAAAGGCGGATCCCGTCACCCGTCTCAACACCGCGATAATCACCGCCGCGGAACAGCAGACCATGAACTTTTATATGAACGTGGGCAACACCTATCCCACCGAAGAGGGCAAGAAGCTCTTCCTCGAGATCGCCATGATCGAGGAACAGCACGTCACGCAGTACGGGTGCCTGATGGACACGGGGTGCACCTGGCTCACGGGACTTCTGGAACACGAATACACCGAGTGCTATCTCTATTACAGTTGCGCTCTGGACGAAAAGGACGCCCGCATCAAAAAGATATGGGAGGCGTTGCTGGAACAGGAGCTCTCCCACCTGCACAAGGCGGCGGAACTCCTCGAAAAATACGAGAAGAGGGACTACTCCTCCGTATTCCCCTCCCCCGCCTTCCCCGAGCCCCTCACCTTCGGGAAGGACAACATCCCGTATATCCGCAAAGTGCTCGCCGACACCGTGCGCATGACCTCCAAAAAGGAGGATTATGTCAAGGTCGCCGACCTTAAGAAAGAGGACGTCTTTTTCGAGCACAACAAAAAGGTGAACGGGCGCGCGGGAGAAGTCCCCTCCCACAAGGTGATAGAGTCCTATCTCTCCGCCCACGGCGAAGACCTCAGGTTCGAGACGGAGCCCAATCCCGTCCCCGAGCTTGCCTGCCGCACCCGAGACAACACCACGGTGGGCTTGGGCGGCTGACCCCAGTCCTCCGCATACGTCCGACATGATGAAAAGCAAAAAATAGCCCTTCATCATGCAAAAAATAAGAAATAAACATCGCTTTGGGACAGAACTCTCCTCGCCGCTCGGTCGGCGAGGAGAGTCCGCTTTTTGTCTTTTCGCATTCTTCCGCACGTTGCAATAATGCCCCCGCCGCGAGGCATAGTATTGGCATGGCGGAAATCGGCGGCGTCGGACCCGGTTAGTTTTAATTCGGTCCGGCATACTAAGGGTATGAACAACGTCATGAAATTTTTCGTGTGCTTTTTGTGCGCGTGCGTGCTCATCGGCGGAGGGGCGGCGGTGTGCCTCCTCGGGAGGACGGCGGACACCCCTTACGCCGCGACGGAAAGCGTCGAGCACGAGCACGGAGCGCGCGTCCTGCCCCATGAGGAAAGAGAGCTCGCGGTGGTGATGTATCACAACATCCTGAAAAGCAGAAAGGGGACCTACATCGTGTCGCCCGCTCAGTTTGAGGCGGATCTCGCGGCTTTCACGGAGGCGGGATACGAAACGGTGTTCCCCTCCGACGTCGTTAATTTCGTATACGGCGACGGAGAACTCCCCGAAAGCCCCCTCCTCCTCACCTTTGACGACGGCAGATACAACAATATGTATTACGGTCTGCCCCTGCTCGAAAAATACGACGCGAAAGCGGCATTATTCCCGGTCGGCGCGTTTTCGGAGTTCTCCGAAAGTTCGGGGGATCACTCGAACCCAAACTACTCCCACATCACCTGGACGCAGTTCGGAGAATTGAGCGGGAGCGGGCGGGTGGAGGCGGGAAGCCACTCTTACGATATGCACCGCTACTCTCCCCGCTTCGGGATAAAGCGTATGGCGGGAGAGAGCGACGCGGCGTATCGCAGAGCGCTTTGCGAGGACGCGGGCAGGATGCAGGACAAACTGCTGGCGGCGACGGGGAAACTCCCCGTGGCGTATGCCTATCCCTTCGGGGAGTACTCCGACGAGGCCCTGACGGTGCTCCGCTCTTTCGGGCTGAAGATATTTTTCACCTGCAACGAGGGGGTGAGCAGTATAAGACGCGGCGCGCCCGAGACCCTCTTCGAGGTGAAACGGGTGAACCGCGCGGGAAACATGAGCACGGAGCAATTGCTCGGCGTTTTGCAACGCTCCGCGAGCCGAACCGCTCGGCAATGACCGAAATCGGTGATGACCCCGCCCCTCCTTTCAAAGCCGACGAAGCTAATATGGGCGGCTCTCGCCCGAACGGACGCTTTCATCCGCAGACCGCGAGCCACACGCCATACTCCGCCAAGGCGGCTACGGCGATGGAAAACACCGCGCCGAGAGGGAGAAGTATCCTGAACGACGCATGGGCGGTCTTATGCCTGAATGCGAACATCCCCAGAGTGCTCCCCACCCCTCCGAGCAAAAAGGACACCGCGAAAAGCACGCGCTCGGGGATGCGCCATTCCCCTCTTTGGGCGCGGAGCTTGTCCGCACGCATGAGCAAAAAGCCGATGAGGTTCATCAACAAAAACAATGCCGGCACCGCAAACAACCAACCTTTCATATCTCCTCCGCGCACGAGGTCTCGTGCCGTCTCCGCAACGACACGGGATGCCCCGCAGTCGCAATGCACCCGAATCGAGACTTTCGCCTTAAACGCTCTCTTTAATGGGCTTCGCCGCCTACCTTGCCAGAAAATCGGTCTCCGACACGCCCACGCCTCACATCAAAAGAAACCCGAACGATCTTTGCGTGTGAAACGCGAACAACAACATCGACTCACCGCTCCCGCTAAAAAACACCGAAACGCTTTGCCCCGAAGTCGATCCGCGTTGTCCCGATCCGCGTTGTCCGGATCCTTCATAGGATACCACATCCCGACCGCCCGCACAACCCGCCCCTCCGCACATCGACATCCCTCTTTCCGATTTGGACACTTGGGGACGTGGACACATGGGGACGTGTTTATTTTGTCCATTTTTTGGACATTTTAAACACGTCCCCAACTGTCCAAAATCACAAGATATATCGCTATTTTTCGACTCTACTCTTTTTCTTTCTCTTCTTTGTCATCGCGTTCGTTGCTTTCTTAAAAACCCTACTGTTTACTTATATTTTCTCCCTATTCCCTTCGCTAAAAGTTGCCTGATTTTCCCTCTGCATAGTTTTTTCTCTTTCCAATTTGGACACATGGGGACGTGTTTATTTTGTCCATTTTTTGGACATTTTAAACACGTCCCCATGTGTCCAAAATTGCAATGTAAATTTGAATATATATTCGGTGTTGTGCCGTCATTATTGCCGATCCTAAAAATAATTTACTTTTCCGTACGCGTGGCTTATAATGTTTGCGTAAAAAGGAGTATTCTTATGCCATATGTCAGAAAGACAAAGATAATTGCAACCATGGGTCCCGCCTGCGCGGACAAGCACCTCCTTCGCGAGATGGTGAACGCGGGCATGAACGTGGCGCGTTTCAACATGAGCCACTCCACCCACGACGAGCACCTGAAACGCATGAATCTGGTGAAAGAGGCGAGGCAGGAACTTGCCGTCCCCGTCGCGCTCATGCTGGACACCAGAGGTCCCGAGATACGTCTTGGCAAATTTGCGGGCGACAGCGTGGAAGTGAAAGCGGGCGGGACATTCCGCCTTGTGAACGAGCAGGTGGAGGGAGACGCCAAGCAAGCGTTTGTCACCTGCCCTGACTTCTACAAGATGGTGAGCCCCGGCAACATCCTGCTCATCAACGACGGGCTCATCAAGATGCAGGTCAAGAAGATAGAGGGCGAGACCGTGGTGCTGGACGTCCTCATCGGCGGCACTCTTTCCAACCACAAGAGCATCAATGTAGTGGGAGTGCACCTCGGGCTCCCCTATCTCAGCGAACAGGACAAGGCGGACATCCTCTTCGGCATAGCGCAGGGAGTGGACTACATCGCGGCGTCCTTCGTCTCCTGCGGGGAAGATATGCGCATCCTGAAAAATTTCCTTCTCCAAAACGGCGGCGAGAACATCGAGATAATCGCGAAGATAGAATCCCGCATGGGCATCGACAACATCGACGACATCCTCGCCCTCTCGGACGGCATAATGATAGCGCGAGGGGACCTCGGCGTGGAAGTGCCTCTGGAAGCCCTGCCCTCCATACAAAAGAGCCTCATCAAAAAAGCGAGAGCGGCGGGCAAGCGCGTGATCACCGCCACCGAGATGCTGGAAAGCATGATATACAAACCCCGCCCCACGCGCGCGGAGACCTCGGACGTGGCGAATGCGGTCTACGACGGCACGGGCGCGGTGATGCTCTCGGGCGAGACCGCGGCGGGCACCTATCCCGTCCAGGCGGTGAAGGCGATGTCGGATATCGCCGCCTACACCGAGCAAGCCATCCACTACCGCAAGCGCTTTGCCATCTCGGACTATGAGATGCACTCCGTCGCGGACGCGGTGTGCGCCTCTGCGGTGAAAGCCTCCTACGACCTTGACTGCGACGCCATAGTCGTGGCGACCAGAAGCGGCAAGACGGCGAAGCTCATCAGCGGGTTCCGTCCCACCTGTCCCATCATCGCGGTCACCCGCTATCCCTCCACCTACCACAAGATGGCGCTCACCTGGGGGGTGCAACCCATACTTGCCGCAGACCAGCCCGAAGCCACTCACGCCGCCGCGACCCAGGCGACGAAGATAGCGAAATATTTCGACCTCGTGCACAAGGGCGATACCATAGTCGCAGTCGCCAGCACGGGCGTGGAAGAGGCGAACACCCTCACCATCGACAGAGTGTAAGACCTCCTTCATATGACAAAAACGCGGCGTTTATCGCCGCGTTTTGTTTGTTTATCACCGATTTTTTGCAAATCAGTCCTTCTCGCCCTTTTTCACTTTCACGGTGAAATCCTCGTTTTCGACGCCCACCTCCACGGTGTCGCCACCCTCTATATCTTCCGCGATCATCACCCTTGCCACGGCGGTCTCAATCCTGCTCTGCAAATAGCGTTTGAGAGGACGCGCGCCGTACACGGGATCGTATCCGTTCTCCGCCATGAGCTCCTTCGCGGCGGGCGTGACGACGAGGGATATCTGCCTTTCGGCGAGCCGTCCCTCCAACCCCTTCACAAGCAAGTCGATTATCTTGCCTATGTCCGCGCGGGTCAACGGCTTGAAGTAGACTATCTCGTCCAGCCTGTTGAGGAACTCGGGACGGAAACTCTGTTTGAGGAGCGCAGAGACCTGCTCTTTCGCCTCCTCCGAGATCTCGCCGTCCGAAGTGATGCCGTCGAGAAGATAGGAGGACCCGAGGTTGGAGGTGAGGATGATGATGGTGTTTTTGAAGTCCACCGTCCTCCCCTGCGAATCCGTGATCCTGCCGTCGTCGAGCACTTGGAGCAGGATGTTGAACACATCGGGATGCGCCTTTTCTATCTCGTCGAAGAGCACGACGGAATATGGCTTTCTGCGCACGGCTTCCGTGAGCTGACCGCCCTCGTCGTAGCCGACGTATCCGGGAGGCGCGCCGATAAGACGGGAGACGGAGAACTTTTCCATATACTCCGTCATATCTATCCTGACGATGTTGTGCTCGTCGTCGAAGAGGCTCTCGGCGAGCGCCTTTGCGAGCTCCGTCTTGCCCACGCCCGTGGGACCGAGGAAGAGGAAGGACCCTATGGGACGGGCGGGATCTGCGATGCCTGCGCGGGAACGGATGATGGCTTCGGTAACTTTGGTGACAGCCTCGTTTTGCCCGACGACCCGTTTGTGGAGGATGTCGTCGAGGTGCAATATCTTTTCGCGCTCCCCTTCCATGAGCTTGGAAAGGGGTATGCCCGTCCAACGGGAGACCACTCTTGCGATCTCTTCCTCCGTCACGGTATCGCGGAGCAAGGTATGTTTTTTCCTGCTCGCGTCCCCCGCCTCTTCCAGCTTTTTCTGGAGCTCGGGGAGACGGCTGTATTTGAGCTGAGCGGCGAGGGCGTAATCCCCGACGCGCTGAGCGGCTTCTATCTCGCCGTTGACCTTTTCTATCTCCGCCTTGGTGTCGGACACGGCGTGGATGCTCTCCTTTTCGCGCTCCCATTGCGCCTTCATCTCATTGAACTTGTCATTGAGCTCGGCGAGTTCCTTTTTGATGTCTGCGAGGCGCTCCTTGGAAAGATTGTCCGTCTCTTTGGAGAGCGCCATCTCCTCTATCTCGAGTTGCATGATCCTGCGCGCGATGTCGTCCATCTCCGAGGGCATGGAGTCTATCTCGGTACGGATGGTTGCGCAAGCCTCGTCCACGAGGTCGATGGCTTTGTCGGGCAGGAACCTGTCCGAGATATAGCGGTGGGAGAGGGTCGCGGCGGCGATGAGCGCGCCGTCGTGGATCTGCACTCCGTGATACACCTCGTATCTCTCTTTGAGCCCGCGGAGTATGGAGATGGTGTCCTCGACGGTGGGCTCGTCCACCATGACGGGCTGGAACCTGCGTTCGAGAGCGGCGTCCTTTTCGATATACTTGCGGTACTCGTCCAGGGTGGTCGCGCCGATGCAATGCAACTCCCCTCTTGCGAGCATGGGTTTCAGGAGGTTGCCCGCGTCCATCGCGCCGTCTGACTTGCCTGCGCCCACTATGGTGTGGAGCTCGTCGATGAAGAGGATGATGCGTCCTTCGCTTTTTTTGACCTCGTTGAGGACGGCTTTCAGCCTCTCCTCGAACTCGCCGCGGAATTTCGCTCCCGCGATGAGCGCGCCCATATCCAGCGCGAAGATGGTCTTGTCTTTCAGTCCCTCGGGGACGTCGCCGCGCAGGATACGCTGTGCGAGCCCCTCCACCACGGCGGTCTTGCCCACGCCGGGTTCGCCGATGAGGACGGGATTGTTCTTGGTCTTGCGCGAAAGGATGCGGATGACGTTCCTTATCTCGTTATCCCTGCCGATGACGGGGTCGAGCTTCTGCTGTTTTGCGCGTTCCACGAGGTCAAAACCGTACTTGCCGAGGGCGTCGTAGGTGTTTTCGGGCTCGTCGGAGGTCACCCTGTCCGACTTGACCTTTTTGAGCTCGGTGAGGAAAGCCGACTTCGTGACGCCGAGGGCGCGGAAGATATTCTTCATCTCCTCGGTGGCGTGGTCGAAGAGGGAGAGCATGACGTGCTCCACCGACACATATTCATCCCCCTGGGAGGAGGCGAGCCTCTCCGCGCCCGAGAGGATCTTGTCCGTGACGGGAGAGATGTATATCTTGTCAGGCTCTCTGCCGCTGCCGCTCACAGCGGGCATCTTGCTTATGGCGCTGTCCAGCATGGCGAGGAGCTTGTCCGTATCCACGCCGCACTTTGAAAGAAGGCTCGGGATGAGCCCTCCGTCCTGATCGACGAGCGCGTAGAGCAAATGCTCGGGCATGACCTGCATATTCTGATTTTCTATTGCTATACTCTGCGCCGAGCCGAGGGCTTCCAGCGCCTTTTTGGTAAACTTCTGAGCGTTCATATTCCACCTCCTAAATGAGCCTCACGCCGCTGTTGAGATAGGCGAGATATCTGTCCTCCATCTCCTCCGAGGAGGAGAACTCCCCCGCGAGGTAGCCCTTCAACATCTCGTCGAAGTTGGCGACGAAACCGCCTATCGCGGCTCCTGTCTGATCGTCGTCGTAGACCTCCTCCCCCGGCAGAGCGAAGGTGCGGCGGAACCTGCCCTCCTCCATCGCGTAGCGCGGGGTGTTGTCACCGAAATACTGTTTGAGATATATGCTTTCCAGCCGCATCCATATCTTGAAAAACCGAGTCAGCCCCAGGAGCAGATCGGGCGACGTGGTGCGGAAGAGCACTTTGAGTTGCCCCACCGTGCGTTTCGGAGTGCGCTCCATCTCCACCTCATAGCGGATGGTGGGACGATAATGATACCTCAGCACGCTCTTGATGGACATGGTGAGATTGTTGGGCTCGGCATAGAGGCGATAGTCCCCCCTGCCGCCCATCAGCGCCTCGATGACGTCGAAGATGTGCCCCACGTGCTTCTCGGGCGTCACCAGCGAGACGTGCTCGGCGAGTATCTGATTGACCATGTTGGAACGGTTGGTCCCCTGCTCTTCCGCAAGCGCGTCCACCGCGCGGATGACGTCCTCCGCAAGCATAAGGCTGTACATATTCTTTTTCATAGGCAAAGCCTCCGACACTTTCTGTTTGTCATAGTATACCCCGCCGCGAATTTTGTCAACACTTTTATGTAAATTTCCCAACAAATTTTCTGCACGACGATAGCTTATTTATCCTCACGCATACTTCATACCCCCAAAAAAAACGGAAAGGCGGGGGCAACTCCCTCGCCTTTCCTCTGCTCGAATATGTGCGGAAAACCCGCCTTTTCACCTCAAACGCTCACCGTCCCGTTCGAACACACCACGTACCTGAGCGGGCTATTCCAGTACAACCCGTCTCCTTTCGTGATCGCATTCCACTCCGCCATTGTTCCCTCAAACGTGACGGAGGTCAAGCCCGTGCAACCCGAAAAGGCAGAAGAGCCTATGCTCGTCACGGGCAGATCGTTGTAGGTGCGGGGAATGACGAGATGGGCGTCCGTGCATTCCCCGATGCCTGACACAACGTAATACTCTTCGTCACCCATCAACGTATACTCCAAACCTTCGCTGTATACAGGCTCATCCGACCCGTCATCGGGGTCATCCACATCCCCGGGTTGGTCTCCGCCGCCCGGTTGGTCGGGGTCTTCGGGCTCATCGGGGTCTTCGACATCCCCCGGCTCATCGCCGCCGCCGGGTTCGTCCGTGCCGCCGGGTTCGTCCGTGCCGCCGGGCTCGTCCGTGCCGCCGGGTTCGTCCGTGCCGCCGGGTTCATCCACATCGCCCGGTTGATCGGATACGTCCCCGCCGGGGGTCTGTCCGCCCGGTTGGGTGCCTTCGTCGCCGTTGCACGCGGCAAGGATGCCGGCAACAAGCGCCAGACAACATACAAGTGCGATGAGAATGAAAAATCTTTTTCTCACAATGCCCTCCCGTCGGCGGGCGAAAAGGGTGAAATGTGCGATGTTTCCCCCAAGTCGTCTGCCCGCACATTTTAATCAACTACCGAATTGGTAGTTTTTTACAAATTATACTACCGACTTGGTAAGATGTCAACATTATGAAAGGCTTCGGGGATAGGTTGCTGGAACTCCGTCGCGGCGCGGGACTCACCCAAAAGCAGGTGGCGGACGCCCTTGACATACACAGCGTGACTTATCTGCACTACGAAAAGGATCAAAGAGAGCCGCCCTTGGGGCTGGTGGTGCGGATGGCGGCGTTTTTCGACGTGACGACGGATCAGTTGCTCGGCGTGGACGCGACGTCAAAACATAACGAAGACAATTGAAACGCGGACGAGTGTCCGCGTTTCTTTTTGCTTTTGCGTGCGTTTGGGGCTCTATTGTCCGCCGCCGTTCCGCAGGTAGATGTGGCGCACGGTGAGGGGCGGGACGCGCAGAGCGAGCTTTTTGTCCAGAAATACGTAGAGCCTGCCGAGGGCGTAGAATGCCGCCGCCATCACGGGGACGACGAGGGCGACCCAGCCGCCTATCTGATCCACGTCGATGAAGGGATAGGGATAGCGCGTGGTGCCGTAAAAGGGCGCGCCCACTTCGGCGCGGATGAAGATGAACACCGCGTATGCGATGGGATAGATGAGCCAGAGCGCGGCGTCCTTTGCGCGCAGTCTGCCGTGGGGGAGGAAGAGGATCCAATCCGCGATGGCAAGTATGGGGACGACGCCGTGCACAACGTAGTTCGCGGCGCTGACGAGAGCGGCGCGGGAGGGGTCTCCTCCGCCCATGTCGAAGTTCTGCCACGAGAGCATCGCCCAATAGACCACAAAGGTGATGGTGATGAAAAACGTGAGCGCTAGCTGTAAGGATACGCCGAGGTGCGCGACCTCGCCGCGCGCTCCGCTCTTTCTCAGCTGTACCGCCGTCATCACGGTGAGGACGATGAACGCCGCGGTGGTGAAGATGTTGGTCTGCATGGTGAAATAGGAGAGCATGAGGCTCGCGTCCGTCATGGTGAGCATGACCGCGATGCCGAACGCCCCCAGCGCCGATCCCACCGCTCTCAGCACGAGCGCGGCTATCCTGTTCGCGCACAAAGTCATCGTTTACACCTCGTTTTCGCGGCTTAAAACCCGCATTTGTGCCGATTCGCACGCGGAGACGCGCTTCCGACGCACGTCGTACGGCACTTTTATTATATCCGCGCGGGAGGAGTCGCGCAAGTGTATTTTGACGCGCATTGACAAGCCCGTCAGCCTATGCTAAACTGTGTGCGGTGAGGGAGTAGTCGGCGGCATCCCGTTATAAGTCAACATACTCGCCCCTCGGCGTGGCTTATATTAAACGGCAAGACTCACACATGGCTTCGTGTGTGAGTTTTTCTTTTGACCGCGCGCAAACTCTCCCACGACCGACAAAAAGGAGCGGACTATGCAGATCTGGGAAATTTTTCTCACGGGACTCAGCCTCTCGGCGGACGCGTGCGCCGTCGCGATGTGCAAGGGCGTGGAAATGAAGCGCTTTGTGCTTCGCTATGCGTTGCTCATCGCGCTCTGCTTCGGGCTGTTCCAGGCATTGATGCCCCTCATCGGCTGGGCGGTGGCTTCCTCCTTTGCGGAATACATCACGGAGGCGGACCATTGGATAGCTTTCGTACTGCTCGGCTTCCTCGGCGTAAAGATGCTCGCCGACGGCGTCGAGAGCGAAAAGGAACTCAGAGCGAGCAAACCGAAAAGGACGGAGCCCTCTCCCCTCCTCCTCGCGCACCCTCCCCGCGTCACCCTCCCCCCCGCCCGCGCAGAAAAACTCGAACTCGGAGTGAAGACCCTCCTCGTGATGTCCGTAGCAACAAGCATAGACGCGCTCGCCGTCGGGGTGTCCTTCGCCTTCCTTGCGGTGGACATTTGGCTTGCCGTCGCGCTCATAGGAGCGACCACCTTCCTCATCTCGCTTGCGGGGGTGCTCGTAGGCACGAAAGCGGGAGGGAAATTCCGCGGCAAAGCGGAGCTTGCGGGCGGCGTCCTCCTCTTCCTCATCGGCTTGAAGATACTTCTGGAACATCTGGGAGTCATCTCCTTCTGACCCCTCCCCCAAGATACTCGCCGCGTCATACCTCCCGCGCCCACTCGGAGGCTCGGGACAAAGCTCTTCTCGCGCGCTCCCGCTCCCTCTCTTTTCGCTCCGAGACCCCTGCCTTCATCCCTTTTCGTTCCGAGACCCCCCGATTTTCATCCCTTTTCGCCCTTCTCTGCCCGGAGATAAGCGGACAGCCTCCTCCCCTCTGTGCAAAATCCGACATTTCCGCGATTTAATCGGGAAATTTTTTCTTCATTTCTCCCTTCATTTGATTGACATCCCGCGCCGCATTGCCTATAATGCAAATCGACACTCGGAGTAACGATACGAGACGTATCTATTCGCTCCGCAAATGCAAAGGAACTAGGACCATATGGCAGACGGAGAAAAAGTTTTATCCTTGGCGACGCTGCAACGGATGCCCGGCTATCTCAGATATCTGAAAAAGAGGGAATCCGAGGGCGCCGAATACATTTCTTCCGTCGGGCTCGCGGAGGCTATGCAGGAGAATCCCGCCGTCGTCAAGAAGGATCTTTCCATGGCGGTGGTGAGCGAGGGCAAGCCCAAAGTGGGATATTACATCCCCGACCTGGTGCGCGACATCGAGAGCTTCATGGGCTACGACAACGAGAAGGACGCGGTGCTCGTGGGCGCGGGGAAGCTGGGACAGGCGCTCCTCGGATACGGCGGATTTGAAAAGTACGGGCTCAACATCCTTGCGGGTTTTGACACCGATCCCGCCCTTGTGGGCACCGAGGTGCACGGGAAGAAGATCCTCTCCTCCGAAAAGCTCGCCGAGACGGTGAAGAAGCTCAAAGTCAAGATGGCGGTGCTCACTCTGCCCGCGGCGGCGGCGCAGAAAGTGGCGAACACTCTGGTGGAAGCGGGAGTGCGGGCGATATGGAACTTCTCCCCCGTCACCCTCAATCTGCCGGGCACGGTAGCGGTAAAAAACGAGAACATGGCGGCATCCCTCGCGGTGCTGTCGGCAAAGCTCAAAGAAATACTCAAAAAAGAAGAAAACAACTGAACAGGAGACCGATATGGAAGAGACCAAACAGTATCAAGTCGTGGACAGCGTCGAAAAACTGGAAGAGGCCATAGCCCGCGTGCGCGAAGCTCAGAAGAAATTCGCCGAGTACACGCAGGAGCAGGTGGACGCGATCTTTTTCGCAGCCTCTATGGCGGCAAACCAACAGCGTATCCCGCTCGCCAAAATGGCTGTCGAGGAGACCGGCATGGGCGTCGTCGAGGACAAGGTGATCAAAAACCACTACGCCTCCGAGTATATCTACAACGCCTATCGTCACACCAAGACCTGCGGCGTCATCGAAGAGGACAAGTCCTACGGCATCAAGAAGATAGCCGAGCCCGTGGGCGTCATCGGCGCGGTCATCCCCACCACCAACCCCACTTCCACCGCCATCTTCAAGACCCTCATCGCTTTGAAGACCCGCAACGGCATCATCATCAGCCCCCACCCCAGAGCCAAGAAGTGCACCATCGCCGCGGCGAAGGTCGTGCTCGAAGCCGCAGTCAAAGCGGGCGCTCCCGAGGGCATCATAAGCTGGATCGACATCCCCTCTCTCGAAATGACCAACCTGCTCATGAAAGAGGCGGACATCATCCTTGCGACGGGCGGTCCCGGCATGGTGAAGGCGGCGTACTCTTCCGGCAAACCCGCCGTCGGCGTTGGCGCGGGCAACACTCCCGCCATCATCGACGACAGCGCGGACATCCTGCTCGCCGTCAACAGCATCATCCACTCCAAGACCTTTGACAACGGCATGATCTGCGCTTCGGAGCAATCCGTCATCGTGCTGGACAAGGTCTACAACAAAGTCAAAAAAGAGTTTCAGGCGCGCGGATGCTACTTCCTCGATCCCGAAGAGACCGAGAAAGTGCGCAAGACCATCATCATCAACGGCGCGCTGAACGCCAAGATAGTCGGACAAAAAGCCGCCAAGATCGCGGCGCTCGCGGGCGTGACCGTCCCCGAGGAGACCAAGATAATCATCGGCGAAGTGACCAGCGTGGACATTTCGGAGGAATTCGCGCACGAAAAGCTCTCCCCCGTCCTCGCGATGTACAGAGCCAAGGACTTCGAGGACGCTCTCGACAAGGCGGAGCACCTCATCGCGGACGGCGGCTACGGCCACACCTCCTCCCTCTATATCGACGTCGTCAGGGAAAAAGCCAAGATCGATGAGTACACCCATCGCATGAAGACCTGCCGCGTGCTTCTCAATTCCCCCTCTTCTCAGGGCGGCATCGGCGACCTTTACAACTTCAAGCTCACCCCCTCCCTCACCCTCGGGTGCGGCAGCTGGGGCGGCAACAGCGTCAGCGAAAACGTGGGCGTCAAACACCTCATCAACATCAAAACAGTGGCGGAAAGGAGAGAGAATATGCTGTGGTTCAGAGCACCCGAAAAGGTGTATATCAAGAAGGGCTGTCTGCCCGTCGCCCTTGACGAATTAAAAAATGTCATGGGAAAAAAGAAAGCTTTTATTGTCACGGACAGTTTTTTGTATCATAATGGATATACGAAGACCATCACCGACAAGCTGGACGAGATGGGCATAGCGCACACCACATTCTTCAACGTCGCGCCCGATCCCACCCTCGCCTGCGCCAAAGAAGGCACCGCGGCGATGCGCGCCTTCGAGCCCGACTGCATCATCGCCGTCGGCGGCGGCTCCGCGATGGACGCCGGCAAGATCATGTGGGTGCTCTACGAACATCCCGAAGTGGACTTCATGGATCTTGCCATGCGCTTCATGGACATCAGAAAGCGCGTCTACACCTTCCCCAAGATGGGCGAAAAGGCGTACTTCATCGCAGTGCCCACCTCCGCCGGTACGGGCAGCGAGGTGACTCCCTTCGCGGTCATCACCGACGAGAGAACGGGAGTGAAATATCCCCTCGCGGACTATGAGCTCATGCCCAACATGGCGATCGTGGACGCGGACATGATGATGAACGCGCCCAAAGGACTGACCTCGGCAAGCGGCATCGACGCCGTCACCCACGACCTGGAAGCCTACGCCTCCATGATGGCGACGGACTACACCGACGGTCTCGCCCTGCGCAGTCTGCAAATGATCTTCAAATATCTCCCCCGCGCCTACGACAACGGTGCCAATGACCCCGAAGCGCGCGAGAAGATGGCGAACGCCGCCACCATGGCGGGTATGGCGTTTGCGAACGCGTTCCTCGGCGTGTGCCACTCCATGGCGCACAAACTGGGAGCCTTCCATCATCTGCCTCACGGCGTGGCAAACGCGCTGATGATAGACGAAGTGATCCGCTTCAACGCGGCGGAAGTGCCGACCAAGATGGGCACCTTCCCGCAGTACGACCATCCTCACACCCTCGCCCGCTATGCGGAAGTGGCGGACGCCCTCGGCATCAAGGGCAAGAACGACGAGGAGAAGCTGGAAAACTTCATCAAAGCCCTCGACGAGCTCAAAGCGAAGGTCGGCATCAAGAAGACCATCCGCGATTACGGCATCGACGAGCAGGACTTCCTCGCAAGACTGGACGAGATGACGGAACAGGCGTTCGACGATCAGTGCACGGGTGCCAACCCCCGCTACCCGCTCATGAGCGAGATCAAGCAAATGTATCTCAACGCCTACTACGGCAAATAAGGAGGGAATATGAACACCGACAAGGTCATAGCCGTTCGCACCACCAAGACCGTCTACCGCGACGGTGACAAGGTCATCAAGCTGTTTGACGAGCACTACTCCAAGGCGGACATCCTCAACGAAGCCCTCAATCAGGCGCGCGTGGAGGAGACCGGGCTCGCCATACCCAAACTGCTCGAAGTCACCAAGGTGAACGGAAGATGGGCGATCGTCATGGACTACATCAAGGGCAAGACCCTCGCCGAGCTCATGGAAAAGAACCCCGACAAACTGGACGAATATCTCAACCTCTTTGTCGACCTGCAAATGGAGATACACTCCAAGCGCGCTCCCCTGCTCAACAAGCTCAAGGACAAGATGAACCGCAAGATCTCCGAGGCGGACCTCAACGCGACCATCCGCTACGATCTGCACACCAGGCTGGAATCCATGCCCAAGCACAACAAAGTGTGCCACGGCGACTTCAACCCCAGCAACGTCATCATCTCCGACACCGACGGCAAAGCCTACGTCATCGACTGGTCTCATGCCACCCAGGGCAACGCCTCGGCGGACGTCGCGCGCACCTATCTCCTCTTCACGCTGTACGGCACCCCGGACATCGCCGAGAAATATCTCAACCTCTTCTGCGAGAAGAGCGACACCGCAAAACAGTATGTCCAGAAATGGATCCCCATCGTAGCGGCGTCTCAGCTCGTAAAGGGCAAGCCCGAGGAGAGAGAGTTCCTCCTCCACTGGGTGGACGTGGTGGACTATCAATAGCCATAAGAGGACATCATCATGGTCAAAGTCACGGTTTGCATTGGCAGTTCCTGCCACCTCAAAGGTTCCAGACAGGTGGTCGAGGAATTGCAGTATCTCATCAACAAGCACGACCTCGGCGACCGCGTCGAGCTCAGCGGGACATTCTGTATGGGCAGATGCGGCGAGGACGGCGTGAGCGTGACGGTGGACGGCGATTACTACGCCGTCAAGCCCGAAAACGTCATCGACCTGTTCACGGACGTGATAATGAAAAAAGCGGAATGATGAAAAGCCGTCGCCAAGCGCGACGGCTCACCCCGTTTTAAGGAGAGAAAGAGGGACCCATGCCCGTAGCTTCACCCTATCTCGATTTCAAGAACGCAAAGTGCAAGGACTGTTTCAAGTGCTTGCGCGAATGCCCTGTAAAAGCCATCCGCTACGAGAACCATCAGGCGAAGATAATCGACTCCCGCTGTATCCTCTGCGGCAAGTGCACCCTCGTGTGCCCGCAGAACGCCAAGCAGGTGCACAGCGAGGCCGAGGACGTCCTCGCCCTGCTCGCGAGCGGCAAAAAGGTGGTGGCGAGCCTCGCTCCCTCCTTCGTCTCCTCCTTCGGCGTGCAGGACTTCGACGTGATGGCGGAAGCTCTTTCCGAACTCGGGTTCGCCGAGACGGAGGAGACCGCGATAGGCGCAAAAGCCGTCACGGAGGAATACTCCCGTCTGCTGAAAACGGGAGAGTTCAGGAACTTCATCTCCTCGGCGTGTCCCGCGGTCAACCGCATGATACAGCTCTACTATCCGAGCGCGCTGAAATATCTCGCGCCCGTCCCCTCCCCCATGGTAGCGCACGCCCGCATGATAAAGAAGCGCGACCCCGACGCGGCGATCGTGTTCATAGGTCCGTGCATAGCCAAAAAGAGGGAGGCGGCAGAGAGCGGCATAATAGACGGTGTTCTCACATTCGAGGAGTTGAACGCTCTTTTTGAACGGAAAAACATCGACCTTGGCAAGATCGAGGCGAAAACGCAAAGTGAGAAACATTCCCTCAAAGCGCGCTACTACCCCATCCCGCGCGGTATCATCAAGAGCTTCGACGCCCTTCCCGATGGCTACGAATACGTCGCCGTGGATGGGGTGAAACGTTGCGCCGAGGTGCTGGAAGAGGTGGATTCCCTCTCCGGGCTTTTCTTGGAGCTCAACTGTTGCGAGCACGCCTGCGTGGGAGGTCCCTGCCGTCCGGCGACGAGAAGCGGCGCGGTGAAGAGCAACGAGGATGTGCGCAGGTATGCCGCAAAGGACATCGCGGCGCCTGCGGCGAGCGTCCCCGAGACAGATCTCACCCAAAAACATCCCCGCATCATACTCGACGATTTCATCCCCTCCGAAAAGGACATCAGAGCGGTGCTCGCCAAGACGGGCAAAAATTCCCCCGAGGACGAGCTCAACTGCGGCGCGTGCGGCTACTCCACCTGCCGCGAAAAGGCAATCGCCGTCCTCAACGGCTACGCCGACATCGAGATGTGTCTCCCCTATATGAGGAGCCGTGCGGAGTCCATGAGTTATGAGATAATCCAGAACACTCCCAACGGCATAGTTCTGATGTCGGACGATTTCACCATCCTGGACATCAATTCCCGCGCGATGCGCCTGCTCGGGGTCACCGAACACGACGTACGCGGGATGCTCGCTTTCGACTGCTTTGACTGCGAGGAGTTCATCTCCGCCGTCACCAAGGGCAAGAACGTCAGCAAGAAGAGGGTGTTCGTCAACCGCACCAAGAAATACATCGAGCTGTCCATAGTCCTGTTGCAGGAGCACAAAGTGCTCTTCGGCGTGATGAAGGACATCACGGACAGCGTGGAATACGACGAAAAGCTCAACGCCGTCAAATTGGAGACTCTCGCCACAACGGACGAGGTCATCAAAAAACAGATGCGCGTCGCTCAGGAGATAGCCTCCCTCCTCGGCGAGACCACCGCCGAGACCAAAGTCGCGCTCAACAAACTCAAACAGACGCTCGCCCCGCGCACGGAGGACGAGGAATAGCATGGACAAACTATTTTTGGAAAACGGCTATACCTCCCTCAACAAAAAGGGCGAGGAGCTTTGCGGCGACAAGGTGGAGTGCATCTCGGACGGGGAGAACACCACCCTGGTGCTCGCCGACGGGCTGGGGAGCGGGGTGAAAGCCAACATCCTCGCCACCCTGACTTCCAAGATACTCTGCACCATGGTGTCCAACGAGATAAGCATAGACGAATGCGTGGAGACCATAGTCCAGACCCTGCCCGTATGCAAGGTGAGACAGGTGGCGTACGCGACGTTTTCCGTCGTCCACCTCGGCGCGGACGGGAAGGGCTGGCTGTTTGAATTCGACAACCCGGAAGCCATCCTCATCCGCGACGGCAAATGTCTGGACTTCGCAAGGACGGAGAGGGACATCCTGGGCAAAAAGGTGTACGGCACGAGGCTGGAACTCAGACCCGACGACTACATAGTGCTGATGTCCGACGGAGTCATCCACGCGGGCATAGGTATGTTGCTCAACTTCGGTTGGCTGAGAAAGGACGTCAAGGAATATCTCGACAAAAACTTCAAAAGGGGGATGTCCGCCCGCGGCGTGGCGTGCCTGCTCGCGGGCGCGTGCAACGACCTTTATATGGGCAAGCCCGGAGACGACACCACCGTGGCGGTGGTGAGAGCGAGGGAATATTGCCCCGTGCGCATCATGGTGGGTCCTCCCGTGGAGAGGGATCAGGACGACTTTTATATCTCCCGCTTCCTCGGCGGAGAGGGCAAAAAGGTGGTGTGCGGAGGCACGAGTTCGCAGATAGTGGCAAGATATCTCGGCGAAAAGGTGGCGGCGTCCTTCGACTTCCCCGACAAGGACGTGCCCCCCATAGGCTACATCAGGGGCATAGACCTCACCACGGAGGGAGTGCTCACTCTGAGGAAACTGCTGGAACTCAGCGAGAGATATCTCTCCACCTCCGACCTCACTCCCAAACGCTCCAACAAACAGGACGGCGCGTCCCTGCTTGCCAATATGCTCTTCGAGGACGCGACTCACGTCACCTTCTTCGTGGGACAGAGCATCAACGCGGCGCACCAGGGATTGCCCATCGACACCACCATGAAACTCAAACTCGTGGAGAGCATCGCCGCCAACCTGCAAAAGGCGGGCAAGGTGGTGGAACTCAACTACGACTGACGCAAAACACGGTTTATCGCACAAAATAAGCGCGTAAAACCTCGGCATCATCCATATAATCTAAAACGAGACACTATACTACCATGGACGACATCAAGAAACGCAGAAAATTCGACACCAAAGTTCAGTACCTGCAATACAAAGCGTTGCGGGAGGTCGCGCGCGGCGCGTGGAACGGGGATCTCCTCGACAAAGTGCTGGACATCCCCAACGTCATCATCCCAGGCAACCTGCCCACCATGCGGTGCTGTGTGTATAAGGAACGCGCGATAATGGCGGAGCGCGTCAAGCTCGCCATGGGCGGGGACAGGACAAATCCCAACGTCATCGAAGTCATCGACATCGCGTGCGACGACTGCCCCACCGGCGGATACGAAGTGACCAACGCCTGCCGCGGATGCCTCGCGCACCGCTGTGAGGACGTGTGCCGCAAAAACGCCATCTCATTCGATCATCAGCAGAAAGCGCACATCGACAAGAACCTGTGCGTGGAGTGCGGACAATGCGCCAAAGTGTGCCCGTACAGCGCCATAGTCTCCCGCCGCCGTCCCTGCGAGAACTCCTGCAAGGTGAAAGCCATCTCCATGAACGAGAACAAGGCGGCGAGCATCAACAACGACAAGTGCACCTCCTGCGGCGCGTGCGTTTATCAGTGCCCCTTCGGCGCCATAATCGACAAGTCCTTCATCCTGGACGTCATCGACATGATCAAAAAGAGCGAGAACAACACCAAGTACAAGATGTACGCGGTGGTCGCTCCCTCCATCTCCAGCCAGTTCACCTACGCCAAACTCGGGCAGGTGGTGACAGGCATCCTGAAACTCGGCTTCTTCAACGTGGTGGAAGCCGCCCTCGGCGCGGATATGGTGGCGTATAAAGAGGCGGCGGAGCTCGCAGAAAAGGGATTTCTCACTTCTTCCTGTTGTCCCGCATTTGTCGATTACATCAGGAAGCAGTTCCCCGAGCTCGCCGAGCACATCTCCGCGAACCTCTCCCCCGCCGCGACCATCGCCAAGTATATCAAGGAGACCTCCTCCCCCTGCAAGGTGGTGTTCATAGGTCCCTGTACGGCGAAGAAGATGGAGTTCCAAAAACCCGAGGTGCGTCCCTACATCGACTCCGTCATCACCTTCGAGGAATTGCAGGCGCTTTACGATTCCCGCGACATCGACATCGAGACCTTGGAGGAGAGCGCACTCGACAACGCCTCCTACTTCGGCAGGATATTCGCAAGGAGCGGCGGCATCACGGACGCGGTGAGACAAGCTCTCAAAGAGCAGAACATCACGAACTTTGACTACAAACCCGTCACCTGCGACGGCATAGAGGCGTGCCGCACCGCACTCCTCAAAAAGTCCAAGGGAGTGCTGGACGCCAACTTCATCGAGGGCATGGCGTGCGTGGACGGGTGCATAGGCGGCGCGGGCTGTCTCACCCACGGCGAAAAGAACAAGCGCGAGGTGGACGCCTACGGCAGGCTCGCGATGGAAAAGAGCATTTCGGACGCCATAGGCATATACAACCTCGCCCGCGCCGAAGTCCCTGCCGCGAATGAGGAAGAAGACTGACGCAAACCCTCGAAAATTTGTTGACAAGGACAAAAATGAGTTTTATAGTATCGGTGAAGAACTATGAAAAACATCCGCATCAACAGCTTCGCATACTTCTACTTTAAGGGCTTTTATTTCAAGAGCCCCGTTTTCGGTATGCGCGGATAAGGTTTTTCGGACTACGACAAGCAAGACCGCCATACCGGCGGTCTTTTTGTTTGACCCGACCTCGGATGCGGATATGCCCGACAAGGAGTGACACATGATCATCGTCATCAAAAAAGATCCCGACAAAAAACAGATGGACAACCTCGTCAAGTGGATAAAAGGACTGGGGCTGGACATCCACATGAGCAAGGGGGACAACACCACCGTCATGGGGCTCATCGGCGACACCTCCGTCGTGGACGAGGACCTCATCAGATCGCTGGACATTGTGGAGAGCGTGAAGCGCATCCAGGAGCCCTTCAAAAACGCCAACCGCAAGTTCCACCCCGAGGACACCGTTGTGGACGTGGGAGGGCATCTCTTCGGCGGAGGGCATTTCCAGCTCATCGCGGGGCCCTGCTCCGTCGAGAGCGAGGCGCAGATAGTCGCCGTCGCCAAAGCGGTGAAAGCGGCGGGAGCCACCGTGCTCCGCGGCGGCGCTTTCAAGCCGCGCACCTCCCCTTACGCATTCCAGGGTCTGCGCGCCGAGGGCATGAGACTGCTCTCCCTCGCCAAAAAGGAGACGGGGATGCCCGTCTGCACCGAGATACTTGACATCCGCCACCTCCCCCTCTTCGAGGACGTGGACCTCATCCAGGTCGGCGCGCGGAATATGCAGAATTTCGAGCTGCTGAAAGAGTTGGGCAAGACGAACAAGCCCATCCTCCTGAAACGCGGCATGGCGGCGACCATAGAGGAATGGCTGATGAGCGCGGAGTACATCATGTCCGAGGGCAACATGAACATCATCCTCTGCGAACGAGGCATCCGCACCTTCGAGCCCTACACCCGCAACACCCTCGACCTCTCCGCCATCCCCGTCCTCCGCGAGCTCACCCACCTTCCCATCCTGGTGGATCCCAGCCACGCCTCGGGACGCGCCAAGCTGGTGCTCCCCCTCTCCCTCGCCTCAGTCGGCGCGGGCGCGGACGGATTGGAGATCGAGGTGCACAACGACCCCGTACACGCCCTCTCGGACGGCGCGCAATCCCTGCGTCCCGAGCAGTTCGACGACCTCGTGAAGCGCATCGACGTGCTTCTCACCGTGTGCGGCAAGGAGCGTGACAAATGAAGATAGGCATTGTAGGTCTCGGGCTCATGGGCGGTTCTCTCGGGCGTGCGCTGGTCGCAAGGACCACTCACACCGTCTACGCCTGCGACCGCGACCCCGAAGCCATGTTGAAGGGCGGGATGCTGAACGCCTACCACGAGGAGCTCACCCGCGAGAACGCGGGGGAATTGGACATCTTCCTGATGGCGGTGGTGCCGTCCGCGATGCCCGACATCCTCAAAGAATATCTTCCCCTGCTGAAAAGCGGCGGGATAGTCAGCGACCTCGCGGGCGTGAAAAGACCCGTCGTCGCCATGATGAAAGAGAGCGCGGACCTGCGCCCCGACCTGGGATTCGTCGGCGGACACCCCATGGCGGGAAGGGAATTCAGCGGCGTGGCGCACTCCACGGCGGGGCTGTACGACGGCGCGTCCGTCCTGCTCGTGCCCGTCTCCGCCTCCCTCGAAGCTCTCGCCGCCCTCAAACAGATGTACGTCTCCGTGGGCGCCGAAGGCGTGCTCATCACGGACGCGGACACCCACGACGAGATGATAGCCTACACCTCCCAGCTCGCGCACGTCATCTCCTCTGCTTATGTCAGGACTCCCTCTGCGGACAAGCACTACGGCTATTCGGCGGGTAGCTTCCGCGACATGACCAGAGTGGCGCGCATGAACGCCGCCATGTGGACGGAACTCATGACCGAGAACGCGGACGATCTCTCCCGCGAGATAAGGGGGATGACCGCGCGCATGAACGAATATGCCGACGCCATGGAAAGGGGGGACAAAGCCGCTCTCTTCGAGTTGCTGGACGCGGGCAACCGCGCAAAACTTTCCGTGGAAAAGGACAGGAACAAAAAACTGCGTTCCGCGCTGGAAGGCGATTGAGTTTTCAAAACGATACGCTGAACCCCCGTTTTCGACAAAACGGGCAAAGGAGAAGAGCATGAAGACCGTCATACGTACCTCCTCGGGAGAATACCCCGTCCTCACGGGACACGGCGTTTCCTGCCGCGTCTTAGAGCTTTCCGGCATCCTCCCGAACGTCACGAAAGCCGCCGTGGTCACGGATGACAACGTGGCTCCCCTGCACCTGCAAAAACTGCTTGACGTACTGCCAGAGGGCACTTTGAGATATGTCGTACCTCACGGCGAACAGAGCAAGAACTGGAAACTTTTGGGGGAGCTTCTGGAAGGCTTCGCGGCGGACGGACTGCGCCGCGACGACGTGTTGATCGCTCTCGGCGGCGGGGTCGTCGGAGACCTCGCGGGCTTTGCGGCGAGCGTATATATGCGGGGGATACCCTATGTCCAGGTGCCCACCACTCTGCTTGCCGCCATAGATTCCTCCGTGGGCGGCAAGACCGCCGTGGACCTCAAAGCCGGGAAAAACCTGGCGGGCAGGATATATCCTCCCCGCGCGGTGGTGTGCGACATCGACTTTCTTTCCACCCTCCCCAAGGCGGAATGGAAATGCGGTCTGGGCGAAGCCGTCAAATATGCCGTGCTCGCGGGCGGAGAGATGTTCGAACTCATGAAAAAGGGCTTGGACGAAAATTCCCTCGAACATTTCATCGACCTTGCGGTGGACTACAAGAGGCAAGTGGTGGAGGCGGACGAAAACGAGAGCGGCACCCGCCGCCTACTCAACCTCGGGCACACCGTGGGACACGCCGTGGAGACGGAGAGCGCGCTGGGATTCCCTCACGGGGTCTGCGTCGCTATGGGGATAAAGGCAGTCGCGCGCGCCTCTCTCAGCGCGGGGCTCCTCCCCAAAGAGGACTATCTCGCCATCTCATCTCTCATTCAAAAGTACTCTTTCCCGGAGTGCCCCTATCCCATGCGTTCCGTCCTCGGACACGTCGCGCACGACAAAAAGATATCGGGAGGCAAACTCAACGTGGTCGTGATACGCGGCATAGGCAGATGCGAGATCCTCCCCATGACCCTGAAAGAATTTGAGGAGTTCGTGTCATGAAAGCCGAGATAAGACCCTCATTCGTGCACGGTACGGTGGAAGCCGTGCCCTCCAAATCCCACGCGCACCGTCTGCTTATCGCGGCGGCACTCGCGGACGCTCCGTGCAAGGTGATATGCCCCGCCGTCTCGCGGGATATCGAAGCCACGGCGCAATGCCTTTCCGCGCTGGGAGCGGATGTGACGCGCACGGAATACGGCTTTGCGGTCTCCCCCGTGACGAATGCCGAAAGACACGCGGTGTTGGACTGCGGCGAAAGCGGTTCCACCCTCCGTTTCCTTCTGCCCGTGGCGTGCGCGCTGGGAGTCAACGCCACTTTCACGGGAAGAGGACGTCTGCCCTACCGCCCCGTCTCCGCGCTTGCGGACTGTCTGCGCAGAGGAGGCGCGGAGGTGGGCTCGGATTCCCTCCCCCTGCTCACGGGAGGGAGGCTCTCCGCCCGTGAATACACCGTTGACGCTACTGTGAGCTCGCAATACGTCAGCGGTATGCTCTTCGCGCTCGCCTCGACGGGAGAGGAAAAGATCCTACGCACCACGGGGACTCCCGTCTCGACGGGATACACGGACATGACCCTTGCCGTCCTCGCCCTCTTCGGCAAAAATGTGGAGCACGAAAACGGCGTGTACACCATCCCCGCAGGCAGACTGCGCTCCCCCGGGAGCGTGCGCGCCGAGGGAGACTGGTCCTCGGCGGCGTTCCTGCTCGCGGCGGGAGCCCTGAAAGGCGACGTGACCGTGACGGGACTGGACCCCGAGAGCGCGCAGGCGGACAAGCGTATGGCGGACATCCTCGCCGACATGGGTGCGCGTATAGAACTGACTCCCGTATCCTGCCGCGCGATACAGGGGGAACTCCATGGCATAGAATGGGATGTGGAGGACACCCCCGATCTTGCTCCCGTGCTCTCGGTGCTCATGGCGCAAGCCTCGGGCAAAAGCGTGATGACGGGAGTTTCCAGACTCAAAGACAAAGAGAGCGACCGCCTCGCGGCGATCGTAGATAACCTCGCCGCCATGGGAGTGCGCACGCAAACGGACGGCAGCGTCCTCACCATATACGGCGGGGGGATAAAGACTTTCGGAGCGCACGGGTTCGGCGACCACCGCATGGTCATGTCCGCCGCCGTCGCGGGGCTTGTCTCGGGCGGAGAGGTGGACGACGCGGAAGCCGTGTCCAAATCCTATCCCGCATTCTTTGCGGATCTGAGATCGCTGGGAGGAAACTGCGATGAGACCCTTTGACGTCCTCGAACTCGAAATATTCGGTGAGTCCCACTCCCCCGAGATAGGAGCCCGACTCGCGGGACTGCCCGCGGGTGAGAGCTTCGATCCCGAGGAGGTCGCGCGCTTTGCCGCGCGCAGGAAGAGCGGGAAGTATCTCTTCTCCACCCCGAGAAGGGAGGAGGACGAATGCGTGTTCGGAGGCTGTGCCGAAAATGCGGACGGCACCCTCTCGACGACGGACGCCCCCATCACCGCGCGCATACTCAACACCAACATCCGTCCCGCCGACTACGGCTATCTGCGCACCCCCCGTCCCTCTCACGCGGACTACTGCTCCTACGTCAAAGACGGCGAAAGAGCGGCGCGCTCGGGCGGCGGACGCTTTTCGGGCAGGATGACCGCGCCCCTCGTCGCGATGGGCGGAGTGGCGAAACAGTTGCTCGAAAAACGAGGGATACGCGTCGCGGCGTACATCGCCGAGCTCGCGGGCGTGAAAGGCAGGAGCTATCGCGATAAAGAGGTCTCCTTCGAGGAGGCGCAGGGATGTCTCTCCCTCTCCCTGCCCATGCTCTCGCGGTGGGAGGAAGCCGCTGAAAAGGCAAGGCTCGCCGCCGAAAAGGGAGACAGCGTGGGCGGCGTGACGGAATGTATAGCGTACGGACTTCCCGCAGGACTCGGCGACGCCCTCTTCGGCGGGCTGGAAAGCAAACTTTCGGCGGTGATATACGCCATACCCGCCGTAAAGGGAGTGGAATTCGGCGCGGGATTCGCCATCGCCGCGATGAGAGGGAGCGAAGCCAACGACCCATTCATCATCAGAGAGGGGAAGGTGCTCACCGCAAAGAACGACTCCGGCGGACTCAACGGGGGCATCACCAACGGGATGCCCGTCACCATGAGGGTCGCATTCCGTCCCACCCCGTCGATATCCCTCCCCCAGCGCACGGTGGACCTCGCCTTCATGACGGAGACGGAGATCGTCGTCAAGGGAAGACATGACGCGACCGTCGTCCCCCGCGCGGTCGCGGCTGTGGAAGCCGCAGTCGCCATCGCCCTCCTGGACGCGGTGCTTTACAGCGAAAGAGAACAAAGATCCTGACAAAATACGGCGAGCCCCGAGGCGGGCGCGCCATACCCACGAAAATCGAACGAGAGGTGCATATATGTTAGAAGAACTTCGCAAAAAGATAGACGACATCGACGACAAGATCGCGGCGCTCTATCTCGAAAGGCAGAACACGGTGCGTGAGATAGGCGAGGAAAAAGCGCGCACTCACACCGCCGTAGCCGACCCCGCGCGGGAAAAGAAGATCATCGCAAGAGTGACCAAAAACGCGGATGACGAGCAAAAAATATACCTTAAACGCGTGTTTGAGACAATGATCGAGACTTCGCGCGCTTATCAGAGACGGCTGGTCGCGCCCGTCACTCCCCTTTCGGACGAGCTGAGACGGGTGCTGATGGAGGGCAAGAAATACTTCCCCGTGTCCAGCACCGTGGCGTGCCAGGGCGTGGAGGGGAGCTATTCCTCCATCGCCGCGGACAAGCTCTTCGAGATCGCCGACATCACCTTCTTCAAAAACTTCGAGGGGGTGTTCCAGGCGGTGGAGAAGGGGCTGTGCGACTACGGCGTCCTGCCCATCGAAAACAGCGCGGTGGGGAGCGTCAACGCGGTGTACGACCTGATGAAGAAGCACCGCTTCTACATCGTGAGGAGCATAAAGCTCAAAGTCAGTCATCACCTGCTCGCGAAAAAGGGAGTGGCGCTCTCGGAGATAAAGGAGATATTCTCCCACGAACAGGCGATAGGTCAATGCGCGGCTTATCTGCAAAAGCTCTCCCCCTCGGTCAAGGTGACGGCGTGCCCCAATACGGCGGTCGCCGCAGAGAGGGTGGCTTCCTCGGAGCGCAGGGATGTCGCGTGCATCTCCTCCCGCAACTGCGCGGAGCTTTACGACCTGGGCATACTGGATTCCAACATCCAGGACAACGACTCCAACTACACCCGCTTCATCTGCATAAGCAAGACGCTGGAAGTGTTCGCGCCCGCAAACCGCATCAGCATCATGATGACCCTGCCTCATGAGGCGGGCTCCCTCAACAGGGTGCTCAACAAATTCTCCACCCTCGGGCTCAACCTCACCAAGCTGGAATCCCGTCCCCTGCACGGCACGGATTTCGAATTCATGTTCTATTTCGACTTCGAGGGACAGATCGAAAACTCCGACACCCTCTCCCTCATCGCCGAGCTGGATCAGGGCACGGAACAGTTCGTATTCCTCGGGAGCTATTACGAGGTCTCGCAATGAGATACGGGCTTTTGGGGAACCCACTCGGGCACAGCTTCTCCCCCCGTCTGCACGCCGACTACGGCACGGAGGGATATGAGCTCTGCGTCCTCCCGCCCGACCGCCTCGCCGAGTTCTTCGAGAGGAGGGAGTTCGCGGGAGTGAACGTCACCATCCCCTACAAACGCGATGTGATGGCGCTGGTGGACGAACTCCATCCCTCTGCGACGGAATGCGGCGCGGTGAATACCGTCGTCAACAGAGGAGGCAGACTGCTGGGCTACAACACGGACGCGTACGGTATGCGCTTCGCGCTGGAACACGCGGACATATCCCTCTGCGGCAAACACGTCCTCGTGCTCGGGAGCGGCGGCACTTCGCACACCGCCTGCGCCCTGGGAAAGAGGGAAAACGCCGCTTCCGTCACCGTGGTCTCCCGCTCGGGAGAGGTGGACTATTCCTCCGTGCTATCACGAAAGGAGGCGCAGATCGTCATCAACGCCACCCCCGTGGGGATGTACCCGAACGCGGAGGCTTCCCCCTTGGATCTTTCGGCGTTCCCCGCCCTCGAAGGAGTGTTCGACGCCGTCTACAACCCCCTCCGCACCCGCTTGATATTGCAGGCGCGCGCGCTCGGGCTCAGGGTCGCGGACGGACTTCTCATGCTGGCGGCGCAGGCAAAGGCGTCCTCCCTCCTCTTTCACGGCGGAGAGTACTCCGAACCCCTGCCTTCCGAGGAGGCGGGCAGAGAGATATTGCGCGCCCGACTCGCGCTCGCGCGCGACCTCACGAATATCGTGCTCGTAGGGATGCCCTCTGCGGGAAAGAGTTCCCTCGGCAGAAAACTTGCCGAAAAACTCGGGCGTCCCTTCCTGGACACCGACGACCTCGTCTCGGAACGCGCCGGAAAAAGCATCCCGTCCATATTCGCCTCCGAGGGCGAAGGAGGCTTCCGCGCCCGCGAGGCGGAAGTCGTCGCAGAATGCGCCGCGCGCTCCGGCGTCGTGATAGCGACGGGAGGGGGCGCTCCCCTTTCGGAGCGCAACAGCCTTAACCTCGCCTCCAACGGGTTCACGGTGCTGGTGCGCAGACCCCTGAAACTCTTGGAGACTGTGGGCAGACCCCTTTCCAAAGACCTCGCGACCCTTGCCGAGATGGAAAAGGCGCGGATGCCCGTATACACCGCGTTCTGCGACGCGGAAGTCCTCAACGACGGCGACCTCGACGAGTGCGCCCTGAACATAACGGAGAAGTTTTATGAAAATTTCTGTGATCAACGGTCCTAACATAAATATGCTCGGGATACGCGAGCCCGACATCTACGGCAAGCGCGACTACGCCGCCCTCGTGGGCTACATCGAAAGAGCCGCCTCAGATCTCGGCGCGGAGGTGACCTTCTTCCAGTCCAACAGCGAGGGGGACATCGTGACGGAGATACAGCGCGCCTACGGCAACTATGACGGCATCGTCATCAACGCCGCCGCCTACACCCACACCTCCGTCGCCATCCTCGACGCGCTGAAAGCGGTGGGGCTCCCGACCGTGGAGGTGCACCTTTCGGACATAAACACCCGCGAGGATTTCCGCAAGATTAGCTATGTCTCTTTGTATGCCGAAAAAATGATATGCGGCAAAGGATTCGAGGGGTATGCCGAAGCCCTCGCCTATCTCGCCCGAAAATACGGCAAATGACCAAAATTCGTCTTTAATGCCGAAAACGCGGTGATAAACCGCGTTTTTCGCTTTTTTCTGTGGGTTTTCCCTGCATTTTTGTCGCGCCCGCGCACGACGCGTACGCCTCTCCCGCACCATGCCTGACCGAAATAATACGAACCGGCATAGGATCAGTTCTTTTCGTCGCTTTTGCACAGCCGAAACTTGCGGGTAAGTATACTATTGCCCACGTTCCGCCCATACAACATCATCCGAAAATCCCTTGCTCTGAGGTGCGAGCGGTTCCGCGCCGCACTACTCGCTGTTTTTCATCACCACCCTCGGCGACGTTTCTCGCCCCCCTCGACCTCCTCCTCAAAACGCCGCATATGCCCTCGGTATCCCTCGGCGGGAATAACGACGGTGGCGCGGCGCAAACTAAGTGCGCGGACGCGGGATATCTCCTCGTCCGCAGGAGGAAGCAAAGATGAAAAAGAAGTCGAAAGATATCAAGACAAAATTGCCATTGCCCGCTTACGGCGGCGAGAGCCCGAAAGAGGTGAGGGAGGCGCTCAAAGACCCGAACGTCACCCTTCCCGGGCGGCAAAAAAACTGACCTCTCGCGAAACGGTCCGTTGACGCGCAGGCGAGAGGTCTTGTTGCGTAATATCCTGCCGATCCGAGTTTCGTCAGGCGCAGTATTCGCAGAGGGTGGTCTCGGCGAGGATGCTGAGCTGTTGCTTGATGTCGTCCTGGGTGTAGTTGGGCTCTTCCAATATCCACCATTTGATGAGGGAGATTATCCCGCCCGCAAAGAACTCGGCAAGTATCTCGGCTGGGATCTTTCCCGTGCCGACTTTGGGCTTCGCCTTGCTCAGTCTGCCCACGATGTTGTGGGTGAGGATCTCGTGCACCTTGTCAAACACGAGGGCGCTGTCCGCTTTGAGGATTATGGTGCGCAGACGCCTACGGTGCTGTGCGAGGTAATTGATGCCGAGGGACATGACCTCGTTGTAATAGGCGATGAGGTCGCTCTCGCCGTGCGCCTGTTTGACCTGCTCATGCAACCCGTACATCACGTCGCTGATGCACTTGTCGAGAAGCTGATATTTGTCCTCGAAATGGGTATAGAAAGTCCCCCTGTTGATGAGGGCGCGCTCGCAGATGTCGATGACCGTGATGGAGCCGAAGGACTTTTCGTCCAACAATTCGTAGAACGCGTCCACGATGGCTTTTTGGGTGCGCTGTATGCGCAGATCTGTCTTGTTTGCTGTCTTAGCCATAAAGTCCTCCGTTTGCCGACTTTTTGAATTTCAATATATTTGCGCCCGCACGCGCGTATTTGCGGGAACCGAGCCTGAGTGATATCGTCCTCGCCGCCTCCGCCGCCGCGACCACCGAGAACACGTCCTTGACGATGTACGGCACGCTCGCCGTGAGCGCCGCCGCTTTCAGACTCCCGCCCGTGACGAGAGCGAACTGCCCCACACCTATCATGTGACACGCAGCAAGCCCGCACATCGCGAGAAAGAGGGCGCCGAGTCTTCCGGACTCACCCGCTCCCGCGCCCGCAAGCGCGGCGAGAGGGATAAATCCCCAGATGAACCCGCCCGTCACCGTCACCAGCTTGTACGCGCCTCCCGTGAACGAAGCGAACACGGGCGCGCCCGCGGCGCCCAGCGTGATGTACGCCGCTATTGCGGCAAGCCCCTTCTTCCATCCCAGAAAGCACCCCGCGAACGCCACCGCGAAAGTCTGCAACGTGACGGGTATGCCCGAGGGGAGTGGTATGCTTATTTGCGACAAAACGGCAGTTAACGCCGCAAAAAGCGCGATATGAACAAGGTCTTTTGTCTTTTTCGTACTTTTGCGCATCATTCCGAAAGCGCGGCGGTCATGCGCTTTATCGCGTCGTCGAGTTCCTCCTCCGAGATGTTGACGGGAGGGGCGAACCTTATCGTGTGTTCGTGCGTCTCTTTGGCAAGGACGCCGCAAGAGATGAGCTTTGCAACATAGGGCGCGGCGGACACGGAAAATTCCACGCCGATGAGGAGACCTCTGCCCCTCACTTCGCGGATGTCCCCGTTCTTTATCCCTTTCAGAGCGGCGAGAAGCCTTTCTCCCTTTCTGCGCGCCATGGCGGGATAGTCATCCCGCACCGCTATCTCCATCGCTTTGAGCGCGACAGCGCAGGCGAGAGGATTCCCTCCGAAAGTGGAGCCGTGCGACCCCGGCTCATACACCCCGAGGACATCTTTGTCGGCGCATACCGCGCTGACGGGCATGATCCCGCCGCCCAGCGCCTTCCCGAGCACATATATGTCGGGGCGCACTCCTTCGGCGTCGCAGGCGAACATATAGCCCGTCCTGGCGAACCCCGTCTGCACCTCGTCCGCGATCATGAGTATCCCCTTGCGGGAGCATATCTCCCGCACCGCTTTCAGGTAGCCGTCGGGAGGGATGATGATGCCCGCCTCCCCCTGTATGGGCTCGAAGAGGAACGCCGCAGTGTCCTCGCCTATCGCGTTTTCCAACGCCGACGCGTCCCCGTAGGGGATGATGTCAAAGCCCTCGGTGAACGGCGAAAAACCCTTTCTCGCGGTCTCGTCCGTGCTCATGGAGACTATGGATATGGTCCTGCCGTGGAAGTTGTTTTCACAGCATATCACGCGCTGTCTGCCCTCGGGCACGCCTTTGACGAAAGCCCCCCAGCGGCGAGCGGTCTTCAATGCGGTCTCCACCGCCTCGGCGCCCGTATTCATGGGGAGGACCATCTCCTTCCCCGTCAAGGCGCAGAGACTCTTGCAGAACTCCCCCAGCTTATCGTTGTAGAACGCGCGGGAGGTGAGGGTCACCCTGTCCAGTTGAGCCTTTGCTACGGCGACAATCTCGGGATGACGGTGCCCGAAATTGAGCGCGCTGTAAGCGGAGAGCATATCGTAATACTCTCTGCCATCGGCGTCTCTGACGCGCGCGCCCTCCCCCTCCGCCACGACGACGTGTTTGGGCGCGTAGTTGTGCGCGCAGAACTCTTCGGTCTCCGAGATCAACGTCTCGGACCTTGTGGGTGATGCAAAAGTATCCTTTTTCGTGATCTGTTCCCGCCCTTTGCGCCCGAAGGGGGCGCGGAATTGCATATGTCATCAATACTTGTGCATTGTCGCGGCATTCCGACCGCGGTGTTGCAAATTGATACATCTGTCGTAAACATCATATTTCATAATCGTACACACGTCAATCAAGTGCAAGGCTTTTCATACGCATTTTAACAAAACTCCCCACCCGTCCGCCAAAACAAAGTTTTTCATACAACATTGCATTTACCCCCTCCGCCGTGTTGATTCGTACAAAAAAAAGTTGTATAATCCTTGAAGGATCCGAAAAGAGGATGAAGGTATGTCCCGAGATGTGTCAGACAAGGTAGTCATAGTGACGGGCGCCACCGCGGGGATAGGCAAAGCCACGGCGGAGCTGTTCAAGAAAAAGGGAGCGAAAGTCGTCTGCCTCGCAAGAAGGCGGACGGAGGAATTCGACTGCATCCCCACCGATGTCACAAATAAAGAGGCGGTCCTCGCCGCCGTAGCCGCCGTAAAGGAAAAGTACGGCAGGATAGACATACTGGTGAACAACGCGGGCATGGGGATCTCCGGCGCGGCGGAAAGCACTTCGGAGGAAGCCGTGCGCAAGATCTTCGAGCTCAACTTTTTCGGGTCGCTCAACGTGACGAAGGCGGTGATCCCCGTCATGCGGGAACAGGGGGGCGGATGCATAGTCAACCTGAGTTCCGTCGCCGCCGAGCTCGCCATCCCCTTCCAATCATTCTACTCCGCTACAAAAGCGGCGGTATCCTCCCTGTCGGCGGCGCTCCGCAACGAACTGCGCCCCTTCGGGATAAGGGTGACCGCGGTGCTCCCCGGGGACGTAAAGACGGATTTCACCTCTTCGAGGGAGAAAAACGCGTCGGACGATCCCGCATACGGGGACAGAGTGGCGCGCTCCGTCGCGGTGATGGAACGCGACGAAAGGAACGGGATGTCCCCCGACGTCATCGCGAGGCTGGTGTTGCGCGTCGCCACGGCGAAGCATCCTCCCGTGAGCAGAGTGGGCGGCGGGAAATACGTGTTGCTCTGCGCGCTCGCAAAGGTGTTGCCCGAAAGGCTGGTGTCCTACATTCTCTACAAAATGTACGCCTAACCCGCATTCCGAGCCCTTATTCGGGAAAACCCGCATATCCTCTGCGGATGCCCGCTTAAACACATGACAAACGCCTTTAAGGCTTATTTAAGGTAATAATAAAATAATCTTACAGCAAACTAATCATATTGCTGTTCGGAGAGATGACTGTATGAGAATTTTGCTTGTCGAGGACGAAAAAGATCTTTCCCGAGCGATCGCGAAAATGCTCACAAAAGACGGCTACGACGTGGATTGCGTATACGACGGCGTGGACGGGCTGAGTTTCTCGCTGTCCGGGCTTTACGATCTCATCATGCTGGATGTCATAATGCCAAAGATGAACGGCTTCGAAGTGCTCTCTGAGCTCCGCCGCAAAAAGGTGGAGACCCCCATACTCATGCTCACCGCCCTCGGCGACGAGCAGGACAAAATAGCGGGATTGGACCGCGGGGCGGACGATTATGTGTCCAAACCCTTCTCTTTCGACGAGCTCGCGGCGCGCATCCGCGCCCTGCTCCGCAGAAGAGGCAAACTCGTGACGGACAACAAGCTGGAATATGCCGAAGCCACCCTTGACCTCACCACCTATACCCTCTCCACCCCCAAGGGAGAGATAGGGCTCACCGCCAAGGAATTCGAGCTGCTCCGCTATATGTTTGAATATCCCAACTTCGTCGCGGGCAAGGAGGATCTCATCCTGAAAGCGTGGGGGCTGGACAGCGACTTTGAGTCCAACAACCTGGAAGTGTACATCTCCTTCATCCGCAAAAAGCTGAACCATCTGGACGCCTCCTTCACGATAGAAGCGGTGCGCGGAGTGGGATATCGCTTCGTCCCCCGTCGCAAGAACTGAACGCATACCGCCGTGCTCGGCACGGCGTTTTTTGTGCCTTCGAAAAGGAGCCCGAACTCCGCATGACGGCACAACGCGCACTTTACACCCTGAAAACGCGCGCATAAACCTACGGTACGATATGGAAGCATCACTCAAAAATCTGCGCATGAGGTTCACAGCCTCCATGGGGCTCCTTTCGGGGGCGCTTTTGCTGGTGCTTTCGGTGATACTCTGTCTTGCGGTGTACGTCTCATCCGAGATCACCGCCGCCGCCATTCTGGACGCCATGCTCGAAAACCCCGACAAAGAGGTGACCGACGACATGGGACGCCCGTCTTTCGCTTTTTACTCCGACGGCATTTCCTACACCATCCTCCCCGCCTACGCCGACAGGCTGGCGGGCTACGGCGACGCCGAAGACGACATAGTCTCGGCGGCGGTCGCGGCAGACCACGGGAAATTCGACTTTGACGGGATGTACTTCCGCGTCTCCTCCTCCGCTCTCCCCGGCGGCTCGAAGGTCTACGCCGTCATCGACCGCACCTCGGACCACAACAACATCACCACCACAGTCTCGTTGGTGGTGCTCATCTACATCACTTCCCTTGTGGTGGCGGTGCTCTTTTTCTATCTCTACTCCTCCTACGCTCTCGCGCCCGTCGCGGAGTCCATGCAAAAGCAACGCGACCTCATCGCCAACGCCTCCCACGAATTGAAGACTCCCCTCACGGTCATCGCGACCAACCTCGCGGTGATGAAATCGGAGCCGCAGTCCACCATTGAGGAAAACGCCAAATGGATGGACGCCATAGAGGCGCAGATAAAGCGCATGAACGGGCTCATCGTGAGTATGTTGCAACTTTCCAAGATCGAAAACGCGCCCCCTCCCTTCGCCGACGTGGACCTCAGCGAGATCACCGAAGGCGCGTGTCTGGGCTTTGACGCGCTGTGCTTTGAAAAGGGTCTGCGCCTGATGACCAAGATAGCCCCCGGCATAAGGGTGCTCGGGGACAGGGACGCGCTGGACAGACTGGTGGCGAGCCTGCTCGACAACGCCACGAAGTACTGCGACGAAAAGGGAAAGATAGGGCTCACCCTCTCTGCCGACAACAGGCGCGCCCGCCTCTGCGTGCTCAACACGGGCGAAGCGGTGAGCGACGAGGACGCCAAGCACATCTTTGAGAGGTTCTATCGTTCGGACGGCGCGCGCCGCAATCCGGACGGCAACAGCTTCGGGCTGGGGCTCGCAATCGCCCGCGCCACGGTGCTTGCCCACGGCGGCAACATCGAATGCCACGGCATAGCGGGCAAAGGCACCGTATTCGAAGTCACCCTGCCCCTTTCCAAGACCTCGGCGCGCAGGACGCACAAGCGCAACAACTCGGCGGTTGCGGATTCCGCCCGCGACCTCCCCGGCGAATGCGACAGTTATGACGCCGAAAGCTCCCTCCCGCCCTCCTCCGAAGGGGACGGGGATGAGGTTTGATTTAATCTTCGTGTAATCGGTTTAATTTTAATGAAATAATAAAAACCTACTAAACACTAGGGTTTTCGCGACAAAATTACATTTTTATGAAATTTTTTGCGAGAAAAATTTTAATTTAATTTTTACGAAATGCCGCCCTTGTACATTATAGACAAAGAGAGCGATCTCTTCCCCACATAAACTTGCACTTCCTCTGCTGCCCGTGCAAGCCCAAAAGCGAACTTCCCCATTCTATGCTGATTTCTTAAGCCCTTATAATACTCCGGCAGAGGACCAGAAACACTCGCGAAGGCGGGTGTTTTTGATTGCGCGAGGGAGAACGAAAGTTCGACCTCGCGCAACAATGGTTCTTTTCGTCCCTCTCTCATCGCTCCGCCTTGCCAATATGTATACTATTGCCTGCGGCGGGGCAATGCGAGATCATCCGAAAATCCCTCATTCTTGCATCGGTTCTCTCTTCCGTTCTCCCTCGCTTTCTGCGCGTTTCCCACTCCTTCTCCTGCGGAAATTTCCTTGTTCGGACGAATATCCGCACCCCTGAGGCACATCTCTCTCCTTTTCCCTCTTCACTCTGCGCGCACTTTTGTCCGTTGCTCGCGCAACAATGGTTCTTTTCGCCCCTCTCGCTTTGCTCCGCCTTGCCAATATGTATACTATTGCCTGCGGAAATTTTCTTGTGCGGACGAATATCCGCGCTTCTGAGGCTGATCCGTATTATTTCGGCCCGGCATAAAGAGCCGAAAAACTGTTTTTTTGCATATGCCATTTGTTTGACACGGGCGGGCGGATTGCGCTATCATTTGTTAAATCCGCGCGGTCAGAATGCGGAAAACCTGATTTTTCGGAATGGTGAAGATATGAAGGAAGGAAATTACACCCACGAGTTGCAAGAAAAGTTCGACGTGGACAAGTGGCTGGAATCCGAGCGCGAACAACGCGATATGTGCGGCAGTTACGCCTACTGCGCGTACTGCGACAAATCCGAGGACTACCCTTGCGCCAACGCCTACGTCCGCATGACGGAGCATGAGCGCGCCGCCGAGGAGCCCGTCACGGAGGAGACATCGGAAGTGACTGCATTGGGCAAGACGGTGGATATCGAAGACGTCATGCGCCGCAAAGCGGCGAGGAAGAGCCTGAGCTTTGCGGAAAAATACGCGCTGTCGGACGACATCGTGAAGGAGCGCTACGCCGCGCTCAAAGCCGCGCTCACCTCCACCCCCAAGGGCACCCCTAAGATAAAGAGCAGGATAAGCCGTCAATGCGACACCTATCGTCGCGGCGGGGACATCGTGGCAAAGGTGACCATCATCGGCGGCTCTTTGCGCATCAACCTCCCCCTCGACCCCGAAGCGCCCGAATTCAACGACGGCAAAACCCCGCACACCGCCACGGGGCACAAAAAGGTGTACGCCGAAGTGCCTTTCCAGTTCAAGGTCAACAGCAAACTTGCGCTGAAACGCGCGCTGAGGCTCATAGAACTCGTGAAATAGAGTTTTAGACGCTCCTCCCCCACGACGCATCCGCAAAAGGAAACCCCCGCCTGACGGCGGGGGCGATTTTTTATTGCGACAGACCTATCACGCCTGAGGCGCGTAGGTGAGCACGCCGTAGAAGGGCCACTCGGCGGGAATGACGATGGCTGCCGCCGCATTCTCATCCACTTCCGCAACGATCTCTTTCAGCACTTCGAGGTTGGCGTAAAGGTCGGTGTGGATGCCCACATAGTACACGCCGTCGATGACGCACATCACAACGCCCGTGGTCTCCACCGTCTCGCCGTCGAAGCCTTTGCCCGTCACGTTCACGATGTCGCCCGCCTCGACCTGAGAGCCGTCTGCGTTGGCGATACCCGTGATCTCGCTGACATATGCGTCGCCGTTCGTGAAGGTCTCATCCTCGCGCAGATTGTAAAGGAGGTCCTCATAGCCCACATAGTCCGCTTCCGTCACGGTGCCGTAGGATGCCGCAGACACCTTGAAGGTGAGGCTGTCGCTCGCGATGAGTTCCTCAACGGTGCCGCGCAGACTTCCGACAGTAACTGTGTCGAGGTCGGTGAGATCTGCAAGAAGGGTCTCGGTGTAATCGAGGATGGGCTCGAAGCCGATGACGATGCCGTTGGTACCGATGCTGTCAAAGTAGCCTTCGACGTCCGCCGTGTCGATGCCGAGAGACTCGGCAAGCACGCCCACTATCTTTCCGATGAGACCTTCGGTGTTGATGATCTCGCCGGTCTCGTCACAGACCATGTTGCCGTTTCTGTCGCACGCATAGTTGCCGTTGTGATCAGCTTCACCATGGTCGTGTACGGGCGGAGCCTCGGCGGCGCCTGCCGCCGCGTCCTTGATGAGCTTGTCCACGACCTTGGCAAGCGCCTGCACGTCGTAGACGCCGCCTGCCGCGAGCTGTTCGCCGCCCACTTCGTTGGTCGCCGCAGAGATTACTGCCTTGCCCTCGGCAGAATCATAGTGCAGAGTGAACAGGTTCTTGACGGGGGTGGGATCGGAGACGCTCTTCACCTCGTCCACGGAGATGTGGATATAGCCGAGGTTTTCGAGCATGGCGATGATGTCGCCTATCTCGAAGTCCACGAATCCGAGCTTGAATCCTTCCGCGATCACCATACCATCGAGCATGGGCATATTGCCCTTCACCAGGTCGAACATCGGCATGAGTGCAAAGGGATCGACGTCCAGCACGATGTCCGCGACGTACGCCGCATTGGAAGCGCTACCTTTCTTTCCTTCGATGTTGATCTTGCCCTCGAAGTTGAGGATGTTGACTCCCGGCTCGCCGGCTGCTTCGGCAAAGCCTTCCACCAGTCCGCCGAAGAGATCCGCTCCCTCCGCAGTCTCCGCCGCGTCGGCAAAGCCGAAATACGCCCTCGTGGTGTAGTTGTCGCCGACAACGCGGAATATCTCGCTGAACTCCATATCCGCGTTGACTTCGGGGATGATGGACGCAAGGATGTTCTTGACGGTGGTGAGAGTCTCTTCGTCCGCCGCACCCGCAAGCACGACATCGATATCGACAAACCCGGGGTTTTCCTCGGTGCCGTCACCCACGATAAAGTTGATGATGGAGAGGAGATCGATCTCGAACATATACGCGTTGTCATTGCGCGCATAATCGGGGACGAAGCCCAACAGGATCCCGCCGACCATCTGATCGGATTTGAACCCGTCCGCAGTCACGGGCACAAGCCCCATTATGTTCGCGCCATAGAGACCGAGCCAATCGTCCAGGATGGTGATCGCCAAATGCCCGAGGTCGAAGCCGTTGAACTTGACATATTCGCCGCCCTTGCCCGCGTTGATGTAGAGATACTCGTTGACGGAGTCGAACACGAGGCTGAATATTCTCTCGTCTGCGGCTTCGCCCTCGCCCTTTTCGGCGACCTCGAAACCGAATGCAAACTCTTTCACTTCGCTTTCGTCCGCACGTACCGCGTCCAGGTCGCTTATCATGGCATCCCACGCCGCCGCCCTTTTTACTTCTTCGTTTTCTCTCACCGGCAGAGTGTTGATGTAGCTTTCGGGCTCAACACCGGTGTAGTTGTGACTCACATAATAGTACGTCCCGTCATCTGATTTCCGATAATCCACTCCGTTGTATGAAACGCTGTCAGACCACTCTGCTCCGTAAGCGAGCTCTCTCAGCTCATCGGGCACGATGACGCCCGTCGCGTTGACCTTGCTCCACACATACTCAATAATTGCCATTTCGTTATTGTATATTCTGGAGAATCCGATGACGAGCCTATCCCCTTCCAGGCGCAGATGCAAATCTGTGTAATATATCGCGACCTCGGGATCAATGACGATCTTCCCGTTTTCCTCCGTCAATAAATAGTATAACGGATCGATATGAGGCTCTGCAATAGCGAGAGGATCTATGTTGCTCAGGAGGTCCTTTTCTCTTTCATCCACCTCCGTCCCGCTGGTGCCGATACTGAAAGCCACGCCTCCTTCCGTGAATATAGCATAATCGTATCTGCCGATCGTGCCATCGGATTTTGTCTCGGTGACGCTGTACATTGCGTTTTCGCTCACCTGTACAATATTGTTTGTCTCGGAAACGATCGCACCGTCGGAAACCGTTGTGCATATCTCACTCATCTCACACGTGAAATTTTCCGCATTCTCGAGCGCGGCAATTATCTCCGCCAAGGACGCGTCCTCCGTGAATATGACGTCTCCGTCTCCGCCGGGGACGGGGATGACGGGTTCGTCATCGTCTCCGCCCGGGTTCCAAGGGAAGTTGCCGCCTTGGTCGTCATCATCGTCATCGTCACCCGATCCCCAAGGGAAATCATCCGGATCCCCACCGCCCGGGTTGCCGCCGGGGGTGTTCCCGCCTTGGTTTTCATCGCCGCCGCCGGGGGTGTTCCCGCCTTGGTTTTCATCGCCGCCGCCGGGAGTGTTCCCACCTTGTTCATCGTCGCCGCCCGGGGTGACGCCACCCTGCGTGTCGTCTCCGCCGGTGCCCGTCGTGCCGCCCTCGTTGCACGCGGCAAGCACCCCTACCATCAGCGCCATGCACAATACGAGCGCCAGAATGATGAAAAGTTTGCGCTTCATTTTTCCCTCCCTTGCGCTTAAGCGCAATGTGCGCGCGACCCGCACGCGCCATTATATGCTTTATATATAAATGTTAACAGACATTAATGAAAATAACAATAGCAATTTTGCTTTTTCTTAAACTTTCATTTTCCGCCTACCGTTCTCACTCCCTCCCTCATGCCAAACCCCATACTCTCTTCCCCTCACCCAACACCAACTCGCCTCACCCCGCTCACACCCCGACACACCCGCCCGTCAAAACCGGCTCTCCCTCTCCTCATTGCAAAAAAACATTCCCCCTTCCCCGCACCCAACACCCACTCGCTTCACCCCGCTCACACCCCGACGCACCGACCGCCAAAATCGGCTCTTCCTCTCCTCATTACAAAAAAACATTCCCCCTTCCCCGCACCCAACACCCACTTGCCTCGCTCCGCTCACACCCCGACACACCCGCCCGTCAAAACCGGCGCTCATCCCCCTCATATCGACGCCTCTCTTTCCAATTTGGACACTTGGGGACGTGTTTATTTTGTCCATTTTTTGGACATTTTAAACACGTCCCCATGTGTCCAAAATTGCAAGATATATCGCTATTTTTCGCTTCGTTTCTTTTTCTTTCTCAAATCTTCCCTCGCGCTTGCGATTTTCCCTAAAACTCTACTCTTTGCTTACATTTCCTACCCTATTTTTCTCCTTCAATCACCAAGGTCTCACCTGTTTATAGGCATTTCTCTTTCCGATTTGGACACTTGGGGACGTGTTTGTTTTGTCTATTTTTTGGACATTTTAAACACGTCCCCATGTGTCCAAATTAGAAATGTGGTTTTGAATGTTTTAGGGAAAAGAAAAGGCGGGGCGCAAAAGCCCCGCCCTGTCATTTCAGGTCAAAAACCTCAGAACGCCACCACGCACGCCGACAGCGGCGGGATGACCAGTCTGCCCTCGTCAAGCGCCTCCCCCGTGAACGCGTCCCTTGCGTTCACCTCCCGCGCCTGCGTATGGAAACAGGGGTTATAATAGGTGCGCAGGATATCCTTGCCATCCTCGGAGACCCTCTCGAATACGGTGAGGTCGCTGTCCTCCAAAAAGCGTAATCTGCCCGCAAGCGCGTTCGCATTGCGGCGGCGCAGTTCCCCGAGGGCGCGATAGTGCCCGAGCAGATCGTCGTCCTCTCTGCCCCAGGGATAGGTCGCGCGGTTGAGAGGATCCTCGAATCCCTGCACTCCCGCCTCGTCGCCGTAGTATACGCAGGGGACTCCGGGCAGGGTGTACTGCAAGATCGCCGCGGCTTTGAGCCTGAGCTTCGCAAAGGCGTAATACTCCTCCGACAGACGATATACCCTGCGTTCCGCCTTGGAATAGGGCGCCTCCACGCCCGACAGCGCCGTAAGCGCGCGCACGGTATCGTGGGAACCCAAAAGGGTGAAACACACATCCATGCTCTGTTTGGGATAATGTTCGGCAATGAGGGTCACGGCGTCGCGAAATCCCTCGCGATCCCCCCGCATGATGAGGTCGAAGATGGCGCGGCGGAAGGGATAATTCATCACGCCGTCCAGCTCATCCCCCATGAAATAGGGGCGCCAGGTGCCGTAGCTCACCTTGTCCGACGCGTCCTCCCACACCTCGCCTATGATGAGTGCGTCCTTGTCGGCGCGGCGGATGCTCGCGCACAAAAGCTCGGTAAAATCCGTGGGAAGCTCGTCCACCACATCCAGCCTCCAGCCGTCCGCGCCCGCCTTTGTCCACTTGTCAATGACGCCGCCCTTGCCGCACACCAATTTGCGGAAGCCCTCCGCATCCTTGTTGACGGTGGGCACCACCTTTGACCCCCACCAGCAATGGTAGTTGTCGGGATGCTCGTAAAACGTGTACCAGCCGTAGTACGGCGAGTCCGCCCCCTGATAGGCTCCTTTCCCCGGGAAGGATCCCTCCTTGTTGAAATAAACGCTGTCCGCCCCGGTGTGATTGAACACTCCGTCCAGCACGACCCTGATCCCCTGCGCTTTTGCGGCGGCGCAGAGCTTTTTCACGCCCTCCTCGCCGCCGAAGAGGTCGTCCGCTTTGAGGTAGTCCGCCGTGTCGTAACGGTGGTTGCTGGATGACAAAAACACGGGAGAAAGATATATCGCGGTGACCCCGAGTTCCTTCAATCTGCCGAGGGAAGCGACGATCCCCTCCGCATTGCCTCCGAAGAAATCGTCCGCGCGGTAATCCTCCCCCTCCTCGGCGATGTCCGGGAGCTCATACCAATCCCCGTGCAACCTGCCCTTCTTTTTCGCAGTCGGCTTGCCCGCCCTTGCGAAGCGGTCGGCGAATATCTGATATACGATGCCGTGTTTTGCCCAATCAGGGGTTTTATAGTCACGTTTCGTCACGGTAAGTTGCCATTCGGGCAACCACTCCCCCGCGACCGCGTCTCCTCCGCGCCCTCTGCCGTAATAGGTGACGCGCCCCGAAGAGACGCTCTCAAAACGGTAGTACCAAAGCCCCGCGACGGGGAGGGCGAGCCCGCCCTCGTACACCGCGTCATCCCCCTCGAAGAGGGAAAACCCGAGCTCGGCGCGAAATTCTTCTGAGCCTCTGCGCAGTATGACGGTGACCTTGTCCGCGCTCTCTCCCGCGGGGAGCACGAAACGGAATGCCGTCCTTTCGCCCGCGACCGACGCGCCGTAAGGAGTCTTGTCTCTCAACGGATCGTAATACATATCCACCTCAAACGATCGAAAGCTAATGAAGCGCGCCGCATTTCGCGGCGCGTCCCGTCATATACCTTTCACTCTTCTCACGCCCCATATCCTGTCGGCGTATTCCTTCACCGCTCTGTCCGCCGCGAAGAATCCCGCCTTCGCGATGTTGATGAGGGACATCCTGTTCCAGCGTTCCTCGTCGCGGTAGACCTCGTCCACCTTCTTTTGTATGTCGCAATAGGAGGAGAAATCCGCAAGCACCATATAGGGATCGGGCGTCCCGCCTCTGCCTATGGTGAGGCTGTCCGCTATCTCTGAGAAATTCACCCCGCCGATGCCGTGACGGAGGGCGTCGATGACCCTCTTTATGCGCGCGTCGGTCTGATAATAGTGAGTGGGATTGTATCCCCTGCGCCACAGTTCCTGCACCTCGTTTGCGAGAAGCCCGAAGAGGAAGATGTTCTCGTCGCCGACCTCTTCGTGTATCTCCACATTGGCGCCGTCCATGGTGCCTACTGTGAGCGCGCCGTTTATCATGAACTTCATATTGCCCGTGCCGCTCGCCTCCTTGCCCGCGATGGAGATCTGTTCGCTGACCTCCGCCGCCGGCATGATGAGCTCCGCGAGCGTGACGCGGTAGTTTTCAAGGAACACGACCTTTATCTTGCCCTTGATGTCGGGATCATTGTTGATCACCCTGCCCAGAGTGCAGATGAGCCTGATGATCTGCTTCGCCATATAGTAAGCGGACGCCGCCTTCGCGCCGAACACGAAAGTGCGGGGCTTGATGTCGAGGTCGGGGTTCTCTTTCAGGCGGAAATAGAGGTCGAGGATGTGAAGCGCGTTGAGGAGCTGACGCTTGTATTCGTGCAACCTCTTCACCTGCACGTCGAATATCGAATCGGGATCCGCCTCCACGCCGTTCGCCTCCTTGACGTATGCGGCGAGGCGCACTTTGTTTTTCCTCTTTATCTCGGCGAGCTTTTTGAGCACGGAGAAGTCCCCCATATAGCGCATGAGATCCTGCAATCTGTCCGCGTCCGTCAACCACTTGTCCCCGATGAGCTCGGTGACGAGCGCGGCGAGCTCTGGGTTCGCCTCCGCGACCCAGCGGCGGTGAGTGATGCCGTTGGTGACGTTGGTGAACTTCTCGGGATGCATGGCGTAATAGTCGCGGAATACGTCGTGTTTCAGAATGTCGGAGTGCAACGCGCTGACGCCGTTTATCGTATGAGAGGTGACAAGGCAGAGATTCGCCATCTTGATCTGCCCGTCCGAGAGCACCGCATTGCGGGTGACGGCGTCCCAGTTGGAGGGGAACACCTGCCAGAGCTCGCTCACGAAACGCTGGTTTATCTCATGCACGATCTGATATATGCGGGGGAGCAGGGTCTGGAAGAGGTCCTGAGGCCACTTTTCCAGCGCTTCCGCCATGACGGTGTGATTGGTGTAGGAGATGCACCCCGTGGTGATCTCCCACGCCTTTTCCCAGCTCATGCCGTATTCGTCGAGAAGTATGCGCATGAGTTCGGGGATACAGAGGGTGGGATGGGTGTCGTTGATGTGTATCGCCACGCAGTCCGCGAGGTTGTCAAGGGAGGGATTGACCTGCAAATGCCTCTTGATTATGCTCTGTATGGACGCCGAGACGAAGAAATACTGCTGTTTGAGCCTGAGAGATTTGCCCTCTATGTGGTCGTCGGCGGGATACAGCACCTTGGAGATGGATTCCGCCATAGCCTTGGCGGACATCGCCTTGACGTACTCTCCCCTCGAGAACATGGACATATCGAAGTCCACGGGCGCTTTGGAGGACCACAGCCTGATGCGGTTGACCGCAGAGGTGTGATAGCCCGAGATGTTCATGTCGTAAGGCACCGCGAGCACTGTGGTGTAATCGCGCTGACGCACGGTGAGTTTGCCGTTTTCCCAGCTCTCGTCCACCACTCCGCCGAACTTGACCTCATAGGTCTCCTCCGTGCGGGGAGCGAGCCATACGCTGCCCATTTTCAGCCACTCGTCGGGCTGTTCGAGCTGCCAGCCGTCCACGATGACCTGCTTGAAAATGCCGTAGTCGTACATTATGGAGAAGCCGCTTGCGGCATAGCCTTCGGAGGTGAGCGCGTCCATATACGCCGCCGCGAGCCTGCCGAGACCGCCGTTGCCGAGACCCGCGTCGGGCTCGAAGGAATACAGCTCCTCGAGGTCTGCGCCAAGTCCCTTCACGGCTTCCGCCACCTGTTCGGTGATGCCCATGTTGAACAGATGATTTTTGAGAGATCTGCCGAGGAGGAACTCCATGGACATATAGTAGACCTGTTTCGCATTCTGTTCGCGCACCTTCTTTTTGAAGTTGACGCGGGTCTGGGTGAGTATGTCCCTGACGCAGATGCAGGTCGCCTGATAGAGCTGAGTCTTGCTCGCTTCCTCGGGTTTCACCCCGAAATATCTCGCCAGCAGGGAAACGATCTGATTTCTGAATTCTTTTGCAGTCACGTTGTAAGATGCCATTTATACCTTCTTTTCCCTCGTTTCCCCCGTCGAGAGATGATAATATTTTTGCGCCGAGGCGCAAGAGTCACCCGCCGCCGCCCCACCGGACGGCGGGAGGGAGTGTCGTAGTGTTTTCAGATGCTCTTGTAGATGTCGATGTACTTCTTCGCCGAGACGTCCCAGCCGAAGTCCTTCTTCATGCCGTTGGAGACCACCGCCTTCCAGTTGTCCTTGTCGAAGAAGGTGCCGTACGCCCTCCACACCGCGTCCAGCATATCATAGGCGTTGTAGGTCTTGAAGGTGAATCCCACGCCCGTCTTTTCAACGGGATTGTAGGGTTCCACGGTGTCTTTGAGCCCGCCCGTCTCACGCACCACGGGCACGGAACCGTAGCGCATGGCTATCATCTGACTGAGCCCGCAGGGCTCGAACTTGGAGGGCATCAGGAAGATGTCGCTCGCGGCGTAGAGCTTGCTCGCCAGATCGCTGGAAAATTGCAGTATCGCGCGGAATTTGGTGGGATACTGCCCTTCCACGCGCTTTATCATGTTCTCATACTTCCAGTCGCCGGTGCCCAGCACCACCATCTGCACGTCCGCGCGCATTATCTCGTCCACGACCGCCGCCACGAGGTCCATGCCCTTCTGTTCGGTGAGCCTGGTGACCATCGCGATCATGGGACGGTTTTCGTCATATCCGAGGTCTATCATCTCGCACAGCCCCTGCTTGTTCGCCTTCTTCTTCGCATAGGAGCGGAGGGTGAAGTTCTCAAACAGGGCGCCGTCCGTCTTGGGATCGTAACGCACGGTGTCTATGCCGTTGACCACCCCGTGCAGTTTGTATCTGCGCTCGGAAAGTATTCCCTCCAAACCGTAGGAATAGAAGGGATCCATGATTTCGGTGGCATAGGTCTCGCTCACGGTGGTCACCGCCGAGGACGCCTCTATGCCTCCCTTCATGTAGTTGACGCACCCGTCGTTCATGACGAGGGAATGCGCCCATTCGGGGAGCCCCATGACGTCGGAGAGCAATTCCGTGCCGTACTTGCCCTGGAACTCTATGTTGTGGATGGTGAACACCGTCTTTATGTTGCGGTACTCCTCCGAGAAGCGGTAGTACACGTCAAGATAGACGGGAGTCAGCGCGGTGTGCCAGTCGTTGCAGTGCAGGATGTCGGGGAAGAACCCGATGAGAGGCAACACCTCGGGCACCGCCTTGGAGAAGAACGCGAACCTCTCCCCGTCGTCGAAGTGCCCGTAAAGCCCCCTGCGCTTGAAATAGAACTCATTGTCCACAAAGTAGTACGTCACGCCGTCGTAGACCGCCTCGTACACCCCCGCGTACTGTCTGCGCCAGCTGAGATCCACATAGGTGGAACCCAAAAAGCGCATACCGCTCTTGTAGGAGTCGGCGATCTCTTCCTTGTAATAGGGGATGATGACGCGCGCGTCGTGTCCCAGCTTGTTGAACGCCTTGGGCAGAGCGCCCGCCACGTCTCCGAGCCCTCCCGATCTCACAAAGGGACCCGCTTCGGACGCCACAAACAAAATTTTCATGCGATATTCCTCCTTTTTTCCGAGGTCTCGGCGCCCCCGCAGAGGGAGCGACGTCATTTCGCGCAGGGGCGCGGCGCGCCCTCCGCGCTCATATTATCTTGTTTTTGACCACGACCATGGGATAGCTCTCGTAGCCCGCGAGCCTTCTCCCCGATTGTATGATGCAGGACTTGTCCGTGATGACGTAGTCCAATTGGGCGTTTTCCATGACGATGCCGTTCTCCATGACGATGGAGTTGCGTATCACCGCGCCTTTGCCCACTTTGACGCTACGGAAGAGGATGCTGTTTTCCACCGTGCCTCCCACTTCGCAACCGTCCGCGATGATGGAATTGTGCACATTCGCGCCCTCTTTATACTTGGTGGGGACGCTGTCCTTGACCTTGGTGAATATGGTGGAGTGCCCGTAGAAAAGATCCTCCCTGACCGCAGGATCCAAAAGATCCATGCTCCGCTTGAAATAGGTGGGGATGCGGTCTATCACGGCGACGTAGTTGTCTATCTCATAGCTCATGACATAGAGGTCTTCCAGGCTTGCGCGCACGATATCCTTCTCGAAATCGTACGCGCCGTGCGCATACGCGTTGTCGATGAGGGAGATGAGCAGATCCTTCTTGACATAATAGATGTTGAGGTTGCACAGCTGTTTGCCCGTATCCGTGGAGACGGGGAAGCGCAGGTCGGTGATCCTCTTGTTCTTGTCCGCGGTGACCACCAGCTTGCGGGGAGTGACGTCCTCGGTGGAATAGGTGAGCATGGTGATGTCCGCGCCGCGCTCCTGATGGAACTTCGCCACTTCGTCGAAATCGATGTTGAAGGCGATGTTCGTGTTGCTGATGACCACATAATCCTCAGAGGATTTGAGCATGAAGCCGCGCAACATATAAAGCGCCTCTATCTTGCCCTTATATACCTCGTGCGCCGCGTTGAACACGAAGGGGGGATATACGGATATACCGCTGTTTTTGCGGTTGAGGTCCCAGTCGCGCCCCTGACGGATGTGGTCCATGAGGCTGTTGTAGTTGTTTCTGGTTATTATGCCGATCTTGGTGATGTTGGCGTGCACGAGGTTGGAGAGCACGAAGTCGATGAGGCGGTACCTGCCCGCATACGGCAGACTTGCCGTGGTGCGGTGTATCGTCAGATCGTTGAGATGGCTGTCCTCGTCGGACGCGAACAATACGGCGAGTGCGTTGTTTTTCATGTTCCCCTCCTTATCCTATCATTTCGTCCGCTCCGACGACGGTGCCGTCGGGCAGATCGTAGCCGGGCGCGATGACGCTTATCTTCCATTCGCCGGGCTTGCAATCCGAAAGAGTCTCTCCCACCATACATCCCTTTCCGACCGTGGCGTCCCATCCCACTATGGAATAGCGCACGTCCGCGTTTTCCTCCACCACGGCGCCGGGCATGATGATGGAGCCCTCGACATAGGCGTTCTTGCCTATCGTCGCGGAGTGAGACACTATGCTGTCCTTGACGGTGCCGTGCACCACGGTGCCCTCGGAGATGAGGCAGTTCTGCACCCTGCCCGTGGGAGATATGAACTGGGGAGGTTCGGCGATGTTTCTCGCATATATCTTCCAGCTCTCATCGTCGAGGTCGAGATCCTCTTCCGAGGAGCCGCCTTTCAGCACGTCCATATTCGCCTCCCACAGAGAGGAGATGGTGCCCACGTCCTTCCAGTAGCCGTTGAACTGATAGGCGAACATCCTCTGCCCGTCCGCGATCATCTTGGGGATGATGTTTTTGCCGAAGTCGTTCTCGGACGCCTTGTTCGCCTCGTCGTCAACGAGATAGCGGCGCAGGACGCTCCAAGTGAAGACGTATATCCCCATGGAAGCCTTGTTGCTCTTGGGCTGTTTGGGCTTTTCCTCGAACTCATATATCTCGCCGTTCTTTTTCAGGTTCATGATCCCGAAGCGGCTCGCCTCCTCGATGGGGACGTCGCGCACGGCTATCGTGCAGTCTGCGCGGTTCTTTTTGTGAGCGGCGAGCATCTCGGCGTAATCCATCTTGTAGATGTGGTCTCCCGACAGAATGAGCACATAATCGGGGTTATAGTCGTCGATAAACTCTATGTTCTGATAAATGGCGTTCGCCGTGCCCTTGTACCATTCGCCGGATTTCGCGCGCATGAACGGGGGCAGTACGAAGATGCCGCCGGACAATCTGTCCAAGTCCCAGGGCTGTCCGTTGCCGATGTACTGGTTGAGCTCGAAGGGCTGATACTGCGTCAGTACCCCCACGGTGTCTATGCCGCTGTTGATGCAGTTGGAGAGGGGGAAGTCGATGATGCGGTACTTCGCCGCAAAGGGCACGGCGGGTTTCGCCACATCCTTTGTCAGCACGCCGAGCCTGGTCCCCTGTCCGCCCGCAAGCAGCATGGCGATACATTCCTTCTTGACGGATTTCTTCATTTCTTTTCCTCCTTATTTACGGCTCTCAGGAACATGACCGAATTGGGCGGTATGTTCAGTTTGACGGAGCAGGGATAGCCGTGCGCGGGTTTGCCCACGGCGCGGAATGACGGACGCCTCTCCTCCTCTCCGCCGTATTTTTTCAAAGCGGACGTGAGCTCCGCCTTGTATATCTTGTTTTCGGGCACGCCCATGACGTACTTGCGCCTCTCCACGGGGGAGAAGTTGACCACGCATATCACATAGTCGCCGTCCGCGGCGCGGCGGATGAAGGAGACGATATTCTGCCTGTTGTCGTCCACCACTATCCACTTGAACCCGTCGAAACTGCAATCCAGTTGCCAGAGCGCCTTGTTTTCGAGATAGTACGCGTTGAGGTCCTGTATGAATTTGCGGAAGGTGCGGTGGCGGGGATAATCCAGCAGGAACCAATCCAGTTCATGGGCGAAGTTCCACTCTATGAACTGGGCGAACTCGTTGCCCATGAAGTTGAGTTTCTTGCCGGGGTGCCCCATCATGAAGCCGTAAAACGCTTTCAGTCCCTCGAACTTCTGATCGTAGTCGCCGGGGACTTTGTTTATCATGCTGGCTTTGCCGTGCACCACCTCGTCGTGGGAGATGGGCAGGATATAGTTTTCGGAATACGCGTAAGTGATCGCGAAAGTGAGGTCGTTGTGGTTGTCCTTTCTGAAAAAAGGATCCAGCGCGAGATAGTGGAGGCAGTCGTTCATCCACCCCATGTTCCACTTGAAGTTGAACCCGAGCCCTCCCTGATATGCGGGCAGGGTGACCATCGGGAACGCCGTGGACTCCTCCGCGATGGTGAGAGCGCCGTGATGTTTGGTGAGTATGGCGGTGTTCATCTTCTGCAAAAACTCTTTGGCTTCCAGATTATAGTTGCCGCCGTAGATGTTGGGGGTCCACTCCCCGTCCTTTCTGCCATAGTCGAGATAGAGCATACTCGCCACCGCGTCACAGCGGATGCCGTCGATGTGGTATTCGTCAAACCAGAACATCGCCGCCGAGATGAGGAAGCTCTTGACCTCGTTCTTGCCGAAGTCGTACACCTTGGTGCCCCACTCCTTGTGCTCCCCTTTTTTGGGGTCGGCGTACTCGTAGAGCGGGGTGCCGTCAAACATCGCCAGCCCGTGTTCGTCGCGGGGGAAGTGCGCGAGCACCCAGTCCAGGATGACGCCTATCCCCGAGCGGTGACAGCGATCCACGAATTCCATGAAATCCTTGGGAGTGCCGTAGCGGGAGGTGGGGGCGAACATCCCCGTCACCTGATAGCCCCAGCTCCCGTCAAAGGGATATTCCGTGACGGGCATAAGTTCCACATGGGTGTAGCCCATCTTTTTGAGATAGGGGATGAGCTGGTCCGCAAGCGCGGTATAACTCAGGCAGTTCCCGTCCGGATATCTGCGCCAGCTCCCCGCGTGTATCTCGTAGATGTTCATGGGAGAGCCGTAAGGATCGCGATCCTTGCGCTCCTTCATCCACTTGCGGTCCTTCCAATGATAACCCGTGATGTCGTAGAGTTTGGAGGCGTTGGCGGGCGCGGTCTCGAAATGCAGACCGTATGGGTCGCATTTCAGCACCGTCTTGCCCTGCTTGTCCGTGACGGCATACTTGTAGGTGTCGTACTGTTTGAGCCCGGAGATGAAGAGGGACCATATCCCCTCGTTTTCCCGCATGGGGTTCGCTTTCACGTCCCAGGCATTGAAATCCCCGACCACCGAGACGCTTTTCGCCGCGGGAGCCCAGACAGAAAAATTCCATCCCTGAACGCCGTTTTCTACGGCGGGGACGGGCGAAAACATCTTGTGCGCCTGATAGTTGGTGCCTTCGTGGAAAAGATAAGTTGCGTAGCTGTCCGGTGCGGAGGACATTTCACACTCCCCGAAAAGTATTTGCACTTCTGCCTTTACATTATATCAAAGTATGCGCGCGCATACAAGAGGGAATTTGAAAAAACGTCAAAAGTGCGCGTCTTTTTGTTTTGGTTTTTCGCAAATTGTGGCTTTTTGCAAAGATTTCCCGCAAAATACGCGGACAGCGCGCAAAACCGAGGCGAGTATCGGGGATATCGGCATTTTCGGCGCGGGATTCACTCCCCTCTCGCGGGCAGGGTGCGGAGGATGAGGCTGTCGAACTCCCCTCCCACGCGTTCCGCCACGCGGGCAAGCTCCTCTTTGTCTTCAAAAAACGCGCACACGGCGCTCCCGCTCCCCGTCATGACCGCGTTTTCGGCGCCGCTCTCTTCAAGCGCGCGCACGGCGCGTCCCACGTCGGGGCACAGCCTCGCCGCGGGTGCGTACAGATCGTTGAAGTACTCCCCCCTCCTCTCGGGGAGGCTCCCCTCCTCTTTCATCCGGTCGTAAAGAGCATATGCCTCTGCGGTGTCCACCCCGCCCTTCGGGAGCAGGACGAGCGCCTCTCTTGCCACATAGGGCAGATGAGTGACATCCTCTCCCCTCCCCGTCACGCGGGCTTCCCCGCCCGTCAGCATATACGGCACATCGGAGCCGAGGGAGAGCGCGAGCTCGGCGTCCACACGTCCGCCGCTTTCCTCCGCCCACGCGAGCGCCATGCTCGCCGCCAGTGCGGAAGAACCGCCCATCCCCTTGCCGGACGGGATGTGTTTTTCCAAAAGAAAACGGGGCTCCCCTCCGAAACGCGCCTGCAACTTCCGATATATCTCGTCAAGCAGAGGGAGGAACTTCGCCCTCACAAAACCTTCGGGTTCGGCGAGAAAGACGAATCTCTCCCCCTCTCCGCGCACTATCTCGGCGGAATCGAAAAGGGAAAGCGTGCACACCCGCATATCCAGGGTGTGCAACCCTCCCCTTCTGCCCGTGACGGCGAGGGAGAGATTGACCTTTGCGCCCGTAGAAAACTTTTTCACGCTCTCATATTAGCATATCCCTCCCCTTCTTTCAAGCAAAGCGGAAAGCGGCCTCCCGCGAAAGCCAGAACAAATAATAATAAAAATCCACCGGCTTGGCTGGTGGTTTTTAATTTGAGGGCATAGCCCTTTGATGCTAGCACAGCGGAAAAACGAAGAGCGGGGCGAACTGCCGTATTTTTGCGACGCGGCGGCATGGTCAAGTCCGGGACAAAACGGGGTCCCCGCCGAAAGAATTTTCGGTGGGGTAAGCATCGGGGTCCCCCGCAAAGTACCGCAACGCAGTGAGGACACTTTGTGGGGTATTTTGGGGTCCCCGCGAAAGAATTTTCGGTGGGGTAAAATGCAAACACCTCGGATATCATCTTGATTTACATATGCTGTTGCAGGCAGGGTGTTTGAATATAGAGCATATAAAGTCCGATGATATTGCCCAATCAACTCAAATTTACATCTATTAAATCGCTACTTAATTTGCTAAGGTACTATTCCTATCTTACTTTCCAGCTGCCGGTCTTATCCGAGCCGACACGTTCGATTTTGCCGATCGCTTTAAGTTTTTTGAGGTGACGGTTAATCGTCGGGACGCTGACGCCAATGGTTTGAGATAGCGTAACAGCGGTTCCTTTAGGATCCGTTAGCAAAGTATTTATTATGCGGGCATCTATGGTGTCCGCGCCGATTTTTACACTATCATTTACACTATCATTATTTGCATTTACACTATCATGCTTTGAGAGTACAAGCATATCGCGATTGCGCAGCACGTTGTCTTCACCGAGCAAAAGATTGCCGAAAAAGCGATCCAAATATTCTTGCGTGGAGAATATATTGCGGACGTAATCATTGTAGTTTGCACGCACCAGCGCATTCCTGAAATACCAAGCGTGTTCGGCAAACATATCGTTGGAAACATCAAAGCCAAGGGTGCGAAGATACTTTATTGCGAACACCGCAGTGGTTCTTGTGTTACCCTCGCCGAATGCGTGTATCTGCCAAATGCGTGAAACGAAGTCGGCAAAATGTTCTGCCATTTGGCGCTTTGTCAGCCCTTGATATTTGAACGCCTTTTCTTCGGCAAAATCATATTCGAGAGTTGCCATAATATTGCCGGCGCCGGCATACACGACGGTATCGCCGTTCAGCACCCATTCCGATTTCGAGATATTGTAATCGCGGATCCGGCCGGCAAATTTGTAAATGCTGTCGAACAGTCTTTTGTGAACGGAGATATATTCCACGGGACTGAATGTGAAAGTTTGTTCGGAAAGGATCTCCGTAATATGTGCGGACACCTTGTCCGCTTCCTCCGTCCTGTCGTTCGGATCGGTCAACGGCTTTGCCTCATAATAACTTTGAAGACGCTGTTTGACTTCTTCTATCGTTATATCACCGTCGATATGCTGACGGGCGTTTTCCACAAGATATTCGGACGGCGTCAATCCGTCTACTTTTTGCAGACCGATCGCCGTCTCCCATATTTCGCTTTTATACGCCTTGTCGGGCTCGCCAATACGCCTGTATTCTTCAAAATTATACATGACTTATCCTCTGTCAATTTTATTATACCATAACCCGCAGATAAAACAAAACTCTTATTTCAAAGGAGCCGCACCAATGCCGAATTATTCGATTGCGACAGTAGATTTGCGCCTGTCGTCAGTCCTACCCTCGGCGATCTCGGACACATTTTGCCGCCGCATACCCGACGCCCCGACTTGCCGACTCTCGCAACGCAACAAAACATAAACTTATCCTGGGACAAAAAAACTCCGCTCCCGAAGGAGCGGAGCCGTGTCGGGTCGCGCTCAGGCGCGTTGGGTCAACCACAGATCCAGTTTGAGGAAATCCACCTTGAGGTTGAGACGGGAACCCCCGTCCGTCCCCGAGTACTCTGAGAACACGAGGTAGGATCGGGTGTCGGGATCGGAGGGGATGAGATACACGCCGGGATAATAGGTGCCGTCGGGATAAGTCACTCCGCCAAGGGTATAATCGCTCTCCACCACCAGCGCGAATCCGTCGGGGATGACTATGGGCGCGTCGACGTTCCCCTCGAAGAGCACGGAGGCGAGCGTCTTCAGGAACTCTTCCCTCTCTGCGGGATCGTCACACACCACTTTGAGCCCGAGGGAGCTCTCGGCAAGCGCAAAAGCGTTGAGGATGTTGTCCGCTATGGATGTGCCGTCCTCGGGCACGAAGCCGGGCACAATGGGTTCGAGATATGTCTCGGCAAAGGAATCGATACCGCTCTCAAAGCTCTCGAGGTCGATCCCAAAGCCCTCCAACAAAGCTTCTATGCCGTTCTCCAATATATCGTTGATCTGTGCGGGGTTTACCGCAAGTTTTATCTGCATCGTCCCGTCGTCGAACAGCGTCACCCCGGAGGCTTCGTTGTCGATAAATGTTTTTATCGCGTTCATGAGAGTCTTCGCAATATTCATCAGCGAAGAACTGGTCCAATTTATTTCATAGGATATATCCTCCGAGACAGTCACGATATCGGTGCGTTCGGCGTAGGAATAGTCGATGTCGGTATAGTCCGCTTTCAGACCCTGCGTGGCGTCGAAGAATATCTCGGTGACCTCGGCGCAGGTCGCGGCGGCGTCTATCTCGGCGGAAACGGCGGCGACATCCGTCTGCTCCGCGAAATAGTCGGCGAGCACATTCTTGCGCATGACCTTATACCCCGCAAGCGCGGAGGAAGCCTTCGCGAGCCCCTTCTCCTCGAGTATGCCCTGGGTGAGGTCGGCAAGGACGGCGTGACCCTCGTTGGAGGGATGGATGCCGTCGGGATAAATGAGCCTTTCCGCACGAGACCGATCGGCGTTGTAGACCTCATTGAACGCGGCGTGCCCGTCCGCGATGACGAAAGAATCCTCATAGCCCTCGGTCGCAAGCACCGTGGTGAGAGCTCTGTTCAATCTCTCGATGAGCAGATCGCCGAGATAATGCAAGCTGTCGAGAGTGATCTTGAACCCCTCTTCCGTAAGAGCGTCGCGCGTCTCCTGTTTGATGAGAGGGGTGTCAACGTCCATGATGGGGTTGTAGACGGACTGGAAGATTATGAGCGCATCCGGGTTGAGGCGTTTGAGCGCGTCCACTATGCCCTTGATGTTTTCCACCGAGCCTACGGTCGTCACCTCACCTGCGGTGTACCCGTTCAGAACGCGATCGATGGAGGTGTATTCGCCCTTTGCCGCCTCCAAAATGATGTTGTGCATGGTGACGGGATCCGACTCGAACGCGCCGTCCTTCCTATCCTGCAAGACGTCGTTGCCGAGGATGGAAATGTGGATGACGTCCGCCTCGGAAACGTGCAGGAGCAGAGCGCGGGCTCCGTCATAATCGAGTTCGTTTTGAAGGATAGCCAGCAGATCCTTGGTGAGATGTCCGGATACGGAATGGTTGTAATAGACATAATCGTTGCGTCTTCCCAGCACGTTGGCGTAGGCGTATTCCTGCCTGAGCCCCAGAGGAGAGGCTCCGAGTATACCCTCCGCTATGGAGTCGCCGAGATAGACGATCTCCTTCTTGTCGGACGGAACGGGATCGTCGTTGCACGCGACGAGCGTAGCGACGCAACACGCCGTCATGACGAGCACGAGCAGCGTCAGCAAAACCTTTCTTTTCATAAATTCCTCCTTATGCGTGGCGGGAGACCCGTCCCTCCCGCGCCCCTTGCGCGAAAGTACGGATTTATTATACAACATTGCGCCTAGTAGTACAATAGTTGAAAATCGCGGTTTTGAGTTTTAATTTCAGACGAGGTGGACGACCTCTCCCCAGCGCACCCTCTCTATGCCCCCCGCAGTCCTCACCACCAGCGCGAGGTCTCGGGTCACATCCTCGGCGACCCCCTCGCGAGGCTTTCCGTCCTCCCCCGAAAACCTGACCTTCCTGCCCAGCGTGACAAGGCGGGAACGATATTCCTCCGAAAGGTCCTCTCCCCCTGCCGTAAGCTCCGCAAGACGGGCGAGAAGCTCGGTGAGCCTGACCCCCATATCCAGCAATATCCCGTGTTTATCCTGCGAAAACGCACAAATCAAATCGTTGTTGCGGCAACATTCTCTCGCGGAAGTCGCCGTGTCGCGCAGAGCGCCGAAGTCCGCCGCGCTCTCGAACACATTGAGCCCTACCCCCACCACGACATAGCGTTTGCCCTCTTCGGACACCACGCTTTCGGGGAGTATGCCGCAGAGTTTTTTGCCCTCCGAGACCACGTCGTTGGGCCATTTGAACCGCACGTCAAGTTTGAAATACTCCTCCGCCAACGCATGGACGGCGAGGGCGCTCAGCGCCCCGAAACGCAGGAAGTCGCCCTTGGCTTCCGTGCAGAAAGAGAGATACAATCCCTCGTCGCGGGGGGAAAAAAAGGAGCGGGACATCCGCCCTCTTCCCGAGGTCTGTTCCCGCGCGGTCACGGAAAAGCTCTCTCCCGCGCCCTCTTTCAACAGCTTTTTCGCCATATCGTTGGTGGAAGGCAGTCGGTCAAAGCAAAAGCAAGGCAGGAGTCTGCCTTGCTTTGTGTAAAGTGTGGTGAATTTTTCCACGGCTTATGCGCCTCCTCCGAACACCGCCATGAGGAAGCCTGCGGCGACGGCGGAGCCGATGACTCCCGCGACGTTGGGTCCCATGGCGTGCATGAGCAGGTAATTCCCGGGCTTTGCCCTGAGCCCCTCCAGGTTGGAGACGCGCGCCGCCATAGGCACCGCAGACACGCCCGCCGATCCGATGAGCGGATTGATCTTGCCCTTGCTGAGCCAGCACAGTATCTTGCCGAAACCGAGACCTCCGACGGTCGCGAACGCGAACGCCACAAGTCCGAGCACGATGATGAGCAGGGTCTTGGTGTTGAGGAAGGTGCTGAAATGCGCCGTTGCACCGACGGACACCGAAAGGCAGATGGTGACGATGTTCATGAGCGCGTTCTGCGCCGTGTCGCTGAGGCGCGCGGTGACGCCGCATTCTCTCAGCAGGTTGCCCAGCATGAGGCACCCGAGCAGGGGCGCGACGGAGGGAAGGAAGAGACAGGTCGCGATGATTATGATGATGGGGAAGAGTATCTTCTCCGCCTTGGTGACCTTGCGGGTGGGCTTCATGACGATGGCGCGCTCCTTCTTGGTGGTCATCAGTCTCATGAGAGGAGGCTGGATGACGGGGATGAGCGCCATATAGGAGTACGCCGCAATGGCTATCGCCGCGAGCATATGGGGGGCAAGCGCCTTCGCGAGCCAGATGGCGGTGGGACCGTCCGCGCCGCCCACTATGCCGATGGACGCCGCCTCGGGACCCGTGAATCCGAAGCATATCGCGAGGAAGAACGCGACGTAGATGCCCATCTGTGCCGCCGCGCCCAAAATGAGGGATTTGGGGTTGGAAAGCAGGGGCTCGAAGTCGGTCATCGCGCCCACGCCGAGGAAGATGAGGCAGGGATAGACGCTGGTCTTGACGCCGATGTACAGGATGTCGATGAGTCCTCCGTGCTGCAATACGTTGATGTAATCCACATCCTGCACCGTCCACCATTCGGGGTGGAATATCCAGTCGCTCTCGGCGGCGGGCAGGTTGCTCAGAAGCATACCGAACGCGATGCCTACCAAAAGCAACGGCTCAAACTTGAACTTGATGGCGAGCAGGAGGAAGAAGCACGCGATGATGATCATCACCACATTGCCCCATTGCAGGTTGAAGAACCCCGTGGACTCCCAAAGGAAGGAGAAAGTTTCCCCGTAATCCACGTTGCTCCCCGCCGCGCCGATGAGCTGTGAAGTGAGAGAGAAATTCATTGCCGCCTCCTTACTCTACGTCAAAGAGAGGATCGCCCGTATTGACGACTGCGCCCTTCTGGACGTGCAGTTTGGTGAGAGTGCCGGCTTTCGGCGCGACTATCTCGTTTTCCATCTTCATGGCTTCGAGGATGATGACCACGTCGCCCGCCTTGACAGCCTGACCCACCGAGAAGTTGACGGCGTTGATGTTGCCGGGCAGAGGGGATGGCACGGTGTTCGCGCCCGCCTGCGCCGCAGGTGCGGGAGCCGCAGGAGCCGCTGGAGCTGCGGGTACGGGAGCCGCAGGAGCTGCGGGAGCCGCTGGAGCCGCGGTGGGAAGAGCGGCTTCGTATTCCGCCTTGACCATGGCTTCGCCCTTTTCCACTTCCACTTCGTATATCTTTCCGTTCAATGTGACTTTGTATATCATTATTTCACCTCCGCATCATCCACTCGCCTGATGCTGATAAATCTGAGTTGGTTGAGCGGAGTCCCGAGGGTGTCCGCCACGATCGCCATTATCATTGCCGCGTCACGATCCTCCGTCCTGACGAGAGTGAGTTCTCCGCAGGTACCGGGCGCGAGAGGCGCGGGCGCGCTCTCCTCCTCGTTGGCGGAGCCTTCCTCCTTCTTCTTTTTGAAGGGATTCCCGAACTTGGGCAGTTTGTCGGTGATGACGTGCCCCTTGTCCGCGGCGAGCCCCATGAGATAGATGACCCCCATGAGGATGATGAGCACCACGAACACTATCGCGAAACCGATGATCGATATGATGAGCGCGTCGAGAATGGTTATGTCTCCCATATCTCCTCCTTACTCCATGGGCGCGATGGTGTAGCGCACCACTTTTTCCTCTTTCGCCTTGCGTGCGGCGAAGAATTTTTCCGTGACCTGGGGGAAGAGGACGTAATCCAGCACATCCTCGTCGTTTTTGGCGACGCCTTTGAGCTCCTGTTTGGTCTTTTCGAAGACGGGCTCGAGGGTGTCGGCGTATCTGCCCTTCACGGGCTGTTCGTCGCCGAGAGCCTTTTTCATGACTTCGGGGTCTATCTTGCCGGGCGCCTTGCCGTACTCTCCCCTGCAATACGCCTTGACCTCTTTGGAGATGTTCTTATAGCGTTCGCCGGCGAGCACGTTCGCGGTCGCCTGCACGCCCACCATCTGGCTCATGGGAGTGACCAGAGGAGGATATCCGAGGTCGGCGCGGACTTTCGGGGTCTCCACCAACACTTCTTCGAAGCGATCCATCGCGTTCTGCGCTTTGAGTTGCGCGACGAGGTTGGAGAGCATCCCGCCCGGCACCTTGTAGTTGAGCGCGTCCGTATCCGTGGCGAGCATCTTGGGATCGAGTTTCCCCGAGCTCAAAAATTCGTCGCGGACGGGCTTGAAGAAGTCGTTCACCTTTTTGAGCACCGCCGCGTCCAGCCCCGTCTCGTATCCGAGCCCGGTGAGCGCGTAATGCAAAGTCTCCGTCGCGGGCTGGGAGCTGCCGCCGCTGAAACAGGAGGTCGCCGTGTCGATGACGTCCACCCCCGCTTCCGCCGCTTTGAGATAGGTCATGAACGCCATGCCCGTGGTGCAGTGGGTGTGCAGGACGACGGGGATCTTGACGCTCTGTTTGATCTCGCCGATGAGCTCATACGCTTCGGCGGGGCTCATGACGCCCGCCATGTCCTTGACGCAGATGGTGGTGACGCCCATGTTCTCCATCTGTTTGGCGAGCTTCGCGAACGCCTTGATGGTGTGCACGGGAGACTGGGTATAACTTATCGTGCCGGACACCTGCGCGCCGCGCTTCAACGCTTCGTCGGTCGCGACTTCGATGTTGGTGAGGTCGTTCAACGCGTCGAATATGCGGATGATGTCGATGCCGTTTTCCACCGATTTCGCCACGAACATACGCACTATCTCGTCGGGATAATGCTTGTATCCGAGCAGGTTCTGACCGCGCAGGAGCATCTGGAGCTTGCTGTTGGGCATCGCCGCCCTTATCTTTCTCAGCCTCTCCCAGGGGTCCTCGTCCAGATAGCGCAGACAGCAATCGAAGACCGCGCCGCCCCAGCATTCCACGCTGTAATAGCCCGCTTTGTCCATCACGGACAGGATGTCCGCGAACTTCTCGTACGGCAGACGGGTCGCGATGAGCGACTGATTCGCGTCACGCAGTACAGTTTCGGTAAACCCAATTTTCATGATTTCCTCCGTCAGGATATTTCCTGTATTGTCGGGATGAGCTCCCGAGGGGATGGGACGGACGTCCCTTCCCGTCTTATTTTATCTTGCCGCTCTCGATGTCCGTGAGCGGGAGCATACTTATCTCAAAACTGCCGTCTGCGGATATGTCCGCGACGGTGCCGCCGCGCTGAGCCTTGCATTTGGCTGTCGGGATCTGCCCCAAAGCCGCGACGTAGGCAAGATAGTCGATGCTCATGCCGTAGGTCATCCTCATGCCCAGATACTCTATGGAGAGAGTGTTGAGATGGTCGTGCCCGACAAAGAAGCCTTTCAGGCTCCCGAGCTCGACCATCCTCTTTATGAAATTGCCCTCTTTCTGCTTTGGATAACCGAAGTACTGATCCTTTTCTCCCACGAAGCCGAGGCAGTATTTCGCGCCCTCCTCTCCGCGGTAGCACTTCTCCCAACCCTCCTTGAACTCCTTGGGCGGGATGTGGAAAAAGGCGAGAGAGGGGATGACCTTCCCCTCCTCGGAATTTTGACGGATGACCCTTTCGTACCAGTCGATCTGATCGTCGTGTATGGTGTCGAATCCGCTGAAAAAGGTGCCGCCCGTATACATATTGCTGTCTATCATCATCAGCATCATGACGGGCTTGCCGTCCGCGGTCTCGAGGCGCATGGCGTGATTGCCCACGCCCGTGAGAGAGGGATCCCCCTTTTCAAACAAACAGGACTTCAACGTCATATAATAGTCCGCTAAACGGTCCTTTTTGTAAAAAGCTATGCACTCCTCGTCGTGGTTGCCGAATGTGAAAGTCCATGGCACGCCCAGGCTGTCCATACATTCGCCGAACTTCTTGGAGGCTTTGAGGTTGTTGCTCGTCCCCGAGTACATGAACAGCGGATACACCATATCCCCCGTCACCACCACGAGGTCGGCGTGCGACGCGCGCACTATCTTCCGGACCGCGTCGAGGGCGAGCCTGTCCTTCTTGCGGCTGAGGAGCCCTCCGCCGATGTGGATGTCCGTGAGTTGCAATATCCTGAACGGTCTGCCCTCGGGCATCTTTATGACGGTCATACCGTCCTTCTTTTCAAAGACAGCCTTCGTCATCACTTCTCCTCGTCCTCGGCGCTCCCCTCTTCGGAAGCCGCGTCCTCTTCTCCCTTTTCGGAAGAGATCGCGCTCTCTTCGAACACTTCTCCCTCCGCTTCGCCGAAGCTCGCTTCGGGAGCCGCCGCATTCATCTCTGCGCCGTCCGCGCCCGCAAGCACGGAGACGTAGCCGCCGGGGTCCTGCTTGCCGTAGAGCTCGTGCACGAGAGCGGTGCGCTCCGCCTCCTCCTCTTCGGAGAGTTCGGTGCCCGCCTTGCGCGCTTCGATAAAGTAACGCACGCGCGTGAGTTTCTTGTTGTTTATCTTATACCTGAACGAGGCGTAGAAAGCTATCGCGATGAAGAATACCACCGCAAGCCCCATGATGAGCCTGACGGCGAGAAGAACTTCGTCCGTTTGGTCGCCGGGAGCATTATTTTCATCATAGCCGACGCCAGCGAGTATCCAACCCACGAGACCGACGCCCAGTGCGCCCGCGATCTTTCTCGCCAGCGTCATCATGCCGCTGTAAGTGCCGGTGGAACGCTCGCCCGTCGCCATCTGCCCCACGTCCACGGTGTCCGGGAAGATGATCCAGGGCATCATCTGCGCGCCGCCGAAGCCGAAGCCCATGAGCAGGGAGACGATGGGGACGAGGATGGGATGTGCCCAGCTGGGATCCATGGCGCAGAGCATTATGCCCGCGATGATGTAGGCGGGAAGCCCCATGCGGAAGGCGAACTGCTTGCTCTTCTTGTCCATGACGTAACGCGCGAGGGGGAACATGATGACAGCCGCCACCATGAGAGGCGCGATGATGAAGAGGGAGGACATATCCATGCCGAAGAGTTCCTTCCCCGCCCACACGTCCGTCGCGTAATACACCGCGAGGGCGGAGATCATGTCCAGGCAGGTGAACGCCGCAACGTACATGACGATGTGCCAGCGGTAGGAGCGGTTCTTATAAGGCTCGGCATAGTTCTTGACAAACTGCTTGAAATCGAATTTTTCTTTGGGCGTGGTCACCTTGATGCGCTCTTTGACAAAGAGGCCCGTGATGATGAGTCCGCCGCCGAAGAGCACGCCGAAGATGATGCATATGGCAAGCCAGAATTCCGTGGCGTTCATGCTCGGCATGAACAGATAGCCGTCGCCGCCCGTGTTGTGCGAAATGAGCGCCTCTATGAAGAGGAGGGGGAGCACATAGGCAAGTCCGCTCGCCGCCGCGTTGAACACCAATTTGACGGTGTTTGCGTTGTTGCGCTCCTTGAAAGAGGGGGAGATGTCGCTTGACATGGAACAGTACGGCACCATCGTGATGGTGGAGAAGGTGTTCCAAAGAAGATACATGACCACCATCCACGCAACGAGCCCCGCCTCGTTGTCGGCGGAGATGATGCCCCATTCTTCAACGGGCAGGAAGAGAAGGAATATGCCCAGGATGAGCAGGATGCCGCCGAAGAACATATACGGCTTTCTCCTCCCCCATCTGCCGCGCGTATTGTCGGAAATGAAGCCCATTATAGGGTCGGTGACGGCGTCCCATATCTTGGAGACCATCATGATGGTGGAAGCTATGCCGATCTCTATGCCGAGCCCGCCTTGCATGTACTTCAACATGACGCAGGACATCAGCGCCACGCCGCCGCCGTCCATAAATGCGCCGCAACCGTATGCCAGCTTTTCCTTGGTCGGCACGTAGTCGGGCGACTGTCGGTAAGACAGATCCTTCGCGGGTTTTTCTGCTTTTGCTTTTGCCATATCTTTCTCCCGATAGGTAGTCGAAAGTATGATAACATACGCGCGCGCCTCCGCGCAATCCATAAAAGGTATTTGGTGCGCGATTTTTAACTTTCCTTTAATTTTTCCCGCCGAAAGGGCTCGGGCTCCCCCTCTCCCCTGCCCTCCTCGCGATAAGCATATTGACAACTCCTCTCCCGTCGCATATAATATTCCCGTAAAAGGAGTTCACTATGACGACCGACGGCGATAGCGACGGTGACGGCGCCGAACCTCGATTGAGCAACAAGACCACATATGAGGACATGACCGTAGAGATACGGCCGTGTCCTTTTGCGTGTTCGGGGATACCTGAGAGCGCGGCGCCGAGGCGTCTCACCCCTCGGGGACTCCCCCGCGCATAATGAGAAGATCAAACCTCACGGAGGACTATATGAAAGACGAAGCAGACCCACGTCCCGTCTGGCACTCCCTCTCCGCCGAAGAAGCGGAAAAACTGCTGGATACTTCCCCCGAAGGCCTCTCGGACAGAGAGGCGGCGGCGCGCCTTGAAAAATACGGGCGCAACACTCTGGGCGAAGTCAAACCCAAGAGCATATGGCGCATGATATTCGAGCAACTTGCCGACATCATGGTCATCATACTCTTCATCGCCATGATATTTTCGCTGGTGATGTACGCCATAGACGGCGAAGGGCTTGCCGAAGGCATAGTCATCTTCGCGGTCATCGCCCTAAACGCCGCCGTCGGCGTCATCCAGGAAAAGAAAGCCGCAGACGCTCTCGCCGCTCTGAAAAGCATGACTGCGCCCACGGCGCGCGCCCTCCGCGAGGGTGAGGAAAGCCTCGTCCCCGCAAACGAGCTCGTCCCGGGCGACATCATCTATCTCGAGGACGGCGCGATAGTCCCCGCCGACGTCAGGCTCATCTCGGACAACAACCTGCGCATACAGGAGGCGTCCCTCACGGGCGAGAGCGTCCCATCCGAAAAGGACGGCGAGGCGGTGCTCCCGACGGACGCTCCCCTCGGCGACAGGGTGAATATGGCTTATTCCTCCTCCGTGGTCATGTACGGCAACGCCGTCGGCGTGGTGGTGGAGACGGGCACGAACACCGAGGTCGGCAAGATCGCCGATATGCTCAAAACTCGGGACGACTTCCAGACCCCCATCAAGAAAAAGCTCAATTCCGTCGGCAAGATACTCACCGTCATCGGGCTCGCGGTCTGCGTCGTCATCATGGCGATAGGCTTCGCGAGAGGGGGCAGGACGTGGCAGTCGTTGGTGTTGCTGGGCATCTCTCTCGCCATTTCCATCATCCCCGAGGGGCTCCCCGCCACCGCCACCATAATCATGGCGTTCGGCGTCCAGCGCATGGCAAAACGGAACGCGCTGGTGAAAAGTCTGCCTGCGGTCGAGACCCTGGGCAGCGCGACAGTCGTGTGCTGTGACAAGACGGGCACCCTCACCCTCAACAAAATGACGGTCACTCACTTTGCCGCGGCGGAGGGACTCGTCGAGGGCAGGACGACCCCGGCAGAGGACGCCGACAGCCTCCCGCCCGCGATAAGAGAGGCTCTGCTCCACGCCTGCGCGCTGTGCGGCAACGCCTCCTTCGACCCCGATCGCGAGGGGGAGACCCTGGGCGATCCCACCGAGGGCGCGCTCATCACCTTTGCCAAGAAATACGGGGTCGATGTGGACGAATGCGAAGATAAACACCCGAAAGTGTTTGAACAACCCTTCGATTCCGACCGCAAACGCATGACGACGGTGCATGATACCGACGGGGTCCTGACCGCCTACACAAAGGGCGCGGTGGATGAGATGCTCCCTCTCTGCACCTCTATGATGTGCTCGGACGGCGTGCGCCCCATGACGGAGGAGGACCGCGCGAAAATAAACGCCCTTTGCGAAAAAATGAGCGGGGACGCTCTGCGCGTCCTGGGCTTTGCGACAAGACGGCTCTCCTCCCTCCCCGAGGAGGACGAGGATACCGAACACGACATGACTTTCATCGGCGTGACGGGAATGATCGATCCCCCTAGGAATGAGGTCATCGGCGCGATAGACGCCTGTCACGAGGCGGGCGTGCGGGTCATCATGATCACGGGAGATCACAAGGTCACCGCGCTCGCCATCGCCAAACAACTGCACATCTTCACCAAGGGGAGCACGGTGATCTCGGGCGCGGAGCTCAACGAGATGTCCGACGAACAACTGGACGACGCCGTGAAGACCGCAGTCGTCTTTGCAAGGGTCTCCCCTTCGGACAAACTGCGAATAATCCGCTCTCTGCGCCGCATAGGAGAGGTGGCGGCAATGACGGGGGACGGCGTCAACGACAGCCCCGCCCTCAAAGAGGCGGACATCGGCGTGGCGATGGGAGTCACGGGTACGGACGTCGCAAAGGACGCGGCGGATATGATCCTGCTGGACGACAACTTCACCACCATCGAACAGGCGATCCGCGAAGGCAGACGCGTCTACCGCAACATACAAAAGGTGATCCAATTCCTCGTCGCGGGCAACATATCCGAGATCCTCACCCTCTTTCTCGCCTTCTGCCTCGGGTGGGAGGACCCAATCCTCGCCATCCACATCCTCCTCATCAACCTCGCGACGGATTCCCTGCCCGCCATCGCGCTGGGCGTGGATCCCGCCGACCGCAACGTCATGAAAGTGCCTCCCGTAAAAAGCGGCACCCTCTTTGAACGCGGGGTCATCGTGCGCATCGTCACACACGGGCTCTTCATCACGGCGGCGTCCCTTGCCGCCTACTGGATCGCCGAGGCGCTCTACGGCTCCACCCCCGAGGAAAAACACGCCATAGCCATGACCATGACTTTCATGGTGCTCGCCCTCTCCCAGCTCGTCCACGCGATCAATCAACGCTCCAACACCGACAGCGTGTTCCGTCCCGGACAGGGACACAACAAGCAACTCTACTTCGCCATGGCGGCGTCCCTCTGCATAGTCGCCCTGGTCTCCTTCGTGCCCGGACTCATGGACTTCTTCTCCCTCGTCTACCTCGAAGGCTATCAGTATCTCATCGTCATCGCGCTCTCCCTCTTCCCGCTCGCCGCGGTGGAACTGAGCAAACTCATCCTCCGCCTCGCAAAAAAACACCGCGCACCGACACGATGACTCCCCTCCCGCGCGCATTGACACCCGAAGGACACCGACTTTTCGGTGCCCTTCGTCTTTTTGTGAACAGGCGGCGTCTCGGAGCGACGATTACGGCTTTGCCCGACCGAGAACAAAACAAAACGAAGCTCCGATCGCGTCGGGTGCGCCCGATGGAAACAATTGATGTCAAAACGCTTGCTTAATTTTTTCCGCGGTGCTATAATGCGGAAGCCGTGGGGGCGTGGCTCAGTTGGTAGAGCGATGCGTTCGCAACGCATAGGTCAGGGGTTCGAGTCCCCTCGTCTCCACCAAACGAAACCTAAAACGAACCACTTTAAGTGCAAGTCGTTTTAGGTTTTTTCTTTTTACTGTTGTGTTTTCAAGGTGTGATATTGAGTCGTTTTGGAGCCGTCTGAAGCGTGTGTGCAAGTGCCGAGTGTAGTTTCCTTGCGGTCATAACAAACGGCGGTTTATGCCGCGAAAGCCGCTTGACATGAGGAAGGCGTGCGGTAGGCTGTTCGCCTATGGCAAACAAAAAGCCCCTTGGGGCGTTTGGTCTTGGCTCTTTGCCTTGATACCGTACGCCGCAGAGGCTCTTGTCAAGCGGAGCGTGGAATAAATAGCCGTGGTTTGCTGTCTTTACAGGTAAATTTCCACCTCAAATTGGTACTTTGCAAGGTCGGCTCTGAACGGCACTTTGTAAGAAAGTTTAATCGTTTTCGAGCATAAAGAAAAGCCCCGACGGCTTTCGTCATCGGGACTTACGTTTATCGGGGCGTTGAATTGTATTTCTATTTTGTCGTCATAGAGCGTCACTTGCTTTACAAGGTAATTTATAAGCAGTTTCGGCTCTAATGCCAATGCTTGGCTGTAAAATTCGCGTATTTGTTTTTCGGTAAGCTGTACGGCAGTCTTGCTCTTTTCTATCAGTATCTGTCGTTCCAATTCGGCTTGTCTGTTTTCGAGTTCTCGCAGGCGGTTCATTACCGTATTCGTAGTTCCGCCGTTTTCTATCGCGGTCATGATGTTCTTTATCGCGTTCTCGGTAGTTCGCCGCTCTTTCAAAAGCAGGTTGAGAACGATGTTTGCCTGTGCCTGTCGTTCCTGTTCTTTCATAATGCCGTTCACGATAAAGTCAAGGGAATTAGCTTTTTGTATCTGTTCAATGACACATTCCAGCACGATCTTTTCGAGTATGTCCTTTCGTATGGACTGTTTGCGGCAATCTGTCAATTTCTTCTTGCGCCCTTGGCAAGTGTAGTAGTATTTTCTTTCGCCGTTATGCGCCGTGCCGTTATCGCCTATTACGGATCTGCCGCAATAGCCGCACTTTATCTTGTCTTTCAGCAAGTAGGTGATGTGTTCGCTTCGTTTGCCGAACTTATTGGCGTTCACTTTTGCACGGACTTTATCAAAAGTTTCTTTCGGCACGATCTGCGGATAGATGTTGTCGAACACTTCGCCGTTATGGCGGTATATTCCCGAATATCTTTCGTTCCCGAGTATCCCGTAAACCGTGTTGGCGACGAAGGGCTTGCCCTTGTGCAACAAGCCTTTGCCGTTCAACTCCGCGATGATGTCTTTCACATACACGCCGATGGAATATCGCTCGTAGATGTAGCGCACGATGTCCGCTTCTTCGGGGACGATCACGGCTTTCTTGTTCACATTCTTGTAGCCGTACGGGAGCGTGCCGCCCGTCAGGTTGCCTTTCCTGCGGCTTTCGTTGTTGCCGCGCCGTATCTTTTGGGAGAGTTCCGCGCTGTAATATTCCGCATAGCCTTCCAGCATACTTTCAAAGATGATGCCTTCGGGCGTGTCGGGCACGAACTCTGTCGCCGATACGACTTTAACGCCGTTGTCTTTCAAGGCTTTCTTGTGTATCGCCGTTTCGTACTTGTTTCGCGAGAATCTGTCGAATTTGTAAACGAGCACATAGCCGAAAGTCCTCTTTGCGCTGTCCCTGATCATGCGTTGAAAATCGGGACGGTTGTCGTTCGTCCCCGTCATCGCACGGTCAATGTAGGTGTCGAGGATGAGGATGTCGTTTTTCTGCGCGTATTCTTCGCACACACGCAGTTGTCCGTCAATGCTTTGTTCCGTCTGACTGTCCGAGCTGTATCGGGCATAAATGACTGCTGTTCTTATCATATTTTTCTCCTTTGAAAATGTATTTTTTGTCTTTCGACAAGGGGCGAACAAACGAAGCCGCATTGTAAAGACATCTGCTTGTGTCGCTCGTTCCTTTTTTGCAAGGGTTGCGACGGCAATGCACTTTACCCTTGCGAAAAAGGGCGGTTTCGTTTACGCTCCGCAAACCGAAAGACAAAATGATTCAGTTGCACTTCGGCAGCCGTGATATGCTTTCGGGACAGACTTTGCCGACAAGGCAGCCGTCTTCCCAACAGTTGAAATCGTCATACAGCAACATCTTTTTGCCGTCTATACCCGTGGGGCAAACGATGTCCTCGTCCGTGATGTCCGACTTGAAATAGGTCGGCAGATCTCCGCCGTATACAAGCCGTTCGCCGCTCTTTTCTATGTATTTGAGCAGATAGCGGACGGACTCAACGACTTCGTTTTTGTCTATCGCCTTGAAATCGTTTCTCCCGAACCGCCGTGAAAAGTGTGTGTTTTGATATGTCGTCTGCATTCGGTGTTGCTTGGTGCTGTAATCGCTGACCTGTTTCAATTCGCCGACCATAGCGTTTTCGGGGATATAGAATATCCCGTGGAAGTGTAACCTTTCGCTTGCGGAACGCTCCCATACACCTATATACTTCCAGCCCTTGCGGCTCACAAGATGTTTTAGGGTGTTGCGGAGACTCTGCCGAAAGGACTCTTCCGTATGCTTGTCGTTGTCGTAGGTAAAGGTCACGAAGTAGTCCCATCTGCCTTGCAGATAAACTTTGCGCCAAAGCCTCGTATAACGCTTGCAGGCGTTGTTCCTCTTGCGTTCCGTCTGTCTGCGCGCATATTCTTTTGCTTCTTCGGCGGTAGCGAAATCGTCTTGCAGTTTCTCCGCGATGTACTGTTTGCGTTCGCGTTTCGGCAACGCCTGACTTTCCGCATAAGCCGCTTCGAATTTGGCATTTGCGCTGTCTGTTTGCGTGCTGCTTTTTCTTGCCGTTTTTCTGCCTTTGCGGCTCGGAAAGTTTTCTTTGGGCGCGGCAATATAATGACTGCCGTCATAGTAAATTTTGCTTGCCTGATATGGCATAAATAGTCCTCCTTTTTGTGTGTTTTTTAGTGAAAAAGAAAAAGGGCAAAATACAAAACAATGCTGTTATCGTTTCATACTTTGCCCTTTGCTTTACGGCGCGTTCCCGTCACTTTTCGGAAATCTTAAACGCCTGCGTATTGGCTTTGTTGTTTTATTTACCGCTGATTACTTTCGGTTCAATCCGTTTCGGTCACTATTCTGTTATCTATCTAATGGGGCGGCGTAGTACGTTGCGCCCCGAACATTCCTTTCATTCCATTCCGTTTCCGTTACATTAGTTCCGTTGCATTACATTACAATTCATTCCGTTCTTTTGCCAATTCCAAAACTCTTGCCGCTATCGTTTCAAAAAATATCCGCTGTTCGTTTTCCGATAACGCCGTAACATCCGGCGCACCGACGGTTACGACTTCGAGTTTCGTGTTCAGCATTTTATCACCTCCTCGCGTTTTTTGAGGGGCAGAAAAATACCCCTCACTATATAGCCTCGAAAACGGCAAAAATCAACCCCCTAAAATGAAAATTTTACAAACTTTTTACAACTCGGCTTGTTTTTTATTTAAGGGGTGTCCTGACCGATTGTCGGGCAATTAAGATTATATACGAATGATTTAGAAAAGTGTGAGTAGGTGAAAGTATGCTTTTCCGTATCTAAACCGACAGTTTACGGATAATTTTCCGCCACTCTGTTGTAAGTAACCAACGAAAAACGCCGCCGATATACAAATACCGACGGCATACAAAAGGCGTTAAAACTCAAATAATGCCGCACGGAGAATAAGGGCGGATCGCCAAGCGGTTCAGCGGCGACCGCCCGTTTCCGTGCGCCTTTGAGTTTCGTTTTTGTTGTTTTGTTTGTGGCGGGTGCTTGAACGGCGAGGCGTAGCCGAGCCGCTCGTTTATTCAAGCACCCGCCACGGTGCCAAAACCGTTTCAAGGCATTCTTTTGCTTGAAAAATAGCGCGTTTTCTGCTATAATACTTAAAAGATATAACT